>CAYUIS010000172.1:0-9132 GCA_964444825.1 uncultured Anaerolineales bacterium | reverse complement strand
CGCGATGAGAATCCGCTGTTGTAGCCCGATTTCGTAAAGGCCGTCCTTGACCGGACAGGACAAGGGCTGGGAGCGCTAGATGCGATAGCCCGAGGCGAACCCCGTTTGTATAGATCGGTAGGGGTGAGTATAATAGACATCTGTTGGAAGGGCATCTACACAGGAGTAACTCAGACGGGAGTGGTCTATATGACAGAGCAAAAGGTAGCCATCGTCACCGCGGCCGGCCGGGGAATGGGCGCGGCTATCGCACGTGAACTGGTCGCCAACGAGTACCGCGTGGCGCTGATGTCGAATGGGGGTGGCGCGTTACCCCTGGCGCGCGAACTCGGTGGCATCGGTCTGACGGGTTCGGTGACCGAGCCAGGCGATCTCGAAACCCTCGTCAACCGCACGGTGGACGCTTATGGTCGCGTGGACGCGGTGGTCAACAACACAGGCCACCCGCCCACAGGGCCGTTGCTGGAGATCGTGGATTCCGATTGGCACCTGGGCCTCGATCTGGTGATGCTCAACGTCGTGCGTATGGCGCGGCTGGTGACCCCCATGATGCAGAGACAAGGGGGTGGGGCGATCGTCAATATCTCGACGGTGGCCGCCATTGAGCCAAATCCGTCCTTCCCGGTGTCGAGCAGCCTCAGAGCCGCGTTGGCGAGCTTTACCAAGATGTACGCCGATCGATATGCCAAGGATGGGATTCGGATGAACAACATCTTGCCCGGCTTTGTGGACAGTTATCCCGAGTCGGAGGAGAATCTGCTCCGCATCCCGATGGGACGATATGCCAGCGTCGCCGAGATCGCCAAAGCAGCGCTGTTTTTGCTCTCGGCGGATGCTGGCTATATCACCGGTCAGAACATCCGCGTGGATGGCGGGATCACCCGCTCCGTCTAGGGATTGGGCAACAGGGGGGCCTGGTCAATATGGCAGACACTAGCTACGACGTGATTATGGTGGGCGGCGGCCTGATGGGGTGCGCGACCGCCTACTATTTGCGAAAGGCCGACGATAGCATCCGGGTTGCCCTCGTCGAGATGGACCCGACGTACGAGAGGGCGTCCACCCCGCTCTCCGATGGCAACGCGCGGATCCAGTTTAACGTCAAGGAGAACATCCAGATCTCTATCTACGGTATGGAGGTGATGGAGCGTTTCGCCGAGGAGATGGCCGTCGATGGCGACAGGCCGGAGGCGGCTTTCCGGCAGGAGGGCAATCTCTTCCTGGTGGATGAAGCCGGGCGGGCAGAGGCGGAACGAGGGTTTGCGCTGCAAAAGAGCCTGGGCTGTCCGGTGGAGTGGCTGACGCCGGACGAGGTGCGGCAGCGCCATCCCCTGTGCGAGCCGGTGGGCTGTGTGGGAGGCACCTTTGGCCCCCAGGATGGTTCGATGGATCCCTGGTCCGTGTTGATGGCCTACAAGCGGAAGGCGGTTGCCCTGGGCGCGCGCTTTATCGAGGCCGAGGTGGTCGAGATACTGGCGAGCGAGAGCCGCGTCACCGGGGTCAGGCTGGCCTCTGGCGAGGAACTGACGGCCGGAGTCGTGGTCAACAGCGCCGGGGCCTGGGCGCCCCGCCTGGCCCGCACGGTCGGGATCGAGCTGCCGGTGGAGCCGGTCAAACGCCAGGTGTTTGTGCTCGAGACGACGGTGCAGCGGGATGACATCCTGCCCGCTCTTTTTATGCCCTCGGGCCTGTACCTGTTTCACGAGCGCGCCGGCGCCTTTACGTGTGGCAAGTCGCTGCCGGATGACCCCGTGGGTTTCGAGTTTGGTTGGGACCGGCGGATATTCATCGACGATCTGTGGCCGGAGCTGATCGAGTTCGTGCCGGCCTTTGATCGGGTCAAGGTCGCTCGCGGCTGGGCCGGCCTCTATGCGGTCAACACCTTTGATGGGAACGGTATCTTTGGGGCCTGGCCGGAGCTCGAGGGCCTGTTCTTGATCACCGGCTTTTCCGGTCACGGGTTTCAGCAGTGTCACGCTGTAGGGCGCTACATCGCCGAGTTGATCTTGGGCCAACCTCCGAGCCTCGACCTGTCGGTCTTTGCGCCGCAGCGTATCCTGGATGACAAGCCGGTGTTCGAGAGCGAGGGCAGGCTCATCTGATCAGGACACTCACTGGCGAACGTGTGTTTGACAATTCCTATCAAGCTGCTATAATCTCGCTGTAGGCTGGGCAGGGTTAAGTCTGTGTTCGCCATACATATGCCTGGATTCTCGGATCCGGGTCTTTTTTGTCTCTGGAAACCTGGTCTCGCCCGCCTGCCGAAAACTGAATCCATCCGCGTCTCGAGAGCGGAGAACCTGGCAATACCAGTTGTGGAAAGGACAGGCTAATGACACAGGCGAAAAACGGTGATACCGTTCACGTTCACCTCACGGGCCGGTTGGCCAATGGCACGGTGTTCGCTACCTCTGAGAATCGCGCACCGCTGGAGCTTATCTTGGGCGAGGGTCGCGTACTACCAGGCGTTGACCGCGCCGTCGTTGGGATGCAGACGGGCGCATCCAAGACCGTGACAATCCCGGCAGAAGAGGCGTACGGCGGCTACCACGAGGAATTGGTGAGGGACCTGGACCGAGATCAGATCGGGAACCTGGCGCCAGAGGTCGGCGATGAGTTGGAGGTCCGCCAACCGGATGGCGAGACGGTCATCGTCAGGGTGGTCAGCGTCTCCGAAACGAGCGTCACTGTAGATGGCAACCACCGATTGGCCGGAGAGGACCTCACCTTTGACATAGAACTGGTGAGCATTGCCTAGCCTCTGTCAACGAGATTCCTAGCTCCGTCACCAAGAGAGTTCCCTCGCAAACCGCCATCCCGAGCGTGGACGGCACGTCCGTAAGCGGAGGATCTCGTCGTTGGGCACACGAGATTCCTCACTTTCCTTCGGCAGGCTCAGGACAGGTCGTTCGGAATGACGATTGCTGCAAGGGTGCCGTCCCGCTGCCCTCCAGGAACGAAAAACCGCGCAGCTTGCGGAGAAGCTGCGCGGTTGTGTCTCTTTGTTAGAGCGCTTTGATCTTACCAGCGACTCCTGTAGCTGCCGCCGCCGCCACCACCGCCTCGGTCATCCCGCTTGGGGCGCGCCTCTGCTACCTTGAGCTCGCGGCCATCTATTTCCCGGCCGTTGAGTTGATTGATCGCCTCTTGGGCTGTGGCGTTGTCCGCCATCTCGACGAAGGCAAAGCCTTTCGAACGACCCGACATGCGGTCCGTAATCAGATTAACGGACTCGACTTCGCCGACCCCGCCAAAGAGCTCGGACAGAGCCGCATCGGTGGTGGAATAGGCCAAGTTGCCCACGTATAGTTTCTTTGTCATCATTTTCTCCTATCGAAGCGGCCGTAGGCCGCTACGCCTTGCTACACAGCCCTCACTTGGACAGCCTGTAGTCCCTTGTTTCCCTGCTCGACGGCGAACTCGACCCGCTGTTCCTCGCGCAATGAGCGGAAACCCCCTCCCTCGATGGCCGAATAGTGGACGAACACGTCCTCTCCAGCCTCCCGAGAAATAAAGCCATATCCCTTGGCATCGTTGAACCATTTGACGGTTCCTACCTGTCTTTCAGTCACTGTTACTCCTTAAACCTCTTATCTGTGTGATTTTGGGCGAAGCGGCGTGGGCTAAGCACAAAAAAGACCGCCCAGTCTCCGCAAGTCTGGGCGGTCCTTGATATTGCTGCCAAAACCTACTTCGTCCTACGCAGATATTATACCACACTTGTGCAAAACACGCAAATCGGGCAGGGGTCAGGGCTATCGCATTTAGCGCTCCCAGCCCTTGTCCTGTCCGGTCAAGGACGGCCTTGACGAAATCGGGCTACAACAGCGGATTCTCATCGCGCAAGGCGCCCCGAGGACAGGGCTCAGAGCTGTGGTCAGCCAAATGCAATCGCCCTAGGGCAGGGGTGGGCAAACTGGCGCCCCATTCATCAGTAGCCGCCTAGCGCAGATAACGCACTGTGATATACTCTCCCCCGTGAGAGACGCAACGCTGTGCCTGCTGGTGCGAGGCGACCCTCCCGAAGAGATCCTGTTGGGTTTGAAGAAAACGGGCTTCGGGGTGGGGAAATACAATGGCTTTGGCGGCAAGGTCGAGCCCGGTGAGACGGTCGAACGGGCCGCGGTCAGAGAGGTGGCGGAGGAGATCGGCATCCAGGTGGCCGAGAAGGACCTTGAGCCGGCGGCCTGCTTGACGTTCCTGTTTCCCGCCGATCCCGATTCGGACAAGCGGGCGCGCGTGTTTCTCGTCACCAAGTGGGAGGGCGAGCCTGCGGAGAGCGCCGAGATGCGACCGGCCTGGTTTGGGGTAGACGATATCCCCTTTGAGCAGATGTGGCAGGGGGACGTGCACTGGCTGCTGCGCGTCCTGGCCGGGGAACGGATCCGGGGACGGTTTGTGTTTGGGGAGGATAACGAGACGGTCGTTACGTGGGAGGTGGATGGCTAATACGCTTTATGAGGGTTCTTCGCCCGCCAATCTGAGGACCGCGTCTCGGGTGTGTTGTGCAAGGTGAAACCGGAGTGCGTGCAGCTTGTCTAGCCACGGCTCAACGCTCGATATTACGCCCGCTTGTTTAGCATCGATGAGTAACCCCAGCGTGCCTGTCAGATTCAAGCGCAAGGTGTGAGCCACCCGGCGAGCCAGGGCATCGTCGAGCACAGCCACCGTTTCAGGTAGCTCTAGAGCCAGCATAAGCACCTGAGTTTCTCCTGGCCCCAGGTCGGTCACCAGCGGCAAAGCCGCTGCGCTGATAGGGTGACGAACTGACACCCAGTCCAACTGGGCCACGTCGGGCAGGTTCACCCCCAGAGCCCTGCCTGTCGCCAGTTCGTCCACGACCGCTGGTGGTACGATCACGCCTTCCGTTAACGCTGCTAAGATGTGGAGCAACTCCAGTTGATGCAGATATTGCAGCGGGGAAGTGTCACAGATCGCTTTAGGCAAGCCGGGTTTCCTGTTGGAGTTGTTCCTCGGTCAGGTTGAAGGTATCTACCCCATAGTCTGCCAGGCGCGCCAAGAAGACGACGCGGGGGATACCGGCCAAACGAGCTGAGGCTCCAGACGACAAGCGTCCCAACTCGAAGAGCTTGACAGCAGCGGCCATCCGCAATGTCTCCCCGGCCTCTGCTTCTGACACCTTCAGTGCCAAGAGGGTTTCCTTCGGGATATCAAACACCACTGTGCTCATACTCACCTTTACTCACTCTACCTTCTCTCATTCGATAGTTAACACCAACTCTAGTTTAGCACAACTAGGTTCATTTGTCGAGTGATAATGACGTATCAGCAGACAGCAGAGCCATCACACACCCTCACGTTTGCTCTCTTCCTCCCCCTCCACCAGCGTTCTGAGCGCGTACGTCACCCGGCGAGGGCGCTGCGTCAGCAACTCGCGGGCCTCCCACGCCTGGGCCAGCGCGCTCAGCCGGCGGCGCGAGATCTCGCCGCCAAAGGCCTGGTGCAGCTCTTTGACCGTAAAGTACCCCTCGAGCTCGTCCAGCGCGTACCGCACCAGCCGTTGCTCCAGCCGGCTGATGGCGGGGAAGGACGCGGGAGGGCTGATCTGGGGAGAGATGGCGATGGCGTGTAGCATGCCCAGCCAGTGGACGGCGTCGTTGATCAACCGTCCCATCTGGAAATAGAGCCGGTTCGACCATTCGGCCCGCCCCTGCAAGTCGTGGATAAAGGGCGGGGAAGTGGCGGAGGTGGCATAGCTGAGGAAGGGAAAATCGGCGGTGGAAAAGATACCGGCTCGGGGGGTGCTGGCCTGGGCCCGGATGGCGTCCCATCGCTCCGGGGTCACCGCGTGATCGAGCCAGGCGGTGGCCAGGATACCGGCCGGCAATTGCCAGTACCAGGCCGCGCCGATTCGCCCCTGGTAGCCGGTTGTCAATCCGCCGATCTCGTCAAAGAGCTTGTCGGCCAGGCTCAGGGCGTCGAATGAAGGATAATACAGGGCCATCGTTACCTCCCCTTCGGTCCATTACCCTTGTTCTGCGATAGCCACTGGGCGGCGGCTGCCGGGAGGGACGTCACCGACCCCTGGCGAATCGTTGGGTCGGGCAGCGACTCGATGAACAGCGAGCCATAGCTCTTGCTCACCAGCCGTCTGTCGAACACGGCCACCACCCCCCGGTCTGTACGCGACCGGATCAGCCGTCCGAATCCCTGCAAAAAACGCAGGATCGTCTCGGGCACGGCGTACTCGAGGAAGGGTTGCTCAAAGGTCTCCGCCCGGGCGGCAAACACGGGATCGCTGGGCACGCTGAAGGGGAGCTTGGCGATGGCCAGGCAACTGAGCGCCTCGCCGGGTACGTCCACCCCTTCCCAAAAGCTGCGGGTTCCCAAAAGCACCTGTCGCTCGTTCGTCCGAAAATCCTCCAGGAGCTGCGTGCGCGAGATACCCTGCCCCTGGCCCTGGACGGTGATGCCGGCCTGGTTCAGGGGGGCGCGGATGGCCTGGAAGGTGGAGCGGAGCTGGTTGTAGGAGGTGAACAGCGCCAGTGCGCGCCCCTGGGTGGCCCGGAAAAGGGCCGCCATACCCTGCTCGACTGCCCGCTGGTAGCCGGGCTTGCCCGGCTCGGGGATGTCGTCCACCAGGTAGACCAGCGTCGAGTTGGGAAAGTCAAAGGGCGACCCGACCGCCAGTTCGTCCGCCTCCCAGGCGTGCAGTCGCTCCCGCAGAAAGTCAAAGGTGCCGCCGGTGCGCAGCGTGGCCGAGGTCAGGATCACCGACTCTTTGGTGTGAAAGAGATGGGTCTCGACCAGCGGGCCGACGTGCAGGGGGGCCGCGTGGAGCCGCAGCCGCTCGCCATTGCTATCGGTCTCCAGCCAATAGATGAGCGACGGATCAGGGTTCGAGATCATGTGGCTTACCTGATCCCTGGTCTCACCCAGCCGCCGCGCCGCGCCAAGTATTTGCGCCTGCAGGTCCTCCGCGTCGGGAATGTCATAGTTGGACAGCTCGTCGATGCTGCGAGCCAAGCGGTTCAGACCATCCGCGATGGCAACCAGTGGCGCCCTGGCATTGTCCCAGGCGATCTCGACCGATTCCCAGGCGGGTTGGACCCGCAGCCCCGATGTGACGCGCAGGCGCAGGGAATACTGGCTGCGGCGGCCCTGTTGATGTTCGGCGATGAATTCGTGGATGCTCTCAAAGAACAGATCCAGGTGACGTTGTGCATCGACGGCCACCAGGCCGATCTTGCCGACGAGGAGCTCTATCTTTTCCATCGTCTTGTCGGGCAGGTGGGCCCCTTGGCAATGGCCGATGGTGTCCGACAGCAGACCGCTCAACCGTCCGCCTGAACCTACCTTCCCGACCTCCAGGAGTAGGCGCCGTATACTGCTCTGGTCGGCCTCAAAGCTCAGCCCATTCGTGGTGGCGGCCTCCAGGTGGTGGGCCTCGTCCACGATCAGGTATTTGTACTCCGGAAGGGCCCGATTCGCTACCGCCACGTCGGCCAGCAGCAGGGCGTGGTTGACGACGATGACGTGGGCGGACTCGGCATCGTGGCGGGCGCGGTAAAAATAGCACTCGCCCCGGTGAAAGTGAGTGCAGTGCTCCGGCCGGCAGCCCTCGTGCTCGGCCGAAAGCTGCCGCCATATGGCCCGCTCCACCGGGCTTGTCAGGAAGAGGCTGTCCCCGTCGCCATCCTCCGATTCGAGCAGCCATACGAGAACCTTGGCCAACACGCGGGCCTTGTCGGGCGATTCGGCCCGGCGGCCGCGGGCTGCCTGCAGGCGGGCGCTACAGAGATAGTGAGAGCGGCCCTTGAGCACGGCGGCTTGAAAGTCGTACGGCAGGACGCCGGCCAGGTCGGGCAAGTCCTTGCGATACAACTGCTCCTGGAGATTGATGGTGTTGGTAGAGATGACGACCCGCTCGCCGTTCTTCGAGGCCCAGTCGATGGCGGGGATCAGATAGGCCAGCGACTTGCCGACCCCGGTGGGCGCCTCGATCATCAGGTGATGGCTCTGGTTGAGCGCCTGGGCGACGCCGCGCAGCATCGCCACCTGCTGCGGGCGGTGCTCAAAATGGGGGAACCGCTCCTCAAAACCCCCGCCTTGTTCCAGCAGGGCCGCCAGTAAATCTACGTCCACAGGCGTCCGTTTGGCGGTGGGCTGTAGAGGGCGGACCCTGGTCGCCGTCGCGAACAGTGGTCCCGCCGGGGCAACGTCGGGCCGGGCCTTTGCGGGGCGGTCTGGCGGGCGGTGGGCGGCCTCCTCCAGCGCGTCCCGGAAAAAGCTGGCGGCCGGCCAGCGCGCCTGCTGGCCGAGACCGACGATCTCTTTCAGCAACCGGGGCGGGAGGTCGGCGGCCTGATACAATAGGGCGTTGAACAGATCGCGGGTGGCCTGGGCATCGTGCAGCGCCCGGTGGGCGTGTTCGAGCTTGATGCGGAGCAACCGGGATAACGCCGTCAGGCTATACCGCTCGGCGTGAGGCAGGAGCACGCTGGCCAGCTCAAACGTGTCGAGACCTTCGTTTTCGAGCAGGTGTGAGTGGCGCTGGATAAAGCCCAGGTCAAAAGCGACGTTGTGTCCTATGACGGGCAGTTGCCCGGCAAAGCGGTCCAGGCGCGGCAGGACGTCGTATACGCTCGGGGCGCCCACCACGTCCGCATCGCGGATGCCGGTCAATTGCGTGATCTCGGGTGGGATGGGACGTCCAGGGTTGACAAAGGTGGAGAAAGTGTCGAGCGTCTCCTCGCCGGTGAACTTGACCGCGCCGATCTCGATGATGGCATCATGGTCGACGCTGAGACCGGTGGTCTCCAGGTCGAGGGCTATGTAGGTTCGGGGCATACGTCCTCATTTCTAGCCGCGGTGTGGCGGCGGAGGGATTATACCCTAGCGTGAAACAGGATGCAAGAGGCAGGGGGCAGGGGGCAGGAGGCAAGATTGGGTGCGACGCACCTCGCCAGACTGCCCCATTGGTCCCTCATGATGATTCTGGGCCATTCGCCTGCCGGCCTCTTTCCGACTGAGGCACTTGTCCTGCATCCTTGATCCTTCGGCGCTTAGTCCTGTGCGTCCTAAGCACAGGGCTCAAGGACGAAGGGCGGCCAAGTACAGGGTGCGTTGCACCTGCGCTTGGTTCCAAAAACGATTAACCCGGCGTCGGGT
>CAYUIS010000171.1:0-9301 GCA_964444825.1 uncultured Anaerolineales bacterium | reverse complement strand
CTCTGTATGTAGCATAGCCATTCCGTTGCACGAACATACCTCAAACGTAGCTTGCGCGAAGTTGACGAAAGCCCCTGAAACGGGTATGATTCCAGCTATGACGACAACACCAAGCGATCTCACGGGCACCTGCCAGAGTTGACGATGCAAACCCAGGAACCAAGCCCTCACATTTCCATCATCATCCCCTGCTACAACGAGGAAAAGAACCTAGAGAGAGGGGTGCTGGATGAAGTATACCAGTACCTCAGTGAGCAGGCGTATACGTGGGAAGTCATCATCGTCAACGACGAATCCACAGACAACAGCCGCGGCCTGGTGGCACACTTTATCAAGAACACGGCGAGCTTTTCACTGCAGGACATCCCTCATGGTGGAAAACCCGCCGCGGTCTGGGCGGGCATCCAGCAGGCCAAAGGAGAAATCGTCCTGTTCACCGACATGGACCAGTCAACCCCTATCCGCGAGTTAGGCAAGCTTTATCCCTGGTATACAAAAGGCTATGACGTGGTGATTGGTTCTCGAGGAAGCACTCGAGAGGGTTTTTCGATTATGCGGCGCATCGGCAGCGCCGTTTTCCGCGATCTTCGCCGCCTGTTCTTGTTGCGGAGCATAAGTGACACACAGTGCGGATTCAAGTCATGCCGTCGGGATGCGGCATTGAAGGTATTTCCTCACCTTGAGTTCTTCAAACGGAAGGATAGACCCAAGGGATGGAAGGTTTCCGCCTACGACGTCGAGCTTTTATACCTGTTCGAGAGAGCCGGTTACGCCATAAAAGAGACAGAGGTCGAATGGCAAAACCGGGATGAAAGCGACACCAAGGATCAGAAGGGAGAAATGGCCCGCTACCTCAAGGAATCAGTTGAGATGGCCAGAGAAGTCATTCGTGTACAGCTCAACCAGGTCAAGGGATTGTATGACGAGACCTAGATCCCCACTCACCTCCACAACCCAGCCCCACTCCGCAGGTCCATAGCAGAAAGAGTCTTGCAGCAGTGAGCCGCTCTCTAGTTCCCCATCTGTCTGAAGAATACAAACTCCATAACGCCGGTCACACGCGCGTGGCTGGCCTGGATGAAGCAGGACGGGGTGCGTGGGCCGGGCCGGTCTGCGCAGCGGCGGTGGTGCTCCCTCTCGACCACCCCAACCTGCTGAGTCTGCTGTCCGGCGTGCGTGACTCCAAACAACTGAGTCCCAAACGGCGAGAGGCCCTGCTGCCCGTGATCCTGGAGATCGCGGAAGCGGTAGGCGTGGGATGGGCTGCCCCATCCGAGGTGGATTCGTTGGGCATTGTCCCCGCCACGCGACAGGCGTTTGCTCGCGCCGTATCGGAACTCGATGGACAGGTAGATGCACTTTTGCTGGATTACGTGCTTCTTCCAGGGGTGAGGCTTCCCCAGCATGCGCTGCCAAGGGCAGACGTCCACTGCCTGAGTGTCGCCGCTGCCAGCATCGTGGCCAAGGTCAACCGAGACCGCCTAATGGTAGCGCTCGACTCGGACTTTCCTGGCTATGGCCTCGCTCAGCACAAGGGCTACGGAACGCGCCAACATCGCGAGGCATTGGATCAGCTCGGGCCATCCCCCATCCATCGAAAGAGCTGGCGTCCTATCGAGGCACTCGTCTGCAGAGGCACACATTCGTATGGTGATGAGAAAACCTACTCGCACAACTGAGGACATGATTTAGCGTGCACCTGGCCCTCGTCCACGACTGGCTGAACCAAATCGGAGGCGCGGAGGACGTCTTGAAGACGCTCACCGACATGTTCCCCCGCGCGCCTATCTACACCTCGATATACTGGCAGGCAGGGATGCCTTCGGCCTATCGCACCTGGGACATTCGTCCATCCTGGATGGACCATCTGCCGGGCATTTATCGGCATCACCAATCGTATCTACTCCTCTACCCTCTCGCGTTCGCGAGAACGGACCTTTCCGATTATGACCTGGTACTCAGCAACAAATCCGGCTTCTGCCACGGCGTGCGAACGGGTGACGCCGTGCACATCTGCTACTGCCTATCGCCCACGCGCTATGTGTGGGACTTTGACGCCTACACCTCACGGGAGGACTTGGCGCCAGCACTAAAGACGGCCTTGCGGCCCCTGACCACCATCCTTCGACGCTGGGATTATGCGGCTGCACAGCGAGTGAGCCATTTCATCGCCATCTCGCGCGAGATCGAATCCCGCATCCGTCGCTACTACAGACGAGACTCGATCGTCATCCACCCACCAGTGGACACGACCCGCTTTCAGCCCGCCACCACTCGAGATGACTATTACCTCATCGTCTCCCGCCTAGTTCCCTACAAGCGGATCGACATAGCAGTGCAGGCCTTTAACATGCTGGGTCGACCATTGGTCATTGCCGGAGATGGACGGGATCGGGAAGCGCTGGAATCCATAGCCGGTCCTACCACCACCTTCCTGGGCCGCGTGCCCGACGAGGAGCTCCCCGAGCTATTTGCTCGCTGTCGAGCCTACATTCTGCCCGGGGCAGAGGACTTTTCCATCGTGCCAGTTCAGGCCCAGGCCGCCGGCCGGCCAGTCATCGCCTACGGCACAGGTGGCGTACTCGACACGGTCATTGAAGGCCAGACCGGCGCATTTTTCCGGGAACCCACGCCCAGGGCGCTGGCCACCGTCGTCCGCAGCTTTGATCCTGGCACCATAGACCCCCAGGCCTGCATCCAGAATGCCGCTCGCTTCGACGTGCAGCTTTTCAAACAAAAGATGCACCGATTCCTCGAACAACATACGGCGAGCAGCGAGCGTTCCCCATCCAATGCCCAGCACACGGTATAGGAGGCCCTTGTATGGAACTGAGAACCTACTGGAAAATACTGCTTCGTCGCTGGTGGCTCATCGCTGCGCCAGCGTTCGTTGTACTCCTGTATGTCATCGTAACCTACACCCCGCCGGGACCGGTGTATCAAGTGGTGATGCGCTTCGCGGCGGGGACGGTGCCCGCCGGACTCAGCGAGGATTACGACCGCTACTACCCCTGGCTCACATCCGAATACATCGCCAATGGCCTAGCGGACGTAGCTGAGACCGGCGTCTTTGCCCAAACAGTCGCCGCGCGATTGGCCGAGCAAGGGCTCCAGATCCCAGCCGGTGGAATCCAGCCAGCCATCGTCACCGACAACGCCCAGTCCATCCTCGTCGTCTACCTCACCTGGCCCAATGGAGAGCAGATCACCGCCATAGCCCAGGCTATCATCGCCGAACTCACAGAGAACGGCGGGGCCTACTACCCTCAGTTGGAAGGCATCGAACCCGCCGTCCGATTGCTGGACACGCCGGCGCCCACGCCGCTTGCACCCGGACTGCGCGTTCAATTGATGGGTCCCGCGATCAAGATCGGCCTGGCGGTGGTCCTTGGCGCCGCGTTGGCGTTCCTATCCCACTACCTGGATCCCACCGTTCGTGAGGCAGCAGAGTTGGAGGGCCTGGGTGTGGACGTATTGGTCGAGATACCGCGCAAGTAGTCAATGGACGATTCCCTCGAGGCGAGCAGTGAAGCCTCCGCTGTTCATTGTCTATTGTTAATTGCCCACTGACGTGGTACAATATCGCGCGCTTCCCAGAGGAGACACGACAAATGGAACTTACGAACTATGTACAGATCGTGCGCAAGCGCTGGTGGATCGTCATCGTCGCCATCGTGCTGACGGCCGGCAGCGCTTTCGTCTTTAGCAAAATCCAGCATCCCGAGTATACCTCCATCGCCGAGGTCATCATCGAACCAGCACGGTCGGATTGGGGGCTGGCTCAATACGCCAAGATGCTTCTGCGCACCTATATGACCGTGGCCGACTCGGACCAATGGGCGCAGCAGGTGATCGACGCCCTGCAGTTGCCAATGACGCCGGAGGGGTTGCGGAGCAAGGCCCGCTTCGCTGCCGAAGAAGATCGTATGGTCATCAAGATCGAGATCGAGGCCTATGATGGCGATCTGGCGAACGACATCGCTCGCACCTGGGCCAACCTACTCATCCAATGGCGCGATCAGCAAAATCAGCGCCAACTCAAGGAAGATCGCGTGTGGGCGTACCTGCGGGACGAGCCTCGGTACACCCAGTCGTGGCCCAAGACCAAGGTCGTCACCGCAGCAGGTGGGATCTTTGGGCTGGTGATCGCCGGCGTGGTCATTTTCTTCCTAGAATGGCTTGAGGCAGGCATCGTCCGCACGCCTCAGGATGTGGAACGCCAACTAGACCTGACCGTGGTCGGCGCCATACCCTCCACTGATTAATCCAGGAATGGGGACAGATCATGACACAAACTGTGACAACGACAAAGGAACCCAACTTGATCACACTGACGGATCCCCGCAGTCCGGCGGCCGAAGCGTATCGCACACTGCGGACGAACCTGACCTTTGCCGCGCTCGACAAGCCCATCGAGACCCTGATCGTCACCTCGGCCGGCCCCGACGAGGGTAAATCCACCGTTCTGGCCAACCTGGCGATCACGATGGCACAGGGAGAGCGGCGCACCATCCTCGTAGACGCTGACCTGCGTCGCCCCGAATTGCACGACATCTTTGGCGTCGCCAATGACCAGGGCCTGACCAGTATGATCGTCGAGGAGACGACGATGGACGACCCGCCGCTGATGGACGTCGGCGTGGGCAATCTTTGGTTGGTGCCCAGCGGACCAACGCCGCCCAACCCGGCTGACATCCTCGGCTCGCGCAGGATGGAACAGGTCATCGCCGCCCTCAAGGCCCGGGCGGACATTGTTCTTTTCGGCGCTCCTCCCATCGTCGCCGTGACCGATGCCACCGTGCTGGGCACCAAGGTGGACGGGGTACTGTTGGTCGTATCCGCCGGCCGGACTCGACGGGAGCACGCCCAACAGGCCAAAGAGCACCTCGAGCGAGTCCACGTACGTATCGTAGGGGCCGTGTTGAACAACGCGCCCCGAGGCGTAGTCTTGGGAGGGTACTAGCACAAATGAAGGGACTGATCTTGAGCGGCGGCAAAGGTACGCGCCTTCGCCCGCTGACATACACCAGCGCCAAACAACTGATACCGGTGGCCAACAAGCCCGTTCTGTTTCGCGTCATCGAGGCTATTCGAGATGCCAACATCACGGATATCGGCATCGTCGTGGGTCACACCGCCAAAGAGATCCAACAGGCCGTCGGTCGCGGCGGCCGTTGGGGCGTCAACATCACCTACATCCCCCAGGACCAACCCCTGGGATTGGCCCACGCCGTCAAGGTGAGCCGGGATTTTTTGGAGGATGAGCGGTTCGTGATGTTCCTGGGCGACAATGTCATCGAGCGAGGCATTTCCGGGCTGGTGGAGCAATTCTCTACCAGCAATTGGAACAGCCAGATCGTCCTCACGCGGGTAGCGGAGCCGGAGAATTTCGGCGTGGCCCTGCTGGATGAGAAGGGACAGATCGTACGACTGGTCGAGAAACCAAAAGAGCCTATCTCTGACCTGGCCCTGGTCGGCATCTATATGTTCGATCACCACATCCACGAGGCGGTCGACAACATCAAACCATCGTGGCGGGGTGAACTGGAGATCACCGACGCCATCCAATGGCTGGTGGCGCACGATTATGAGGTCTACCCTTACGTGCATCGGGGTTGGTGGATCGACACAGGCAAGATGGAGGATCTACTGGAGGCCAACGGCCTGGTGCTGGAAGAACTGACACCCGTGGTCGATGGATACGTGGACCGGGACTCGGAGGTAGACGGCCGGGTGACGTTGGAGAACGGCGCCGAGATCATCAACAGCGTCGTACGCGGCCCAACCATCATCGGTGAGCGAACCCGCATCATCAATTCCTACGTCGGCCCATTCACGTCGATCTACCACGACGTCACTGTCGAGAACAGCGAGATCGAAAGGGCCATCGTCCTGGAGCACTGCGAGATACGCGACATTCCCGCCCGGATTCAGGACAGCCTCATCGGACGCCACGTCAGCCTGGTGCGCTCTCCCATCAAGCCCAAGGCCTACAAACTGGCTCTGGGGGATCACAGTCAGGTCGGGATCCTGTAGTGGTGTTTTGATAAGAAAGGACTATAATCTGCCCGGTTGATACCGGTCTAGGACCGGCTTGAAGAGAAACTGCATGCGCTGTCCAGACTGCGGAAACGAGATCCCCGATAACCTCCTCCTATGCCCCACCTGCGGCATAATGGTGGAAGAGACCCAACCGATGCGCGCCCGGCGATCTATGCAGACGCAGCCGGTCGCAGCCGCCGTCGTGCTGGACGAAGCCCCACCGAGACGCAGGCTTCGGATCGGCGTGATTCTCCTTTGGACGGTGATCTTTCTGGTCCTCGTGGCGCTGAGCGCCGGGGGAGCAGCCTACCTGGGTCGTTATCGGGGGGAACGCGACCGGTTACAGCAGCGCCTGGATATGGCCGAAGAACACTATCGCCTGGGCATAAAACACCTCGACGAAGGGGAACACGAGCTCGCCATCGCCGAGTTCGAGTACGTACTCAAACTCAATCCCAATCACCCCACAGCCTCCCAAGGCATTGCCGAAGCAGAGTCTCGTATCGCCATCATCCCCACCCCGACCGTGGAGGTCTATGAGATCGTCGTGGACGATCTGTACCAAAAGGCCACGGCCCACTATGAGGCCGAGGAGTGGGAGGAGGCCGTGGCGGTGTTGACCCAACTGCGCGTCCTGGACGCTACCTACGCGGCCGAGACGGTCGAGGAGATGCTGTTCAATGGTCTCTACAACGCAGGCATGGCTATGCTGGAGGAGGACCGACTAGAAGAAGGGGTGTTTTACCTCGATCAGGCTGTGGCGCTGCGCCCCCTGGACGAGGAAGCGCTGGCAGAGAGAAGTCTGGCCGTCAAGTATATCACGGCGTTGGGCTATTGGGGAGTTGACTGGGATCGGTGTATCGAGCGGTTCAAGGAGCTATACGCCACTGCCCCCAACTACAAAGACGTCTTCTCGCGGCTCTACCGTGCATACCTGACCTACGCCAACGCCTGGTACGACCAAGGGGAGATGTGCCCGGCCGAAAGACAGTACGGGCAGGCCCTGCGCCTGATGAACGACCCCGAGGTCGAGCAGAGGCAAGCAGAGGCCAGCGAAATCTGCCTGGTCGCCACGCCGACCCCTATCGCGCCCATCACCGGCACGTCCCCCATCACGTTGACGGAACTACCGCCTGGCTTTACCACAGGTCGTCTGGCGTATCCTTCCTACGACACCGAGGCCGGTCTGTACGGTATATCGACGCTGTACGCTGACGGGCACCTGGTCAGGCTGGCCAGCGGTGCGGACCAACCCTGTTGGATCTGGGGTACGGGGACGTTAGGATACCGCAACCTGCTCTCCCCCGGCATCTCGCTGCTATCGCCGGGGCAGGCAGCACCCCGACAATTGGCGGTAGACGCTGGTGCGGCCTGGCCTACCTTCTCGCCCGATGGCAACCGCATGGCCTACGCCGCACAGGACGCCGGTGGGACGTGGCAGATCTATATCGGTCCGACGGATGGATCGGTTGAGCCATCCCTCCACGCCGAGGGAAAGGGACCGGTGTGGGGACCGACCGGCCTGCTGGCCTGGACCGGCTGCGAAGCCAGCGGTATGTGTGGCATATTCGCCGACAACCCCGACGACGACCAGCCGCCCAACCGGCTCACGGCCAGCATCAACGACATCGGCCTGAATTGGCACCCCGGCGGCGAGTCTTTGGTCTATATGTCGGACGTCACCGGCAACTGGGATATCTATCTGCTCCCCATCAGAGGAGGTATCTCGCTGCTGACCGACGATCCGGCCTCCGACGGGATGCCAGCGTGGGCCCCCAACGGCTCAGGCATCGCCTTTGTCTCCAATCGAGACGGGAATTGGGGCCTCTACCTGATGGGGCCAGGCGGGCAAGACCCGCACAAGATCCTCACCCTGGGTCCCAACCTGCCCAACTGGACGAACGAGCGCATCTCCTGGGCGCCCTAACCCCCTGCGAGTTCGGAATCTCGCTCAAGCCCTAGGGCAATCGCATCTGGCTAACCCCGCTCTGAGCCCCGTCCTCGGGGTGCCTTGCGCGACGAGAATCCGCTGTTGTAGCCCCATTTCCCCAAGGCCGTCCTCGGGGACGAGGACCCTGTCCTTGACCGGACAGGACAAGGGCTGGGAGCGCTAAAAACGATAGCCCTGGCTCAAGTCCTCCGTAACCTTGACGGAAAGGGGCAAAGGCGGTATACTGGGCACGACTTTTCGGGGCGTGGCGCAGATGGAAGCGCGCTGCGTTTGGGACGCAGAGGTCGCCGGTTCAAGTCCGGCCGCCCCGACTGCGGGCGTTGCAAAATGGTATTGCCCCAGCCTTCCAAGCTGCTGTTGTGGGTTCGATTCCCACCGCCCGCTTGTTAACAACTGAATAGCTAGGGCCCATAGCTCAGCGGTCAGAGCAGCCGGCTCAGGGGACAAGGTTAGCTAAGTCCAAGTGATATGCTAACTTGTCAAGGGCTGCCTGGGGGGAGACCCCCAGGTGATACCTGTCAAACTCGGGGAAGCCCAAGTCTGTGATTTGGATACGGTAATCCCGAGCCAAGCCCGCGAGGGAAGGTGTAGAGACTAGACGGCAGGCACCCTTCGGGGTGAAGGGATAGTCCAGCCCACAAACTCGAAAGGGGCAGCGAAAGCTGTAGTGGGATGCATAACCGGTCGGTCCCAGGTTCGAATCCTGGTGGGCCCATCTTCTTCTTCTTTGGGGCGTGGCCAAGTGGTGAGGCAACGTACTTTGAAGCCTTACCAGCCCCGACAAACGGACATTTGCTGTTTTTCTATCCAGGACAATAGAATGGAAGCACTTTCACCGGCGAGATTTTCGATTTTGAGGGAATCTCTGGTCGATCTATCCTGTGGTTAGCCCGCTGTCTCATCATCACAAAGAGACCTTGGACCCGTTGCTTGAGGAGCAAAGACAGTGCAAAAGCATAGCGGTTCATCAGCTTTACGGAAATGGATTCAGAGCAATTGGTACTGGCTCGTGTTTGCGGCACTCGCCCTAGTCGCTATTGGTTATTCCATTTATCGGGGTAATAGCCAGGATTACTGGGATGGTACAGTAGGAAACTGGCTTGCTACTTTGCTTGGCATTATCGCAGGTATTCCTATCGCGCTTGCGATTGAACGACAGAGAATATCCCGCGAAGAACAAGAACGAGTCACCGAGCGCAGAGAACGCGCGATAAAGGTTTCAGGCTTGATAAGGGATGAGTTGGTCTACAATTCCGGCAGACTGGTAGAACGCCTAGGTAACATGACCTCGCTGCCCCTTTACCCATT
>CAYUIS010000170.1:0-9435 GCA_964444825.1 uncultured Anaerolineales bacterium | reverse complement strand
ACTGCCCTCCCCATTTTCACCGCTGCCAGGAACAGCGAGTTTCGCTTTTTTCACGACCGATTACCGAGCGGAAAGGTTTTTCGGCCAGCACAGCTGCGTACCGGTATCCTGGCGCTGGTCGAGCAGGATGTAGAGATGGTTTGACAGTTCGAGACAAGGCTGGTCTAGTGTTATAGACCACTCTCTTTGATCGAAATAGGGCCAATCCCGGCCAAATAGAATGGGTTGACCATCCTCTTCTGCTTTCTGTTCGCTTTGCTACCTAACCTCTCTGATATGCTCGAGTTTTTGATCACAGGCGAAGGCAGTCGCGCCCTCATCTCGCCTCACCACTCGAAAGTCTCGGTAAACAGATGAGCCCCGCTCAGATAACAGCCTGGCTGAGCATTGCATTCAGGGAACGGATCGATGTAGTTGACCAGGTGCCACCGGTATATGCCTGCTTCAAGCTCATCTAGGGGAAGATATCCTTCTCCAACGAAAAGCTGCTCTGTCCTTCTAGGTCCTATACGGATGGGAGCGCTGAGACCCTCACAATCCGCTCTGTCGGGGCGTAAGACCTGCCATGTTCCTTCGTCGCTCTGTCGCTGTAGTATTGCGTGTGAAGCGTAGTCAGTCGGGTAATCTGGCTCGACTTCGAAGCAGACCGGGGCGAACCATATGGCTGTTTTTGTGTTATTGGTTAACGAGACTACGTAGGGCTCTACAACTTCTGCGCGAATGCTCCACGTATTGACAAGGTCTTGCGGAGGCGTCTGGAAACGCGACGGTTGGCTAGATTCACTGAATACCAGCTCATTTGAATAGACGACGTACTCCTCTCCGTTGTAGAAATACTGCTGTTCCAGCATTCTCCATCTTGGCAGTTCCGAGAACGTTTTCACTTGGAAGAAATCCATTATGACGGGTACAGCGCTGCCGGGCTGAACCCAACCTCTCTCTAGTGCGTTAGGATATGACAGCATGGTCCAAATAGTTCCCATTGGCGGCAACCAACCAAATTCAGATAGCACATAGATCAACGGTTCGTCACTCCTGATCTCTATTGGGTGTGAGGATAGGTTGACCAACATCCCTACTATGAAATCATCTTTTTCATAGATCATCCTATCTGTGCGCAAGAGAATGCTGTTGCGTGTAATGTAGCCATAATCATCTGCGCTGTATTCGTTTTTTCCAAATAGAGTGTTGTCATGCACACAGAATACACCAACAAGCACCGCGACAACCAGAATAGCAGCGATTGCGATCACCACCTTGCTGTTTCTGACCAGTATTTCCCACATATAGATCCTCGACTCGAAGACAACGTCTTCAACGATACTTCGCCGTTGGTCTACTTCCGCCTGTGAGTAGAACTGCAGAGAGTCCGCTCGCAGGATCAATGACCTCTGCTCCCACCATCCGCGATCTCAAAGATCGGATCAGTTGATAACTTGCCATTTTCGTCCAAGAGGTCCGCTGGACACCGAACTCCACGTTCAACCAATCTGCTGGGTCATCAAAGGCCGTCTGCCGCCAGTCTGGGTTGAAGTAGTAGCAACCCAACTTGAAGCAGACAAAGTAAGGAATCGGCTCAACCCCAAACTTGCAGAAGGATGGGCAGCACGCTTCGCCAGCCTTGACATGACCTGGATCCTTGATCTCGGCATACCCCGCGCCAGCATGCAATGCAAAGCCGGAAAAGCCTGCTGCCCGACCGACGAAGGCATAGTGGATGTTGCCCGGTACCGACCACTCGTACCATCGGTAACCATCACTGTGACGTAGGACGATGCTCTTGTCAAGTTCTTCTAGAATGCGGTGCTTAAAATCCCATTTGGCCCTGTTTCTGACCAAAAAGACCCAGGCAAGATAGGCCCTTGCCTGGTCGGTCGGATCAGTGCTTGCTAACAAGGTGTGGATACGTTGTGCGTAGTAACCGTTGGCGTTGGTGCTGATCTCCTTGTAGAGCCAGTATGTCAGATCGCGATGATTAGGTGGTTCTGGCGGAATGTACGGCACTAGGCCGGTAGGATCGATGAAGTTGACAGGGTTCGCGAGGGCATAGAGGTAGCGATTGCTGCTTTGAGGATTGTGGAAATCGGGTATAATCGGATCTGGGCTGAAAAAGCGGCCGGTCTGAGGCTGATACCAGCGAGCGCGGAGATACAGCACCCCAAAGTGGTTCGTGTAAGTGTTCTGCCACTCCCCCGTATACCCCAATCCCTCGTGCGCCGTACCTACCTCCACCCCAAACGGCGTCCACTCGCGGGCGTCCGTCACCGCGCCTGTTCCGTCGCTCCCCTGCCGTATGGAGCCCAGGGCATCGGGCAGGTAGAAGGCCCACACAGCACCATCCCACTGACCCAGCGTCTCGTTGCCCACGAGATACAGATTGCCACCCTCACTCAGCATCTCCGGTATCCCAGAAGCCCAATCCCAGGCAAAGGTAGTCTCGTCTCCATCCACAGATTGTTTCACACGCAACCCTTGGGTATTGTAGGTATACACCAGGGTCACGGTCACACTCTCCGCACGCACCATCCGGCTTGCTGCATTGTAGGTGTAGGTAAAGACACCGTCGCTGCTGAGGTTCCCCCGTGCATCCCAAGTATACGACACACCACCCACCGATGTCAAGCGATTGGCGGCGTCGTACCCGTACGTGGTCGTACCCTCTGTAGTGGTCATCACCGTGCGATTGCCGACCCCGTCATACTGGTAGGTAAAGGATTCACCTGACGAGTAGTTGGCCTCTATCAGGCGATTTAATGGATCGTAGCTGTAGGTGACGACACGGGTGGTGTGGACGCCGCTGCTGCTGACAGCGACGTGCTCGTCCGCGTTCCGACGGGGCGAACCGCTCAATTCCGGCCAAGGGATCGCCCTCCGGCTGGGGCGTTCCGAGTTATGACCAGGTCTCGGGCAACTCCCTTGACAACCTACCAAGAATGGCTAACATATGGACTTGGGGGCGCGGCCGAAGCAGTCACCCCGGAGTATGGCGATCGGGGCGTTTACATCGTGTCGGGAGGGAGTAGCCGATGACAACAGGGACGACGATCCATCTCTCGCCAGAGTTCTTCGCCGAGCGCAAAAGGCCGCTGGTTGAGTGGGGTGACCTGGCGGCCTCCACGTTTCGCTTCGAGAGCGGCGTGTGTGGGCTTGAACTCAGGAACGAGGTCGGGCGCTTGGTGATGCTCCCCTATCAGGGACAGCAGATCTGGTCGGCCGAGTTCGGGGGACGAAATCTGACCATGCAATCGATGTTCGCGTACCCTCGTCCCACCCGGGTGTACCTGGAGACCTACGGCGGCTTTTTGATCCACTGCGGGGCCACGGCGATGGGTGTACCTTCCCCCAAAGATGCCCATCCTCTCCATGGCGAGCTGCCCAACGCCCCCTACCAGAAGGCGACCGTCGTTTTCGGCGAGGACGCGCGCGGCGCCTACATCGGTTTGGGCGGGCAGTATCAGCACACCGTCGCGTTTAATCACAACTATGTGGCTGAACCGCTGGTCAAGCTCTACGCCGGGTCAGCGCTGTTCTGGGTGACTTTGACGCTCACCAACCTGAAGCGCTCCGATCAAGAGCTGATGTACTTGGCGCACGTCAACTTCCGGCCGGTCGATAACGGCCGCCTGGTCTATAGCGCACCCTGCACACCCGAGTTTGTGCGGGTGCGCAAGAGTATCCCATCCCACATCGTAGCGCCGCCCGGCTACGTCGAGTTCCTGGAAGAGCTGGCGCGGAACCCCGAGCGACACAACCTGCTGGCTCCAGACCTGCGATTCGATCCTGAGGTTGTCTTTCTCGTCGACTATCTCGCCGACGAGGAAGGTTGGGCGCACAGCATGCAGGTCCATCCCGATGGCAGCGCCGACTATATCCGCCACCGGCCTGCGGAGTTGGACAAGGGCGTCCGCTGGATCTCTCGCACCGCGGACCAGCAGGCTCTGGGGATTGTCCTGCCTGCCACGGCCGAGCCGGAGGGATACCTGGCCGAGAAAGCCAAGGGCAACCTGCGTCTCATTCCGGCCCAGGGCGAGTTTCGTTGTGACATGGAGATCGGTACGCTATCGCCAGACGAGGCCGGGCGGATGGAGGCGAGGATCGCTCGGATCGTTGGGACTGCGCTCTGATGTCGTTCTCACCTTCCGGGTGAACCCAAGTGACATTGAGAAGCTCCCCAAGAGGTGTACCTTTGTTATGGCAAAAAAGGTCTTTGTGAGTGGATGCTTCGATATGCTGCATAGCGGTCACATTGCCTTTTTTCGCGAGGTGGCTACCTACGGCGACGTTTACGTGGCTTTGGGGTCGGACCAGACCGTCTACGATCTCAAGGGCAGGGTGCCCGTCAATAGCGAGCAGGAGCGTCTCTTTATGATAAAGTCCGTCTCGTTCATAAAGGACGCCTTTGTCTCCCGTGGATCGGGGATGTTGGACTTTATCGATGAGTTAAAAGAGATCAAACCCGATCTGTTCATCGTCAACGAAGATGGCAACATCCCAGAGAAGCGCGAGCTGTGTGAAGAGCTGGGTATCGAGTACGTGGTCCTCAAGAGGGAGCCGTATCAGGGCTTGACGTCGCGCTCGACGACCGTCTTGAGAAGCGACACCCGCTTGCCGTATCGTATCGACTTGGCCGGGGGCTGGCTCGACCAGCCGTTTGTCTCCAAGTTCCATCCTGGCTGCGTCATCACCGTCTCCATCGAGCCCACCTTGGAGTTCAACGAGCGCAGCGGCATGGCCTCGAGCACCAGGCGCAATATGATCGACCTGTGGGGACCGAGAATCCCCCCGGGAAATTACGAAAAGCTGGCCAAGATTCTGTTCTGCTACGACAATCCACCTGGGACCGAGGAGATCTCTGGTTCTCAGGACGCGATTGGACTCGTTTTCCCCGGCCTCGCCAAGTCCTACTACGAAGGTGAGTATTGGCCCACACGCATAGAGACATCTCGGGATGAGCTGACCCTTCAATTCGTTGAGAACTCGCTCTATCTGATGACGCTTGGGCCAAGACACGAGGGATTCAGCGTGCTCGCGGACACCAGGATCGACAAGAGCGGCGCCAAGGCTCTGGCGGATGCCACCGAGGACTGCTGGGCAGCGATCCTGCATCGCGACATTGAGAGGTTTGGTCGCTCTTTCAGGGCGGCTTTTGAGGCTCAAATTAGTATGTTCCCCAATATGATGAACGAAAGGGTCGCCAGCCTCATCCGCAAGTACGAGGACAAGGCCCTGGGATGGAAGCTGTCCGGCGCCGGTGGGGGCGGCTATCTTATCCTGGTGTCGGACGCGCCGATAGAGGACGCGGTTCGTATCGTCGCCAGGCGCGAGAACGAATAACGATTCTAAACACAGGAGGTGCTTTGTATGAAGACCGCTTTGGTCTGTGGCGCGGGTGGTTTTATCGGAGGTCATCTGGTAAAAAAGCTCAAGCGGGAGGGATACTGGGTGCGCGGTGTTGACATCAAGGAGCACGAGTTCGCTCCCACTGCCGCCGATGAGTTCCGACTGCTCGACCTGCGCGAGCCGGAGAACTGCACCGCCGCCCTTGTGTTAGGTGACGGCAGTTTTGACGAGGTGTATCAGTTGGCGGCCGATATGGGGGGGATGGGGTTTATCCACTCGGCCGAGTGCGAGATTATGCATAACAGCGCGTTGATCAATATCCATATGACCCACTTGGCGTCCGAGACGCGGGTCCCGAGGTATTTCTTCTCTTCGTCCGTCTGCGTGTACCGTGATATGCAGCCTGGCGAGCCAGAGATGACGGAAGATGAGGCCTTCCCGGCGCAACCGGATAACGAGTATGGCTGGGAAAAGCTCTATTCCGAGCGTATGGCGATGGCGTACGAGCGCAACCGGGGCATGGAGGTCAGGATCGCCAGGTTCCAGAACTGCTACGGCCCGGAGGGTACCTGGACGGGTGGGCGGGAAAAGGCCCCCGCGGCCATCAGCCGCAAGGTCGCTGAGGTAGAGGATGGCGGTACTATCGAGGTCTGGGGTGATGGGACGGCTATCCGCTCCTACACCTACGTCGATGATATGGTCGGCGGCATATATATGCTGATGCACTCTGACCTCAAGGGGGCGGTCAATATCGGCTGTCCCCAGTATGTGAGCGTCGACGAGTTGGTCCATACGGTGGCCGAGGCGGCAGGCAAAGAGATCCACATCAAGCACGTGGAGGGACCTGTTGGGGTGCAGTCGCGCAACTTTAGCAACGAGCGTATCTATTCGATCGGCTGGCGGGCCAGGCATTTTCTAAAAGACGGTATCGCCCTCACCTACCCGTGGGTCGAGGCGCAGGTCAAGGCCCAGCAGGCCAAGGAGCGTGGATAGAACGTGTGAGGGAGATGTATAATCCTGGGAGGGCAGAATGTCGGATGTGAAGACGCTAGAGCTGTGTCCTCCGGCCAACCGGCTGGTCGGCGATATGCCCAAAATTGGCATTCGCCCCATCATCGACGGTCGGCTGGGAGGGATCCGCGAATCGTTGGAAGAACAGACTATGATGTTGGCCAGATCGGTGGCCGAGTTCTTGCAAGGGAACCTGCGTCACGCCAATGGCCTGCCGGTCGAGTGTATCATCGCCGATACGAGCATTGGCGGTGTGGCAGAAGCAGCCCGAGCCGCTGCCAAGTTCGCCAGGGAGGGTGTGGGCGTTTCCCTGACCGTGACGCCTTGCTGGTGCTACGGGTCGGAGACGATGGATATGGACCCTCATACCCCCAAGGCGGTGTGGGGTTTTAACGGCGCCGAACGACCTGGGGCGGTCTACCTGGCGGCTGTTCTGGCCGGACACAACCAGAAGGGACTGCCGGCCTTTGGCATCTATGGGCGCGACGTCCAGGATGCGGGCGATACCGCGATCCCGGCCGACGTCCAGGAGAGGCTCCTCCAGTTTGCCAAGGCTGGCCTGGCCGTGGCCCGTATGCGCGGCAAGTCGTATCTCTCGATGGGCGGCGTCTCGATGGGCATTGCCGGCTCTATCGTAGATCAGGCGTTTCTTGAGACATATCTGGGCATGCGGGTCGAATCGGTCGATATGAGCGAGTTTGCGCGCCGCTTTGATGAGCAGATCTACGACCGGGAGGAGTTCGAGCGGGCCTTGGCGTGGGTCAGGGAGAGCTGCCAGGAGGGCCAGGATTACAATCCTCCACAGCGACAGCGCAGTCGGGAACAAAAGGACCGAGATTGGGAGCTCTCGGTACAGATGGCGCTGATCGCGCGAGACCTGATGGTGGGCAACTCCCGGCTGGCGGACCTGGGCTTTGGCGAAGAGGCCCTGGGACACAATGCTATCGCCGGCGGTTTCCAGGGGCAGCGGCAGTGGACCGACCACTTCCCGAACGGGGATTTTATGGAGGCCATCCTCAACTCCTCTTTCGACTGGAACGGCATCCGGCAGCCCTACATCGTGGCGACCGAGAACGACGCCCTCAACGGCGTGTGTATGCTCTTCGGGCACCTTCTGACCGGGACGGCCCAGATCTTTGCCGACGTGCGGACCTACTGGAGCCCGGAGGCTATCAAGCGGGTGACCGGCTACGAGCCGACCGGCGTGGCGGCCGGCGGCATCCTGCACTTGATCAACTCTGGGCCTGCGGCGCTGGACGGGACCGCTCAGATGTCCGTCGATGGTGGCCCAGCCCTCAAGCCCTACTGGGCCGTCACGCCGCAGGATGTGGCACGGTGCCTGGACGCGACGACCTGGCACGCGGGCATCGTCGAGTATTTTCGTGGCGGCGGCTGGTCCACCCACTTTCTCACGCGCGGCGGTATGCCGGTCACGATGAGCCGCCTTAACCTGGTCAAGGGTCTGGGTCCTGCCCTGCAGATCGCCGAGGGGACCATTGTCGAGTTGCCAGAGCAGGTCCACCAGGTGCTGGACGAGCGCACGAACCCCACCTGGCCGACGACCTGGTTCGTGCCCCGGCTGACCGGGAGCGGTCCTTTCCGGGATGTCTATTCCGTGATGTACAACTGGGGGGCCAATCACGGTGCGCTTTGTTACGGGCATATCGGCGCCGATCTGATCACGCTGGCCTCTATGCTGCGCATCCCCGTCTATATGCACAACGTGCCCGAGGAACGGATATTCCGCCCCAGCGCCTGGACCGCGTTCGGCGCGATGGACTTGCAGGGGGCTGATTTCAGGGCTTGCGCCAACTTTGGACCGCTATATGGGCAGGTCTAGATGCCCTGGGTATGGCGGTTTGGCTGACCGCCCAGGTAGGACGGTCTGCTGAACCGCCCCGATTGAGGAAAAACTGTGACAACTCCTAACCAAGAACCTATACCTCCGGAGCGGGCGATGATCATCGCCGCCCACCCGGACGACATCGAGTTTGTCGTCGCGGGCACCGCCGCCAAGTGGGCCCAGGCGGGGACCCAGATGACGTATGTGCTGGTCACCAGTGGAGATGCGGGCAGCCAGCAGACCGGGATCACCCGCGACGAACTGGCCCGCATCCGCGAGGACGAGCAGCGGGCCGCCGCCCGGGTCGCGGGTGTGGAAGAGGTCGTCTTCCTGGGCTACCACGACTGTGAGGTGGAGCCGACCCTGGCGCTGCGGCGTGACCTGGTGCGGGAGATCCGCCGCTTCAAGCCCGATATCGTCGTCTGCTACGATCCAACGCGCCTGCTCGTCGGCGACGGGTACATTAACCATCCCGATCATCGGGCCGTGGGCCAGGCCGCCCTCGACGCCATCGCACCGACAGCGGCGATGCCGCTGGTCTTTCCAGATCTGCTCGCCCAGGGGTTCGAGCCTCACCGCGTGAAGGAGGTCCTCGTGGCGTCCGGCCCTGAGCCGGACACGTGGATCGACATCACCGCCACCATAGACCTCAAGATCGAGGCCCTGCGGCAGCACGCCAGCCAGTTTCCGGATGGCTGGGACCCCAACGACAGGCTTCGTGAATGGGCTTCCGAAACTGGGAAAGAGATCGGTGTCGCCTATGCTGAGGCGTTCCGGCGTCTGATTTTGGAGCGTGAGGAGGACGACTGACGCTTCTCTGGGTACAGGAGGGCAATCGTGTCCCGTCAACTTGGATTGCTGGCCCTGGATCTGGGGGCTGAGAGTGGTCGCGCTATCCTTGGCCTGTTTGATGGTCAGCGGCTCGCGCTCTCAGAGATCCATCGTTTTCCCAATGGACCGGTGCGCCTGCCTGATGGCGGCGGTACGGGCTACCGCTTACACTGGGACGTGCTGCGTCTCTGGACAGAGATTAAGCGCGGGCTGGCACTGGCAACGCGGGAGCCCGACGTCGAGTTGGTCAGCGTGGGCTTGGATACCTGGGGCGTGGATTTCTGCCTGCTCGACCGGCGTGGGGAATTGATCTCCAATCCCACCCACTATCGCGACAGCCGGACCGACGGTATGGTCGAGCAGGCCTTTCACCGTGTGCCCCGCGCCGAGATCTTTGAGCAGACGGGTAT
>CAYUIS010000169.1:0-9498 GCA_964444825.1 uncultured Anaerolineales bacterium | reverse complement strand
AGATTTGATACCCAGAATCGCCACCGGATTCTGCAGTGGCGTGGCGAGGACCAGTGGTCAGTGTGGGGCGATCAGCGGGGCGATTGTGGGGCTTGGCCTGGCGACCGGTCGAGACTCACCGGAGAAATCGGTTGAGGAGACCTATGCCCTCGTCAGGGAGCTGGTGCAGAGATTTGAGAACAGGTTTGGCTCCACAAATTGCCAGCAGTTGACCGGATGCGATTTGAGCATGCCCGAAGGACAGGAACGATTCGAAGCGAACAGCGTGATCGACCGGTGTTATCACTATGCAGAGGAAGCCACGAGGATAGCGTTGCAGTTGCTCGACGAGCGGGTTGAAGGAGGGATCTGATGAGGGCTATGGTGCTGGAGGCGCTTGCCAGCCTGACGCAGAACAAAACGCCACTAACGCTGGCAGAGCTGCCGGATCCCGCGCCCAGGGAGAAGGAGATTCTGGTCAGGGTCTCTACCTGCGGCGTGTGTCACACCGAACTGGACGAGATCGAGGGCCGAACGCCCCCGCCGATCCTGCCGATGGTGCTGGGCCACCAAGTGGTGGGCAGGGTCGAGGAGACGGGTAGGCTGGTAAAAGGTTTTCAGGCCGGGGACAGAGTTGGGATCGCCTGGATCTATTCAGCTTGCGGGGCGTGCGAGTTCTGCCTGGCCGGACACGAGAATCTGTGCCGTGACTTTCAGGCTACCGGTCGGGATGCATACGGTGGATACGCGGAGTATATGACGGTGTTGGAGGACTTTGCCTTTCGGATTCCCGACCGGTTGTCAGATACCGACGCCGCTCCCCTGTTGTGCGCCGGGGCAATCGGCTATCGTTCTCTGCGGCTGACCGGCCTGGAGGACGGACAAAAGCTGGGACTGACCGGATTCGGAGCCTCGGGCCACCTGGTGCTCAATTTGGTCAGACATAAATACCCAAGCACACGGGTATTCGTGTTCACCCGAAGCCCTCAACAGGGGGAGTTTGCGCGAGAGCTGGGGGCTGTCTGGGCAGGGGATACGGCGGATGAGTCCCCTGAGAAACTCGACAGCATCATCGACACCACGCCGGCGTGGAAACCGGTGGTGGAGGCGCTCAAGAACCTGAAACCTGGCGGTCGGCTGGTGATCAACGCGATCCGGAAGGAAGAGGCGGACAAGGAGTATCTGTTGAAACTGAACTATCCCGCTCACCTGTGGATGGAGAAGGAAATCAAAAGCGTGGCCAATGTGGCACGGGCTGACGTGGCCGAGTTCCTGGAGCTGGCTGCCGAGATACCCATCCGGCCCGAGGTGCAAGAGTTCCGGCTGGAGGAGGCGAACCGAGCGCTGGTCGAGCTCAAGACCCGCAAGATCCGAGGGGCCAAAGTGCTTAGGATTGGATGAAGGTTTCCAGTTCAAAACAGAGCGTGTGGCCTTTGATCTGCCCGATCTGCGAGGCTGGCCTTGCCAAGGTCGATAACGTGCTCAAGTGCCCAAGCTCCCACTCGTTTGATGTTTCCCGCGAGGGCTATGTCAATCTGCTGCTACCAGGCCGGAGACGACAAAGGGTGCTGGGGGATACGAAGGACATGCTGCGAGCGCGCCGACGTTTCTTGGATCGTGGCTTCTATACGCCGCTCTCAGACGGAATCAACAGACATATCTACGGCCACTTGATGGAGGCCACCAGCTTCGGTGAGTCATCGTCTCCCACCTGCATCGCCGACGTAGGCTGCGGCGAAGGTCACTATGTAGGCTGGTTGAGGCGCTATCTTGATGAGCACGGCGCGGGCGCCGACATTCGTTACTTTGGTGCGGACATATCAAAGGAGGCCGTGAGACTCGCCGCGAAGCGGTATGATGGGATCTGGTTCTTTGTCGGCAGCACCAAGCAGAGGATATTACTGGCGGAGGAGTCTGTCCAAGTGGTACTCAACGTCTTTGCCCCCAGGAATCCCGTCGAATTCGCCAGGGTGAGCGTGCGGGGTGGCCTGCTGCTCGTGGTCATCCCCCACCCAGCCCACTTGGCGAATCTGCGGTCGGAGCTGGACCTGCTGGATATTGAAACGGACAAGCGGGAGCGGGTGGTCGAGCAGATGTCGGGACCATTTGAGCTGGTTGCTGAACAGACAATAGGGTACGACATAGCCCTGAACGAGGACGATGTATCCGACCTGATCCAGATGACACCGAACTATTGGCACTTGTCGGAAGTGACGCGCAAAGCTGCCACGGCCATAAAGGAGATACGCGCCAGTGTTGGATTTATCATCCTCAGATTCTGCAGGAGAGGGCAATGAGCCAACTCTTGGGATGGTTGTCCGGCGGGGACCTTCGCTCGGATGGTATGGCGAACGAGGTGGTCAAGGTCGTCCTTGACAATCCTGGCTTGTTTGGCGAGCTGTTCGCGGGTTTGAGTGAGCCAGACGATGTGATTCGAGGGCGAGCGGCCGACGCCCTAGAAAAGGTCTGCCGATCCAGGCCTGATCTATTCGTCGATCGCATGTCCGAGCTCATCCAGACTGTGCGGCAGGAGCGGGTAGCGATGGCGCGGTTCCATATCGCCATGATCCTGGGGCATCTGGCCCTGTATAGAGACCTGGTCGATGACATAACGGGGGCGCTGCTCGATCTTTTGGACGACGAGAGCGCGTTTGTCAGGAGCTGGACCATCGTTGGGTTATGTATCGTGGGCCGCAAGTACCCCACAAGGGCTGGGGGAATCGTCACCAGAATCTCGTCGCTCGAGCGGGATGCCAGCGCTGCGGTCAGGTCGAGGGCCCGGAAGGCCGTAAACCTGCTGATCGACGAAAACGCGCCGTTTCCCAAAGGTTGGATCAAGAGCCAGCATTTGGCAGAGCTTGACATTTAGCTTGGGGTTGGGCCACAAAATGCCCACCGTGCGTCAGAGAACGGGAGGGCCGGTCTGATCAGTCTACGGGGGTCGGCAGAGCCCCAGTCGTGCAACTCTTGTTGCTGGCGAAGCGTATAGTAGATGACCTGGCATTTGAAAACAGAAGCACTATGGGGTATACTGCGCCTACAGAATCACTCGGGAGGTCTGGCGTGAAGAACCGAAATATGATCGTATTGGCCATCGTGGCGCTGGCCATAGCCACCCTTGGTTGCGAGGGGAGCCTGGGCTTTGAGACGGTGCGTGGTTCAGGGCCGGTGGAGGAAAAGGCGTACGAAGTGAGTGGGTTCTCCTCTGTGGACCTGGCGACCGTTGGCAAACTGGTCGTTGAAACGGGCGAAACAGAGGCGTTGCGTGTGGAGGCCGAGGAGAACCTGCTCAAATACTTTGAGGTCAAGGTACATAACGGGGAACTGCGAATCTCTGACCGGGAGAATGTCAACCTGGTTCCGACGAAGGGCGTGTTCTTTTACCTGACGGTGAAGGAACTGGAAACGATTACTATCTCTGGCCTGGGGGATGTCGAGCTGCCAGCGATCGTGGCTCCCGAGTTCTCTGTCGAGATCAGCGGCGGTGGCAACGTGGATATCGAGGAGTTGACCGTCGACGTGCTGGAAGTGGAGATCAGCGGTCTGGGCGAACTGTCGGTTGACGGTGGTACGGTGGGGCAGCAGGTGATTGTGATCGCCGGAGGGGGCAACTACAGCGCCAGGCACCTGGAAAGCACAGTGACGGACGTCCAGGTCAATGGTCTCGGGAAGGCGACCGTTCGCGTGAGAGACCGGCTGGACGTCACGATCAGCGGCGGTGGATCGGTAGAGTATTTCGGCGATCCGAGCGTGGATCAGGACATCAGCGGTGTGGGTCACGTCAAGAGGATCGGAGACTGAAACGGAGATCTGAAAGATGAGCGAGATGAGCCAGACGCCACATTCTCCTCCCTGGAACACGACAGTCAAGGTGGTGGTCGTTGTGTTCGGGGTGGTGCTCCTCGCCGCTATCCTGTTGCGCTTTCAAGAGATCATCCCGTCCATGATCATCGCTGTTCTGATCGCCTATGTGATCACGCCCGTAGTCGATTTTGTCAACGAGCGCACACGTATCCCGCGTGGCCTTGTCACCGCTGCCATATATCTCGTGTTCTTTGCTGCCGTCGCGTTGGTCATCGGTTGGCTAGCGCCCCTTCTGGTGAGGCAGGCCCTCTCCGTAAAGCTGGATCTGGAACGTATTGGCACCAGCGTCGAGGCCTTCCTGGCCCGACCCCTGCAGATCGGTGGCTTTAGTATCGACCTGGCCCCTGTCTACGATGACGTGATCGCGGCCTTGACCGAACTGGTTCAGGTCGTCGCTGCCCGATCGATGACGCTGGTGGCTGGGGTCGTCAGCACAGTGGTAAAGATCATCTACACCGGGCTCGTCTCCTTCTACCTCACCAAAGATGGCCCGCAGATGGGGTGGTGGGTGACCCGGTGGGTGCCAGACCATCTGCGCTACGACTACACAAAGCTGGGCGAAGAACTGGGCACACTCTGGCGCGCGTACTTGCGCGGGCAACTGCTGCTGGCGCTCACGATGGGAGTGACGGTGGGCGGGGTGATGGCCATCATCGGGATGCAGAACGCGTTGATCTTGGGCGTGTTGGCGTTCTTCCTAGAGTTCCTGGCTAGCGTGGGTCACGGCATCTGGGTCGCCATAGCTGTGCCGTTGGCGCTTTTCCAGGGATCCGTGTGGATTCCGATTCCCAACTTTTGGTTCGCCGTCTTGGTCCTCTGCACCCACGGGGTCTTGGAGCAAGTAGATCTTAACGTGTTCATTCCCCGGATCGTGGGACGGCAGGTTCATCTGCACCCGATGGTGGTCATCATCGGCATCATTGTGGGTGGTATGCTGGGTGGCGTGTTGGGCATACTGTTGGCCGCGCCCACCATTGCCTCTGGTGGGGTGCTGGTGTTCTACGTATACTGCAAGTTGTTGGACCTACCTCCGTGGCCGGATTCCTGTGCGAGTGCAGAGAGGGAAGGGAATGACGTGGCTGCCCTGCATCCTCTCGATTGCGAGTGATCGTGCCAAAGACTCTGGATGACGGATTTCGGCTGTTTCTAGACAGTCTCACACCTGATAACAGCGAGGTGCCCTTCGCTGAGGAGTACCGGGGGATCATTAGGGATTGTCTGGACAGTCACTATGGGCTATATGGGTTCTTCCCTGCGGGTTCGATTCTAAGCGGCACCAATATCCGAGGACATGGCGGTGTGGACTATTTCGCCAGCCTGGACAACGATAGCATACCGGATAACTCGGACGAGCTTTTGTCCCAGATGGAGCGAGCGCTCGGTGCTTGTTTCCTGAACGTCGTCGCTCGAGCTCCTGCCGTCGAGATACCCTTTGGTGACGAGGTGGAGGATGTGATCCGGGTTGTGCCGGCAAAGCTGGCTGGACAAATCGAGGGCGGTTACCGGCTCTATGCAGTTCCTGACGGGACGGGAAGCTGGATGAACGCCAGTCCAGACGCGCACCACGGGCACGTCGAGTCACTGGATAGTGATCTTGATGGCAGATTGAGGCCGCTGATCCGGTTGCTCAAGGCCTGGAAACATTACCGCCAAGTCCCGGTTTCCTCCTTCTATCTCGAATTGAGGGGCGTAGAGTATGCCTTTGGGGAAAAGACAATCGTCTATACCGTCGATTTTCCCAATGTGCTTCAGATGTTGTGGGATGACCAGTTTGCAGAGGTGCACGATCCGAAGGGTATCGAGGGCCGGGTCCCTGCACGGTTGACCCGCCAGGGCAAGAAAACGGCGATCTCGCGACTCCGGACGGCACTATACCACACGTCGAGGGCCCAGGAAGCTGCGGCGGAAGGGAACGTGGCAGAGGCGTTCGTATACTGGAACCGCGTGTTCAAGGGTCACTTTCCGTCCTATGGGAATGGATGATCCGGCTAGCTCGTCACGCTGGCGGTGAGTTGGTGGATCTCGAGCGGCTCGCCCCTGGATGGGTCGCGCAGCAGGGAGAGCGCCTCCTGGGGGCACTTGTGGATACACACGCCACATCCCATACACTCAGCGCCGTCCACGATGACGGTTTCCCCATTCATCGATAGTGCGTCGAACTGGCAAAAGTCAGTGCAAATCCCACACCCGATACACGCGTCGCTGTCCACGCAGCAGACGTAGCCCGACGACGCCAACATCGGGGTCCCGTTCTGATGGGCCTGTATTGCGCCGCAGCAGCAAGTGCAGCAGTTGCAGATGGCGTAGAAGCGGTTCAACATTGCGTCCTTGAAAAAGGCGTGGTGTACGTGCCCGCGTTCATCCTCGGCGCGCAGGATGTCCACCGCTTCCTGGGGCGTGATCCAGCGCGCTTGACCCGGGTGATGGGCAGCAACAAAGCCGGCAAAGGGCTCGCCGATGACGAGGCACACATCCAGAGGTAAACACGGATCGGGACGCGCAACGCGACAGGGACAATCCAGCGCAACGATGTGATGGGGGTTACGAAGGATGATGTCGCGGGCGCGCGTATACGGAATCACCTGCTCCAGATCGGTGAGGCTGATCTCCTCTTCGATGGTGACCAGTTGTGTCGCTGCCTTCAGAGGCAAGACCTTGCCGTGATAGGTGTCGGCGAAGGTGGGGGCGGCGTCCTTGGGCGGAAACAGGTGTAGGAACCAGCCCACGACTGGCTGGACGAATCGTGCCAGTGGATGTTCGCCGGTTCCAATGCCAATGTAGAGATACGGCCAGCGCGCGTAGACATACCCGTGTATCCAGTCGAGGAGCGAGTAGTCTGGTGTCCGCCGAGCCTCCCGAGCGAAAGCCAGCGTCGCAGGCTTGACTGGTCTAGCAAGAGTTCTCTTTCTTTGGCTGGGCATTTTCCTCCAACATTCCCCGGATACGCGCAGCGACCAGCTCGACCGCGACCTCGTTAAAGCCGCCTTCTGGGATGATGACGTTGGCGTATCGTTTGCTGGGCTCGACGAACTCTAGATGCATCGGGCGCACCGTGTAGAGATACTGATCGCAGACCGACTGGACGCTGCGCCCTCGATCTTCGATATCCCGGCGCAAGCGCCGGATAAAGCGCACGTCGGCATCGGTATCGACATAGAGCCGGACGTCAAAGATCTCCCTTAATTCAGCCTCGACAAAGACCAGGATGCCTTCAACCAAAATCACCGGGGCTGGTCCCACCTGGCGCGTCTCCGACGTGCGGGTATGGGTGGTAAAGTCGTAGACTGGAATGTCGACGGCCCGACCAGCCCGCAGTTCCTTCAACTGTTCCACCAACAACTCTGTCTCCAACGAGTCCGGATGATCGTAGTTGACCTGGGATCTCTCCTCCGGGGGCATATGACTGTGGTCGCGATAGTAGGCATCGTGGGGAATGTAGGCGACGTGTTTGGCTCCCACCCGCTCCAGAATCTCTAGCGCCACCGTCGTCTTGCCTGACCCGGTGCCACCGGCCACTCCTATGATGATTGGTCTCATTCTACTAACTCCTCCCAGTTACCGATCTAGGACCTCGGTCTCAGGTGAAACTGAACGTCACCAATAGCAGAAGCATCCCCACTGCCACAGTCAGTACTGGGCGCAGCCACTGAGGCCGACCCGGACCCAACAGGACGGTGCTCCAGGCCAGCCATACGCCGGTCAATTCTCCTGCGACGGCTGTACCCATAGCCACGATACCCTCTTGCCACAATTTGCCCAGCGCGGTGCCACCCACTAGGAGCGTCAATAGCGTATACGTGATGCGGGAGGCCGACACAGCCTCCTCGGCAGGTGAGGTAACGATCTCAGCCAGGGCCTGGCCCATTGCGCGCGCTCCAAATCCACCGCAGATGATGGTCAACAGCCCTACCAGCGAGATAGGGGTGGCGATTGCGCCGGCGCCTGGGGAGGATGTGATCCCGAACAGTCCGGCACCGGTGAACGTCAGGGCGGGCAGAATGAGCATGACAGTGCGCCACTGAGAAAAGGATTGTGGATCGGAGTGATCGCGGCGGCGGAGGCCGGGTGGGGCGGCTAGCGTGGCCAGCAGTATCCATCGTAAGAAAGCTCCGTTCACTCCGAACGTTTCTTCTATGCTTGAAAGGCGTGGAAGGAGGCCAAGCTCGCCCATCCACGTGATTAGTGTGGCGATCAACAGACATATACTTGCCAACCAGCGGATGGCTCGGATTGCCGCCGAGAGCCAACGATCCGGCCGGTAGCTGCCCCAGAGGGCCAGGCCGGTTCCCGCCAGCAGCGCCCCACAGCCCAATCCACCAAAGACCAGGGTTGCCGGCACGCTATCCCGTCCTCTTAGCCGACAGAGTGGGCGGTGGATCACCGCTGAATTCGATCCGCCCCTCTCCCTCTCGCAGCCAAAGCCGGCGTCGGGGCCACAGGTTGTTTCCCACCACCCCTACCATAATACAGAGGATGCCGATACTGGTGGGCCAGAGACCGGGATTAGATACAGCCGTGAGTCGCGCGTACGGCACGGCATTCAATGTCAGTGTGACGCCGTCTATTGAAAGCTCCTTTTGTTCGGTCACTTGACTCTCAGCCACCAAGCGCCCAGAAGGGCTGCGGTATACCTGAATGAGGATAGGAGCATATGGCTCAGTCTCGTTCTCGGGGGGATCATCGGACTGGGGTGCCAGGCGGACAATCAACTGGGCCTCGGGAACAGCAAAGTACTCATCTTCGGCAACCGCCACAGTAAGATCCGCAACTGGTTGGTCTTCAGGGGTCTGCTGAAGCGACAGTGAGCGACCCGAGCTTTCGTGGGCCTGTGCCAGCAGGCCGGGCACGCGGGCCTCGACGTACGTGACGATGCCCGGGCTGTGTGTTGTTTCGCCGCTCTCTGTGTCCCACGTGACCCACGCATTTCCCTCGGACAGTGTCACTCGTTCCCCGCTTTCGACGATGATGCTCGCGACCTGCCAACCCCACACGTGGGTCACAAGTAACCCGACGAGCAGGATCAGTCCACCTGCACAGGTCAGTGGGGCGAGCAACTCGGCCCATGGCCAGCGGTCGACCTGGAAAAGCGGGGGCTCGCCCAGAATCCGGTAGCGACGGCGGCGCAGCACGTCCACCACGTCCGACAAGCGCGTCTCTGGCAAAACGATCCAGTCGTCGTCCGGATCCTGCATATCTCGAGTATGCCGCAGTCGGTCGCCATATTCGATCAGCCGCAGCAGCAGGATACCTCCAAGAAGCGCTAGTAGTGTGCGGAAGACGAAGGAGCGCGTGATCCCGAACAGACCCAGGGTCTGCATAGTCGTGGTCGCATCACCGAAACGGGCCTGGGTCTTGGAGAGCCACTCGGCGTAGGCGACTGGGTTGGCGACGGGTCTTTGTGGAAGCCAAGCTGTGATCAGCAACCCTGCCGCGATACCTAGCAACGCGGTTGTTATCAGAACATCGTTGGTTGCCACCTGCCAGATGGCTCGCCAGGGGTCGCGTGGGGGCTGGGCAATCATCCGCTCGTCGCTAAGGCTTGTCTAGAGATCAGGCCCCGGTTCCGGGGCCTGCGTGACGAGAGCCACCCTTGGGACTTGAACCCAAAACCCACCGCTTACGAAGCGGTAGCTCTGCCGATTGAGCTAGGGTGGC
>CAYUIS010000168.1:0-9582 GCA_964444825.1 uncultured Anaerolineales bacterium | reverse complement strand
TAGTCCTGTGCGTCCTAAGCACAGGGTTCAAGGACGAAGGGCGGCTAAGGACAGGGTGCGTTGCATCTCCTGGTTGTTCTGTATGCGATAATCCAACGAGCAGGACTTGCACATTGCCGTCCTGGGATTATAATTGTCCCTGGACCGATATCCAATACGAAGCGACCATCAACCGTCAATGGATTTCTCCCTGACCCCCGAACACGAGATGACCCGCCGCATGGTGCGGGAATTCGCTGAGCAGGAAGTAGCCCCTGTGATCAAAGATCACGACCGTGCTCAGACGGTCAACTTCCACGCCCTCTCACGTATGGCTGAGCTTGGTATCCTGGGGATCTGTATCCCCGCCCGCTACGGCGGCGCTGGGATGGACTATGTCTGCCTGGGACTAGCCTGCGAGGAGTTGGAGCGGGTGGATTCCACGCTGCGTGTAGTCATGAGTGTCCACGTGGGACTCAACAGCCTGGGGTTGCTCCAGTGGGGCACTGAGGAGCAGAAGGAGCGTTGGTTGGTTCCCCAGGCCTGCGGGGAGCGTTATGCTGCGTACGCTCTCACCGAGCCGGGTGCTGGCTCCGACGTCGCCGCCATGGTCGCCACCGCTCGCCGCGAAGGGGACGTCTATGTACTCAATGGCGAAAAGATGTGGATCAGCCTGGCGACGGTAGCACACAATTTCCTCGTTTTTGCCAAAACCGACCCCAAAGCTGAGCCGCCCCACCAGGGCATAAGCGCCTTTGTCGTCGAGCGGGAGATGCCCGGTGTGACGACCGGCGATATCCACGGCAAGCTGGGCGTGCGTGCCGGTTCTACAGGCTGGATCCACATGGCCGATGTAGAGGTGCCGGCCGGCAATCGACTGGGTGAGGAGGGAGAGGGCTTTAAGATCGCGATGAGTTGCCTGGACAACGGCCGCTTTACCGTGGCTGCTGGGGCGACCGGGTTGATTCGCGTTTGTCTGGAGGCGTCGGTCAAGTACGCTCAAGAGCGGCGGACCTTTGGGCGCGAGCTGGGGCGACATCAGCTTGTTCAACAGATGATCGCCCGGATGGCACGGGACTATGAGATGGCGCAGCTCCTCTGCTTGCAGGCAGGATGGCTCAAGAACCAGGGCAAGCGAAACACACGGGAGACGAGCCTGGCCAAGTGGTTCGCCACCGAGGCGAGCTTTGCTGCTGCCTCCGATGCCGTGCAGATCCACGGGGCCTATGGCTACTCGGACGAGTACGACGTTGAGCGGTATCTGCGCAATGCAAAAGGGGCATGTATCTACGAGGGGACCAGCCAGGTCCACGAGCTCATCCAGGCCGCGTACGCGCTGGGTTACCGGGAGGACCGACCCCTTCGCTGTGAGCTTCCACCCTATGAGGAGTAGGTCCTAGTACGCTAGTGCGCAATGGCGCGCTGGTACGCGGCGGCGCGATGAACAATTCACGTTTCTTTTTTTACTCTTGAGGAGGTGTATCTTGCACATCGTAGTATGTACTAAGCACACGCCCGATTCGGAAGCCAAGATGTCGGTGGATGAGGCGGGCAACGTCTCCTGGGGAGAGTCACCACTCATCATCAATCCCTGGGACGAGTATGCCGTGGAGGAGGCACTGATGCTCCGTGACGAACACGGCGGAAAGGTCACCGTTCTGACGGTCGGGCCTGAGGAGGCGCTGGAGGCGCTGAAGCACGCCATCGCAATGGGCTGTGACGAGGCGATCCGCGTCTGGGACGATGGGTGTGCTGGCTCTGACACCCTCGCCACCAGCTACGTGCTTGCCAAAACCGTCGAAAAGATGGGCGACGTGGATCTGATCCTGTTTGGCAAGTCGGCCATCGATGCAGAGACGTGGCAGGTCGGCGCGGCGGTCGCCAAGCGCCTGGGCGTTCCCTCGTTGATGTATGTGATCAAGATCGTTGAGCTGGATCCCGAGGGGAGGACGATTGGGGTCGAGCGGCTGTTGGAGGAAGGCCGGCAGGTGGTGTCGGCGCCCCTGCCCGCCGTGGTGGGTACGACCAAGGGCATCAACGAGCCGCGCTATACCTCGTTCATCGGCATCCGTAAGGCGGCCAAGATGGAGTATCCTCTCTGGTCGCTGGACGACGTTGGTGCGGAGGCGGGCAAGGTCGGCCCGGCAGGCTCCGGCGTGCGCTGGCCAGAGGTGTCTGCCCCGCCAGCGCGCGAGGGTGAGGCCGAGATCATCGAGGCTGAGTCGGTCGAAGAGGCCGCCTCGATCCTGGTCGATAAGCTGATGGCCGAGAAGGTGATATAGGAGGCAATGGAATGGGCAACGACATTTTTGTTTGGGTAGAGCAATTCGATGGTCAGCCCGCCGGTGTCTCCTTTGAGGCCATCGGTGCAGCTCGATGCTTGGCGGATGAACTGGGTGGCGGAGTGACGGCCTGTCTCTTTGGCGGGGAGGGCTTGGACACAATGGCCCAGGAGGCCATCGCCCACGGCGCTGACAAGGTCCTCGTGGCTGAGGATTCGACGCTGGCTGATTTTCGCGTAGAACCGTACGCTGCACTGCTGGCCAAGGTGGTGCGTGATGCCGAGCCTGCGGCGGTGCTGATTGGCGCGACCTTCCGTGGACGCGAGTTGGGGCCTACACTGGCGGTGGAGCTGGATACCGGCTGTATCGCCGACTGTACCGCTTTGGTGTTGGAGGATGGCCAGCTGATGGCCACACGCCCCATCTATGCGGGCAAGTTGCTTTCCAAGTGTTTCATCCCCGAGCGGCGACCGCAGATCGTCACCATCCGCGTGCGTGCCTTCCCCAAGCCGGAGCCGGATTCCGCCCGCAGCGGCGAGGTCGTTCGAGTGGACCCGGTCCTGGCCGAGGACGACATCCCTGTCAAGGTGACGGGGTTCCAGGAGACCGAGGGCGGCGTGAGTTTGGCCGATGCCAATATCATCGTCTCGGGAGGCCGTGGTGTTGCTGGGCCAGAGGGCTTTGAGCCTGTGCAGGAGCTGGCGCAGGTGCTGGGGGCCGCTATGGGAGCCTCCCGCGCTGCCGTGGACGCTGGCTGGGTCGCCTACGAGCATCAGGTGGGCCAGACCGGCAAAACCGTCAGCCCTGACCTGTACGTCGCTGCCGGTATCTCGGGCGCGATCCAGCACCAGGCGGGTATGCGTACCAGCAAGGTCATCGTCGCCATCAACAAGGACCCCGAGGCGCCGATCTTTAAGCTGGCTCACTATGGCATCGTCGGCGATTTGTTCAAAGTAGTGCCGGCGTTGACGGCAGCCCTCAAGGAAAAGCTCGGCTAGCATGGTGGGGTGAACTTCCTGCTGGCTTCTTGACCTGTGAGGGTGGGGCAGGGCACCGGCCCCGCAACCGTTATCAGGACCCCGTCTCGTGGCAACAGTGAGATGGGGTCCTGTCATTGTACCATTGCCTGTTTGTGTTATAATCCGAAACTATGACGAAAACTGAGCAGGGAGCTCTCGTCGAGCTACACGGCACGAGCCAATCTGGTGCGCCCCGGCAGCCGGACGCGGCCCAGGTCTCGACTGAGGATGTGCTGGCCGAGGTAGAGCGTCGCCTGGCGGAGAAACAACGCGCGACCGATCCGACTCAGTCGCGCATCACGCTGCTGGCCGACCGGGTGGTGTTCTGGTTGTCCAAGCACTGGTTGTCCGTGTTTAACACCTTTATCCTGCTCTACGTGAGCCTTCCTGTGCTGGCACCGGTCCTGATGTTCTTGGGCGCTGAGTGGCCGGCGACCGTCATCTACACGCTGTACCGGCCGCTGTGCCACCAATTGCCTCAACGCTCCTTTTTCCTGTTTGGCCCCAAATTGACCTATAGCGTCGCGGAACTGATGGAGCGGGTTGATATGCCCATAGGGCTGGATCTGGCCACGCGCGCCTTTGTTGGCAACGAGGCGGTTGGCTACAAGATGGCCCTGTGCCAGCGCGACATATCCATCTACGGCGCGATGCTGTTCGTTGGATTGCTCTACGGAGTCCTGCGCCGGTGGTGGAAGGTGCCGCCACTGCCCTGGTGGGGCTACATCGGCCTGGGCCTGGTGCCGCTGTTGCTGGATGGCGGATACCAGTTTTTGTCCTACATGATGCCGCTGATATGGCCCGGTGGTCCGATCACTCCTTTCGAGACCACGCCGGTGCGGCGGGTGATCACTGGCTCGCTTTTTGGACTGGCAACCGTGTGGCTGGCCTATCCGGCGGTGCAGGAGACGATGGAAGAGGCGCAAGAGACGCTCGGGCGTAAGTATGGCTGGGAGTGATCTCGTCAGGGTGGGGTGACCAGGATGATTCGCGAGTGTCTCGATGGCGTGATCCTATATCGCTTCCAGGGGCTGCGTGACGCCGTAGGCCTGACCCACGCGATTCTCACGCGCATCGGTGGTGTGAGCGAGAAGCCTTACGCTACGCTCAACCTGGGGCATACTGTCGGGGACGACCTGCCAGCGGTGGAGGAGAATCACCGCCGTGCGTTGGGTGTGCTGGGATGGCGGCCTGGAGAGATGGTCAGCCCCTATCAGGTGCACGGCGCGCGCGTGGGTGTGGTCGAGCGTGCCCACATGGGCACCGTCCTGCCGGACACCGACGCCCTGCTGACTGGCGTGCCCCGCGTCCCACTGTTGATGCGCTTTGCCGATTGCTCATCCGTCTTTTTCTTCGACCCGGTGAAGCGTGTCGTCGGTATCGCGCACGCCGGATGGCGCGGCGCGGCGGCCGGCTGCGTTGGGGCGACCGTTCGGACGATGATGGAGCAATTTAGCTGCGACCCGGCCGATGTGTGGGCCGGCATTGGTCCAACGATCGGCCCGTGTTGCTACGAGGTGGGCCCAGAGGTTGTGGAGGCGGTACAGGCGGCATGTCCGCCGTGGGCTGACGTGGCGCGTTCCACAAATGGGCGGGTTCATCTCGACCTTCCTGGGGCGGTACACGCCCAGCTCCAGGCCGCTGGTGTGGAGCGGATCGAGGATTGTGGCCTGTGCACCGCCTGTCAGGTGGACGAGTTCTTTTCTCACCGCGCTGAGCGTGGGCGTACTGGCCGCTTTGGCGTGGCTATGGGGTTGCTGGAATGATGAACCTGGTCGGAAACCTGGCTCGCGTGCAGGAGCGTTTGGCCGAGGCGGCCCTACGGGCCGGTCGCGAGCCCTCCGATGTCACGTTGGTCGCCGTGACCAAGACCCACCCACCTGACGCGGTCATCGCTGCCTACGAGGCGGGCGTGCGTCACTTTGGAGAGAACCGCGCGCTGGAGGGGGCGGAAAAGATCCCTGTTGTGACCGCTGCGTTATCCGGCCCGTGGCCAACCTGGCATATGGTGGGCCACGTACAGAGCCGCAAGGCCCAGGCGGTCGTGGCTCACTTTGACTGCGTCGACTCTGTGGATCGGCTCAAGGTGGCGCGACGGCTGAGCCATTTTGCCCAGGAGGTCGGACGGACCCTGCCCGTGTTGCTCGAGTGTAACGTCTCTGGCGAGGAGACCAAGTATGGATTCGATCTCCAGAACTGGGAGCGGAACGAGGCCCGACGTGAGGCTTTCTTCGCTGCCGTCGAGGAGGCTCTGGTCTTGCCTGGGCTTTCGGTCCAGGGATTGATGACGATGGCGCCCTTTGTCGCCTCTGCGGAGACGGTACGGCCGGTCTTTGCCAGCCTGCGTGGACTGCTGGACGCCCTCCGAGTCCGTTTCCCGGCTCAGGATTGGCGTCATCTTTCGATGGGCATGACCGACGACTTTGAGGTGGCGGTGGAAGAGGGCTCGACCCTTGTGCGTATCGGTCGGGCTATCTTTGGGGCGCGGCTGGCCTAGATAACGGGGAGGCGTACGTGATGCTTTTGTTGCTGCGTTTGATCAACCTGTTCTTTACACTCTACTCCCTGGCCTTTATTGCCCGGGCGTTCTTGTCATGGATGAGGATCAGCTACTACCATCCAGTGGCCCGTTTCTTGATTCAAATCACAGAGCCAGTATTGGCCCCGTTGCGCCGCCATATTCCACCGGTGGGCGGTCTGGACTTTACGCCAATGGTGGCTTTGCTTATTCTGTGGTTTGTGGAGCAGTTGCTGCGGACGTTGCTTCTGGCGCTGTTGTAGCCGCGTAGACAGCGTGACGCTTCCGGCGAGCCGACGACGTGCGGGGGTGTCCGCCTCTCAGATCTCTAGCCTCAAATCGTGCCGGTTGCCGATCTGGGCCAGGGCGCCCAGTGCTGCGTCGACCACGTCCTCATCTGACAGGATTGCCAGCAGGGGTTCCACATCATCGGGACGGCCCACCTGTGCCAACGTCTGTGCCGCAACAACGCGAGTCCGGCTGTCTCCCTCTGCCAAGGCGCGCAGCAGCATTCGACGGGCGGCCTCGCCCACCCCAAGCCCTTCGCCCTTGCTCGCCGCCCACGAGATCAGCCAGGGCAGTTGGTGCACCTCCACAGGAGGGGGTACGCCAACGATCTTGTCCTGCGCGTCCAATTCCTCCATTGCCGCCACCGCTGCCGAGCGCACGATCCACTGTTCGTCCTCGCGGGCCGCTTTCTCCAGTGCGTCACGCGCTCTTAGGCGCGCCAATCCGTAGACGGCTGCCCGCCGGGCTAGCATGTCCTCCAGGCCCGTCGCCTCGCGTAGGAAATCCGCAGCCTCCGCACCACATTCAGCCAGCGCCTCGGCTGCCGTGATACTGAGCATCTCGTCCGCTTCTAGCATAATCTGCCCCAGCAGTCGTGTTGCGGCGTCCGTGCCCAGGTGAGCCAGGCCGCGCACCGTCGCTTCGCGTACGGCCTCGTCCTGATCGCCCAGCGCTGCCTCAAGCGCGGGCAGGTCGGTGTCGCTGGCTATCTTGGTCAATCCCATCACGGCAACTCTGCGTATCTCGGCATCAGAGTGCCGGAGTGCCTGTTTGAACAGGTAAGTGACGCCAGGCACTTGAGCGGCTGCCAATGCCTGGGCCAATCCTTCACGAACTCGGGCTGGGAGACCGGATTGCAGAAAGCTGCGGGCCATCATCGCCATCGCACCGTCGCGCCACGAGGCGTCCGCAGGGGCCGCTCCAATCCAGGAGCCCAGGGTGCAAAGCCGGCTGCGGAATAGGTCGTCAGGACGGCGCAACCATTCTATCAACACTGGTTTCATGTCCCCAGATTCAGCGTAGAAGCGCAGTATCTCGGTCCAATGGCCATCGTCCAGGTGTTCGATGAGGATGGCAGGGTCGGCCGTGACCTGTTCCCGCGCTGCCAGGAAAGCCTGCCACAAGGGGTGGTGGAAGGTGTAACGGTCGCTATCGATCGGCCGAAGCACTCCCCGTTCGCCGGTCAAGGCACGAAACACCCAGTTGGGTGCTCGGGCTGGGAGTTCCTCGACCATGGGTAGCGCGCCCTCAACGGCTGCGTCGATCTCGTCCTTGCTGACGACCGTGCGTCCCTCCTGCTGAAGCGCCATTGCTATTTGTTCCAGCGCCGTCCGGCACACCCCCGGTAGCCAGGGCGCCTTTTCTTCCGTGCCCAGGTACAGGTCCAATGTGCGATCGAATAGCGCGCTGCGCTTGGTCGGTGCCTCGCCGCTCGAAAGAAACACAAAGGCCAACAGCGCCAGCTCCAACGGTGAGGAATCTCTCCGGGCCGCCTCCTGCAGTACGGTCTCTAGCTGGCGGACCGCCATTTGGGACGTCTGGCTGGCGGTGTTCACCGGAGGGAGGACCTCCGTCCACTGAGCCGCAAACTGCTCTACCTTTTTCGTGTCCCAAGGGTCCAAATTCAGAGAGACGAACCCAGCCTCGGTGAGAGGTCCGTACCCGCGAGGCTCCGCGCCCACCAGCCATATGTTTCCGGGGACGGTTTCCATCAACTCCGATAGCCAAGCCGCTGCCCGCTGGCGTTGCGGCTGCCGCAGTTCATCCCAACCGTCGACCAGCACGATGCTCTGACCGGCGTGCAACCCCTCTCGCACGATCTTTTCCATCGCCCGGCCGCCTTGGATGGCCTTCACCGCGGTGCGGATCAACCGGTCTAGCCCATTACCTTCTCGCTTACCTTTATTTTTGTCGTCCCCGTCACTATCCCTACCGCTGCTTTCCAAGCTCTCAATGTCTTGTTCGCTACTATCTTCCTCGTCATGCGTCTCGTTTTGTCCGGCGTTCTCTTCCTGTGTGTCGCCAGATTCGTTCCAGTCCATCGCTGGGAGGAGAACATACACAGGCAGTCTGTCCTCCGCCAAGCCGAGCGTTTCTCTGGCCCCGGAGCCGTTCTCCCCTGTGCGGGTGCACGCCAGGGCGATGTAGGCCAGGAGTGTGGTTCTACCGGAACCGAGCGGGCCTAGAAATACCAGTTGAGGGTGCTCCCCCATCAACTGGTCCACAGACAGGGCGATCGGTTGGGTGGCAAGTGAGTCGGTCTCTGAGGTGGGTTTGGGAGGGGGTGGTGGGAAGAGCAATTTGGGTTCGACAAAGACGGTGTCCAGAGAGGCGACGTGCGCTGGTGTAAAGAGAGAGCGGGCGTGTGTGGCGACTAACTCGCGGTAGCGGTCCTCGGCGCTGGCTTCCAGGCGATCCGACAACCGGATCAGGGGAGCCACCATCGCCTCCCCACGCTGGCGAAGGGTCTCTCGGGATCTGTAGATCAGCCGTGCCAGCACCAGGGCAACCACTGCGCCAATCAGGGCTGATACAAAGTCAAAGCGCCACGCGGCGGGAGCTGGCGCGGGACTTGGGAGATCAAGTGCAATGGAGCAGACGGTGCAGAGCATGGTCTGTTCTCAAAGGGATATGGTCGATCCCACTATCGGTTATTCTTGATCGGCGGCGACGAGTCGGTAACCGACCCCTCGCTCGGTCAGGATGATCTCGGGGTTGGAGGGGTCCTTTTCAACCTTTTGGCGCAGGTACCACACGTACAGTTTCAGATACTGACGGCGAGTCTCGTGTTGCTGGCCCCATACCCGCCGCAGGAGCGTTTCGTGGGGCACGACGTTCCCGGCCTCTTCGACCAGGACGGAGAGGAGCTTGTACTCGAGCGGGGTGAGGAAAACGTGTTCTCCGTTGACCTTGATGGTGCGTTTCTCCAGGTCGACTGAGAGTCTCCTGCTCTCGTAGGCCACCCCCTGTGGTTCTAGGCGTTGCGACCTGTGCAGGGCAGCCTTGACCCGAGCGAGAAGTTCCTTGTAGCTGAATGGCTTGATCATATAGTCGTCGGCGCCCAACTCAAGACCGCGGATAACGTCCCGTTCCGAGCCTAGCGCGGTAGAGAAGATAATGGGAGCATCCGAGATCTTTTTCAGCTCCTCGCAAACGACCCAACCATCCATATCTGGTAGGAGGACGTCGAGCAAGACCACGGCGGGCTCTGATTCGCGAGCTGCCTCCAATCCGCTCGTCCCTGTTTGGCAGGCTGTGACCTCGTAGCCAGCGTGCTCCAGTTGGAGGCGCATCATACGTGATAGGGCTTCGTCGTCCTCAATGAGCAGGATATGCTCCTTCACTACTCTACCTCCATTCTTGGTTGATCAGTCGGTCTAACACTTCTCAAACCATCCCCCATATCATATCTCGTTTGGGCATGAATGTCAAATCCGCCACCAGGGCTATCGCATTTAGCGCTCCCAGCCCTTGTCCTGTCCGGTCAAGGACAGGG
>CAYUIS010000167.1:0-9595 GCA_964444825.1 uncultured Anaerolineales bacterium | reverse complement strand
TCTGCAGCTCCCGGCACACCTTGCGGCACCGGCAATCGCTCCAAGCTGGGCCACAGGTACACGCCGGTCACCAGGCCATAATCGCCGGCCGGCAAATCGGTGGGAAGTGCAATCGTCACAGGGTAGCTGAAGGTAGCGCCGGGGGGCCAGTCAGAGGCATGCAGCACCTGCCCCACTGGTGGCTCGTCGTGTTGGGCGACCAACGTCTGGTCGGCGGACAAGAGATGCACAAAGACCACATACTGGTCGCTCAACTCGACGCTGGCCTCCCAGGTCAACGTCAGCGTCAACGGCGCGCCAGAATGGAGGTCAGTCTCTTCCAACCCCCAGCCGCGCAGTCGCATTTGGTCACCAAAGTTGATGTCCAGCCCTTCACCAGGAAGCAGTTCGTTCTGTGGAATAAAAGAGACGTGGTCAAAGACGAATGTGCGGCAGGTCATCCGGATGGCTTCAGGTTCACAAGGGACTGGAGAGGGATCCACGGGTGGATCCAGCAGTGCCTCATTCCAGCACACAGCATTGTCCAACACCGGGGGGCACCCGTCGGGCGCACTAAAGCGCAGGACGTTCATCCCCTGGGTTAGGGTAAAGGGACGCGTCGTGTGCACCGTGCGGTCTGCAACGACGAAGGAATCTAAGAGCCGATCCTCCACGTAGAATTCCAATTCGGGAAGCTCCAGGTGAGAGTCGACGGTAAAGCGCAGCGCTCCCCGCTCCTCACGGGCAGAGTAGATATAGATGTAGCCCTGACCCGACATCCAACGCCGCCAGATGGTTCCATCCTGCTCAGGCGGATGCCATCCCTCCTGGCTAAAAGTATACAGGCGCGCATCCTCTGGCAATGGGGCCTCATCGGGGATGGGAAAAGCGACCACCAACCTATCCGCATACCTGGGAATACCTAACATAGTCTCGACAAAATCGCGGGCTTTTGCGCTATGCCATTCCATCGTATCGCGGTGCAGGATAACGTAATCGACGCCAAAATACCGCAGCCAGGCCACTCTATCGTCTAGGTCGGGCCGCGGGATAACATCGCCGCCGGCTTGGTCTGGCTGTGCCAGTCCGGATAGCGACTCCCACCACGGGGGTATTTCAGGCCGCAAGCGGTGCACGCTGCCGCCCACGCAGGGCCGTTGGACGAGCGTTTGGTAATACAACGCCCGGTGATTGACCTCCCTGCGATCCATGCCGAGGTAGAGCAACGCATCACCGTCGGGCTCCCGAGCGATGCTCCGTATTGCCGGTGGTATCTCAGCCGGGCTTGTTGGGAAAGGCCAGACGGCGACGTATTCAACGCCAGTGACGACGAGTACAGTCCCAATCAGGGAGGCCAACAGCCGCGGCCGTCGTGCCAATGACGAGGATAGCTCTGCCACGCCATAGGAAGACAGAATCGCTATCGCAAACATAGTCATCTCGTTGAGCCGACTGGAGGTCCGCCCTATGTCGAGCAGTGGCAACGCCTTGAGCAGCGCATACGGGAGCACGATATAGCTCTGTAGCGCATCCCCCTCTATCGCGTACACCGCCAATTCGTTGCCCACCTTTAGCAGCGGTCCCAGAGACAACACTGCCGCGCCCAGTGCAAACACTCCCCAGATCCAGGCTGCCCGTTTCCTACGCAGCAGGCCCCACACCGCCAGTCCCGTTGCCAATATACCAGGATAGGCCAGCCCTTCGCGCATAGATCCCAGGTCGGGGAACACGCGCTCAGCAAACGACGGTACCAGTCCCAATGGCCCCAGCAGCGGATGATAGCGAGAGGGGGTGAAGAAAGCCAGCAGGTCGGTGGAAGACGTGACCGCGCCTGTCTTGTAGAGATAGCCGGCGCCTTCCCCGAAATGCAGCACCGTTGGGAGCAGGAACGGGCCTGCCAGTAATGCAGCCAGACCATATACCAGGGCTAATGATCCCAATCGCTGTCGAGAGAAGAACTGGTGACGCAGTCCGACCCAGGCCACCAGGAATACAGCCACCGTGACGGGCAGGACGAGGTAGGGCAGGTGCATCACGTGGACGAGACAAGCCAGCGCCAGGGTCAGGCCGGCGATCAATCCGCTGCTCCAGGCAGGTCGTTGCAGCGTGCGCCAGAGAAACAGAGCGTACAAGGGAACCCAATGGACGGTTGCCTGCGGAAGATGCCCAGCCAGCACGTGTCCGGTTTTGTTCAGGAAGAAGGCAAACACAAACCCACCCACCAACCCTCCCCTGTGGTCGCCGCTGAATTCGGTGCACAGCCAATACATCGTCATTCCACTCAGAACGAAGGAGAGCAAGATTTGGATGTTGTAGGCGGTAGCTGGAGAGAGCAGCAGGGAAAAGGGAAGCGCCTGCAGGTTGACGGCGATCCCTGTGAGCATAAACACGAGCTCAATACCCACCGGATGGTTGAGAAGGCTCAAGTGAGCCAGATCCATACCGGGATTGAATGCCGTCTCCTTGGCCCACCACAGCGTCCAGGCGTATCGGTAGGCATCGCCCTCGCTCCCCTCTCCGATGATCACCGAGTTGAGGTGGAACGGAGCCGGGTACATCATCACGACCGCAGTTAGGGTGAAGATGACTAACGCAATCAACGCCCAGCTTACGCTAGGGTGATGCTCAAAGGTTTGGACAACACGCCCCGTTTTATTCACGGCATCGCTTCCTTGGCATTCGGCATGCCCACATCCGAGTTTGCCCTGTGCTGCTCACTGTGAGATCATTTTGACCTCTTGGAGCAGAATCCTGTCATCTGGCAGATGTTCGCCGCTCGTTTCCACGACCGGGAGGCGAACCCCCGTTCTTGAATCGTACATCCCGACAGAGAGCAGGTGAGTCCCCCCTGGCAAACGCTCACCCAAGCTGAGTATGTGCTCATCCTGAATCACCTCCCCATCCCGCCAAGTCCAGGTTGGCCGTTCCCCGGACACTGGCACGCCATCGTGCTGAGCCACCAGTTGTCCATCTGCGTCTAGCAGATGCACAAAGACGTGATAATCCTCAGCCAGGCGGCTGTCCGACTGCCAGAACAGTGTCAGCACCAGTGCGTCCCCTGGCGAGAAGGTGTTCCCGCTCAAGCGATAGCCTCGGAGAGAGATGTGATCCCCTAGATGTGCATCGATCCGTTGCAGATCGGTGTCCTCCAACAGCTCTGTCTTCAGCGACGGGATTGTCCGGAAGACAATCACCCCCTCGTCTTCGTAGAATGGTTCAGGAAAGCTGGAAAGCCAAGTTTGCCAGTTCGCCATCCGCTTGGAATCCAGAAAGCGCTTGTGGACGATGATGTAGCGGACGTCTAGAGCCGCCAACACGGCCAATCGTTCCTCCAGATGCTGGGGAGGGACGTTCTCGTTGCGAATTGCGCTCAGCAACGGATTGGCATCCACAAAAGCATCGGCATCAAATGGCGTGCGTGAGACGACACCACCGACGATCTTTTTGCCGTGGACCGTCTGATAGTACATATAGTACTTGGCTGCCTGGCGATCCATAGGAAAGTCGGCCACGGCGAAATCCCCATCCTCCTCAGCCAGTTGATGGAGAAACGGAGAATACGACGGCTGGGTCGTGGGGAAAGGATAGACCCAGTACTCAAAGAGGAGAAGACCTGTCACGGAGACCAAGGCCAGGCACATCAGTATTCGGTTTCGCGACAAAAGCCGATCACGTAGCCAGCGTCCCCCAAACCCAACTAGAACCGCCAGCGAGAAGAAAAGCAGGGTGTTGAGACGCAGTGGATGGCGCAGGACATTGACGATGGGAATCGCCCAGGGTAAGTAGAAGGAAAAGAGAGGAATGCCTTCCCACTTGACCTGCGCCCCCAGCGATAGGATGAGGAAAAAAGATGCCGTCACCCACCAGAAGCGTGTCTTTTGGCGAGCGGTGGCGACTCCGATGACCGCCAAAATCAGCGCCACATATCCGAGATAGGCTGGCCAATTCCTGGTGTAGCCGATTCGCGAGTTGACTTCCAGGAAGAGCGGCCCCAAGATCGGATGCAGCCGGTTGGGGATGAAGAAAGACAACACATCATTCCCACGCCCCTCCTCCACCTGAACAGCCATATAGGTTGCATCGACGGTCAACTGCTCGCGCAGAATGGGCCATATGAAGGGCAGGATGGCCAAAGCGACAAAACAGGCGAGCAGGATCAGGTAACGAGGTGCACCTGGGGCCCAACTGTCCCGTTGAGACAACCAACCGTGGAGGAGATACAAGAGCGTCCAGCCTGCCAGCATAAGCATCAGATGCCAGCTCGACAACGCCGTCAACACGAACCACAACGCGGCAAGCAGTACCTGCCCGATTCGAGCCCGGCGGCTCTTGCCGTCGTCGTAGAACATCCGCAGCAAGCTCAACGCAAAGAGCGGCATAAACTGTGTGGTTACCAAGACGGGGTGAGAGCTTTCGAACATGTGGTAGGGCGAGAAGGCAAAAACGACACCAGCGACAAAACCGGCCGGGTCACAGCCCGTCAAATGACGAACCAGCAGGTACATCCCGAAACCGCTTAACACATAGGCCAACAGGATCGGCACGTTGTAGGCGGCAAAGGACCCTATCAGAGGAGTAAGCAGAAGCGAGATGGCGGTGTTTACGTGGCTGAAACTATGGAAAACGAGGCTGGTGCCCTGAGGATAAAAGAGGTAGTCCGTGTAGTAGAGGTCTCGATCCTCTGTTATAGCTTTCCGGGTCCACCAATCAGCCCAGGGATTGATCAGCACGTCTACATCGTCGCCGGCCAGACGTGTGGTCACCTGCGGAACCAGGGGCCACGTCAAAACGAGCGTCAACACGCAGTAGACGCCCAGCACCACTGCATCCCGATAGCGCTTGTTTCTCCCAATCACGGATTACGCTCGCCGCCAGGCCACGAACTGATCGGGGACCCTCGTGGCAAGCCCCCGCTTCGGATACAAAGCGGGGGCGACAAACCACTACCTCGGCGGTCCTACTGGGCCGTGCTCGTGGTGAACTCTTTTGGATCGGAGACCCAATTGACGCAGGCGCCGCCAGAGACCCCCCGAGAGACAACATAGAATTCGTAGGTGCTGCCTGGCTGCAGTCCGCCGATCACTACCATATGAGATGTCGCAGACGGCGCGAGACCTGTTGACCGCCACGGACCAGATCCCCGGCCGAGAAAGGGCAGGTAGATGGCAAAGGGAAGGAGGGTGCCTGGCGGAGAGACAGGACCGGAAGGGCCAACGATCAGACGGTAGTAGACCTGGCTGACCGCCATGCCAGACGTATTCCATTCCACTCGTGCAGAGGTACCAGCGGGAAGCACTGCTGGACCGAACGTAATCCCACTGTCGTCGCCGATTGGATTCTCAGGGTCGGAGACCAACGCTGTCAGCGGTATCTCTTGCAGAGAGCTGGTATCCCAGTGAATCTTGTGCGAGTTTCCGCCCAAAGCGTCGGCATACGTAAAGACGGTGATCTGTGTGTTCAGTGCCTCGGCGGTCACCTCGAGGGGGCCAAAGCCGCTTTCGTACTTTTTTGAGGTCCCCCACACCATAGCCGCAGGCCAGTCTCCATCGTGAACGCCTGGAGCGTGAGTTGGATTCAGGGTCCAGCCTGTCGGCTCAATGCCCACCTTCAGACCATTCAGGCTGTCGGCCTCCCCCTTCTGCCTAGAATAACCATACATCTGGAACTTGTAGGAAAAGCACGGCGTGATGTTCTCAACGAGCTGGTAAATCCCCGCGATCTGACGATCATCATAGTCCCAGGGCCACATCTTGATCGACTCTGGAGCGGAGTGCACGTATGCACTATTGGGAGCGGCGTCAATGAGACCCGTGCCATCTGTGAACCACAACCGCCAGTCCTGAATGTCTCCCTGCGTCGGCCAATCCTTGGATGTCGCATACCAGTTACCATCCGGTAGCCAGACATCCACCGGGTAAGTTGGCGCGTGGCGTTTGTTGAACTCGTACCAGATGTGGTTGTCTAGGTTTGGATTGTGCAGCGAGGGCGCATCAGCGACCGCACCGGTGTCCGCTGGGACGGGAGGGGCAGCCATATGTCCTTTCTCGACGTGAGCGTAGGAAACGATCGGCGCCAGGATCGCCGTTACCCCGAGTGAGACCACCAGGGCTGCTGATAGCAAAAACTGTCGGAACGGAGTCTTCATCTCTAAACTCTCCTTACGTTTTCGTGTTTGCTTGGGGCAGAGCGGGTGACATGCAACATCCTCCTCCCCATGCAGAAAGCCAGTATAAGGGAAAAGAGAGCAGGTGTCAAGAAAACGGGGGAAACGGATTGCTTCTTACAGGATCGATGGTAGAGGGATGGATGTGCGCTCCTAGCCAGTTGGTGCAGCCGGGAGCTTGACCCGGAAGGTACTGCCTTCACCCACGACGCTCTCCACGCTCACATGCCCGTCGTGTGCTTCGACGATCTCCTTGACCAGCGCCAGGCCCAGCCCCACGCCCCCATACTGTCGTTTGGAAGAGCCGTCTACCTGGTAAAACCGATCAAAAATATGGTCCAGCTTGTCCGATGGGATCCCAATGCCGGTGTCGGCTACCTCCAGCACAATGTCCCTTTTCTCTCCATTCCCGTCTGGCCACAGGCGCACGCTCAGACTGCCCCCGGCCGGGGTGAACTTGAGGGCGTTCCCCAGCAGGTTGTCCAGGACGCGACGCAGTTGATCGGGGTCGCCGATCACTTTTGGCAGATCGGGCGTTATCTCTGCTGCGAGCGCCAACTCAGCTCCCTCAGCCGCCATCTTGAAATCGGTCAACATGGCATCGGCCAGGACGCCCAGGTCAACGATCTCCTCACTCAGCTCGTGTGCCTCCACCGTCTGGATGGCGATGAGGTCGTTCACCATCTTGCTCAACATGCGCACACGTCGAACGATGACGCCCATCGGCTTCTGGTGGTCGGGCTGCAGGGCGCCCAACTCGCCGCTCTTCAGTAACTCGGCATAGCCCATAATGAGGGCCAGGGGAGTACGCAACTCGTGAGAGATGTTTTGCAGGAATTCATCCTTAAGACGGTCCAGTTCTCGCTGCTGCTCCAGGGCATGCGCCAAGGCCTCGGCGCGCTGCTGCTCTTCAGCATACAATCGAGCGTTCTCAATAGCGATAGCCGCGGTGGCGGCCAGTGGTTCCAGCAGCGCCAGGTCCGCCGGCTTGAAGCGGTCCAGGACTTCATCCACCACCTGCAGCACGCCGATCACGTCCTCCCTGACCCGCAGGGGCACGCTGATAATCGACTGTATCGTCAGACCCGTCGACTGATCAACGACCTTGTAATGACGCTCATCCAGCCGTAGATCAGGCACGATCAGGCTCTTCCCAGTGCAGGCTACCCAGCCAGCGATTCCCTCTCCCGGCGGCAACCGCCAACCGCGCACGATGTCGCCTTGGGGTTCGGTGGCCTGCCGGCACACCAACTCTTCCGATTCAGAATCGATCAACCACACCGAGGAAGCCACCGCCCCCAGGAGACGCCGCACCTCATCCAGGACGGTGACGAGCACCTTGTCCAGATCGAGCGTCGAACTGAGCGCCTGGCTGGCCTGATTGAGTAAGGCCAGGTTTCTGTTAGCAGTGCTCCAGTCGATCAGAGTGCGCTCCAAAGAGTTGACCAAAACCGCCGCTATCAGAGCCACGAGCAATAGCACAGCTATGGATGCCGCGGGCACTGCGATTCCTAGGCTGAGCGCCAGGAAGCTGATCACCAGACCGCCCATACCAGCGATCACGAAGCACATATAAGGGTGTATCAGGAGACCGGCTGCTGCGACGGGAACGGCCAGAGTGATCAGCGTGACTCCGCTGGCTGTCTGTTGCGGCGAATCGCTCAAGACCGCGATGACAAGCAGGAGTAGCACATAGAGCCACCTGGCCGGCTGTGAGGAGAACCGGCCAAGCATAAACACGAGCCCGTTGCTCAGCAATACCGCCGCGCCAAGGGCATAGGTTTTGGAGAGTACATTCGTATCAGCCACCCACCCGAAGGCGTCGACCACCACATTCACCGCGATCACCATTACACTGACCGTCGTGGTTGCCAACAACAGGGCGTTGAGGAGGTGTTCTCTACGCTCGTCACCAGCGGCATCAAGCGGTATGTAGACTCTGCGTCGCACTCTCTCCAAGATCCAGCTCAAGCTTGGATGCCTCCTTCGAGATGTCACCGAGCGATGATCAAAGGCCAAAAGCGCTTGTGAGCCTGCCTATTTGTAAGGCATTTGGCGAGTGTACCCAGGCGGTATCGGCGATGGGCGGCAGGCATTGGATGCCAAGACCCCAACAGTACCAATTTACATCATTTTCCCTCTTGTTTGGGTTACAAATCCGTTACATTGAGGTTGCGAGAGGAGATGCAGAGTCCCGATACAGTCAGATTGCCTGACTGTGAGGGGAATCATGGTTGCCAACAGGGACTTGATGCAAATCACACCGATAAAGGCAGTTTCTAGGGTGAGGATCCCATTACATCGAGAAGTTTTTCTGTGCCGCGTGGCCAGATCCCACAGTGCAAAGGAATGGTTCATCCTCTGCGCAGATAGAGGAGCCCCAGAACCTGGTCAGCCCGGAGGTGATGATGGACCCGCTGGAGGAATGAAGGGCAGCTTCTAGACCGAAAACTGACCGACGACCCACAAGACCGAATAAACTCGCAGGCCGCGACGTTTAACAGATAGCTGCAACTTAAACTGTGTTGCCTGCGTATTATCATATGGGGGTGTTTGCCCACAAGACGGCCATAGCCGCACAAGGCTCAGGATCGGACGCAGATTCGCGTGGATGAACGTTGGAGGTTGAACACTCGATGTGGATCTGCGTCCTGTGATGCAGGGGGAAACCGCGATGGACGCTCAGGCCAAGGGTGCACTGATCGATCTACAGGACGTGGTCAAGACGTATCAAACCGGGGCAGGAGATCTTACCGTCCTCAAGGATATCACGCTCCAGGTGGAGCCTGGTGAGTTCATCAGCGTGGTGGGGCCATCTGGTTCCGGCAAGTCCACGCTTCTCAACATGATCACCGGCGTTGATCGACCCACCGGGGGGAAGGTATTTATTGGCGGTCAAGCCGTCCACCAACTGGGCGAGAACCAGTTGGCCCGGTGGCGAGGTCAGAACGTCGGCGTGATTTTCCAATTCTTTCAACTTTTGCCCACCCTGACCATCCTGGAAAACGTGATGCTGCCGATGGACTTTTGCCGGGTCTACCGGCGGCGGGAGCGCAAGAGACGGGCGATGCACCTGCTGGATCAGGTGGATATCGCCAGCCACGCGCAAAAGCTGCCCAGCGCCCTCAGCGGTGGGGAGCAGCAACGAGCGGCCATCGCCCGAGCGCTAGCGAACGATCCACCGCTGGTCGTAGCCGATGAGCCGACGGGCAACCTGGACACCACCACTGCGAACGACGTGTTCGCGCTATTTGAAGACCTGGTGAGCCAGGGCAAGACGATGATGGTCGTCACGCACGACCAGAGTCTCAGCGCGCGCACACAGCGAGTGCTCCATCTCCTTGACGGCCATCTCGACCTGGATCATAATAACGGCAAGTGGACCCGGTGATGACCGAAACTCAAAAAGTGAGGCTCTGCAAACCACACATAGCGGAAGCGAGTTTTTCCCAT
>CAYUIS010000166.1:0-9874 GCA_964444825.1 uncultured Anaerolineales bacterium | reverse complement strand
AACCGCATCCTTCGACAGGCTCAGGATGCTTGTTGGGGAGGCAAGACGAAAACTCCGTCCCCAAACTGAAACGCGCCCGACCTAGGCGTGATTCCTAGGCGTGATTCTTGACATTCAGCAATTTTTACCGTATACTAACCGCATTGGTAAGCTAGCCACAGTCGGCAGATGAGTGGGCCAGCGTAACAGTCCCTTATTCTCACGTCAAGGAGGCAACGATGCCCTCGGTTCCCAACTCGCCATCCCCCGTTCTGGAGCTGCGCGGTATCACAAAGGCTTTCCCCGGTGTCCTGGCCAACGATCACATCGACCTGAGCCTTGAGGAGGGCGAGATTCACGCACTCCTCGGGGAAAACGGGGCAGGCAAAAGCACCCTGATGAACATCCTGTACGGCCTCTATGCCCCCGATGAGGGGGAGGTTTTCGTCAGGGGGCAGAAGGTAGAGATCCAAAGCCCTAACGATGCCATTGCGCAGGGTATTGGTATGGTCCACCAGCATTTTATGCTGGTGCCGGTGCTTACCGTGACCGAGAATGTCATGCTGGGGGTGGAATCCATCAAGAACGGCATTTTCCTGGATCGGGCCATCGCCGCCCAGCGCGTCCGGGAGATTTCGGAGCAGTACGGGCTGGAGATAGATGCCGATGCCTATGTCAGATCTCTGTCTGTGGGAGTCCAACAGCGGGTTGAGATCATCAAGCTGCTGTACCGGGAGGCAGATATCCTCATTCTGGACGAGCCGACGGCAGTTCTCACTCCCCAGGAAGTGGAAGACCTGTTTGAGGTTATTCGATCATTGGTGGCGCGGGACAAGTCGGTGATCTTTATTACCCACAAGCTAAAGGAGGTCATGTCTGTTGCGGATCGAATCACCGTTCTACGCAACGGACGGGTGGTCGGTACGACTACGCCGCGCAAGAGTGACGAACAGAAATTGGCGGCTATGATGGTCGGCCGGCAGGTGCTCTTGGAGGTGGAGAAAAGCCCGGCACAACCCGGTGAGCCCGTGCTGAAGGTCGAGGACTTGGAGGTGCTGGACAGTCGCGGGAATGTAGCGGTCCGGGGTGTTTCCTTCGAGGTGCGTGCCGGCGAGGTGCTGGGGTTTGCCGGCGTTCAAGGAAACGGCCAGTCAGAACTGGTACAGGCGTTGACGGGACTGCGATCGGCGATAGCAGGTAGGGTGAGTATCCTCGGCGCCGACGTCACCGGTGCATCTCCCCGCGGGATCCTGGAGAAGGGCGTGGCCCACGTGCCGGAGGATCGCCAGAAGGATGGACTGGTGCTCAGCTTTTCTGTGGCCGACAACCTGATCCTCAACACATACTACCTATCTCCCTTCGCCCAGTTCGGCCTGTTGGATCAGGACAGTATCCTGGCAACAGCGGAACAGGGGGTGCGGATGTTCGATGTGCGCACTCCCAGCGTGATGACGCCCGTTTCCAGCCTGTCGGGCGGCAACCAGCAGAAAGTGATCATCGCCCGGGAGTTCTCTCGCCCCATCCGCTTGCTCATCGCCTCCCAGCCCACGCGTGGGCTGGATGTGGGCTCCATCGAGTATATTCACCGTCGTATCGTCGAGAAGCGGGACGAGGGCTGCGCGGTGCTCCTGGTCTCGCCGGAGCTGGACGAGGTGATGAGCCTTTCAGATCGCATCGCAGTTATCTATGAGGGTGAGATCGTAGACATAGTACCCGCCGGCCAGCTGACCAAAGAAGACATCGGCTTGCGGATGTGCGGGTGGGAGGAGTATGCCGATGCAAGCGTTGCCTGATAAACCGGTGGTGGGTTTAGTCACCGACATGGGGGGCATTGACGATGGCGGGTACAATCAGTACGCCTACGAAGGGCTGAAACGGTGCGCGGAGGAACGAGCCATCAAGTTTGACGTCAAAGAGACGGAGTCGGAGGTTGGCTACGAGGCCAACCTGGTCCAAATGATAGACCGGGGCTGCGCTTTCATCGTCGCCATGGGGGGTGCAAGGGGGGCAGCGGTGGAGCGGCTGGCGGCCCGCTATCCTGGCGTCCACTTTATCCTCGTGGATCACGAACCGTTGCCGGAGAGCAAGAATGTCACCGGATTGATCTTTGCCGAGGATCAGGCCGGTTTCCTGGCCGGTGCCCTGGCAGGGCTGATGACCGAACGAGGCACCGTCGGCTTCGTCGGCGGGATGGATGTGGCGCCCGTGCGCAAGTACCACAGGGGATTCGAACACGGGCTGGCCTTTACCAACCGGCGGGCGAATCTGGTGCACGTGTATACCGAATCCTTTATCGACCTGAAGGCGGGTGATAATGCCGCTGAGGAGTTGATCGGTCAGGAGGTTGACGTTATCTTTGCTGCCGGTGGGGCGAGCGGCAGTGCGGCGATCCAATCCGCTGCTCGGCAGGGAGTGTGGGTCATTGGTGTGGATCTGGACGAGTGGGGCACGACCTTCCAGGACGGAAACCTTGCCGGTGCTGATCGGTTGTTGACCAGCGCTGTCAAACGAGTGGATCAGGCCGTCTATACTGCCGTCGCTCAGGCGGTCGAGGGGAAACTGCGCAGCGGCGTGTTCCGCTTCAACATGGCGAACGATGGCGTCGGGTTGGCTCCCTATCACTTGGCCGACACCGCCATTCCCTCTGAAGTGAGAGGAAAGATTCTGGAGGTGAGCGAAGGACTGCGCGCCGGCCGCGTCCGCACCCGGGTGGGGCCCGAGGGAGAGGATCTGGTAGAGGGATTGCTGCCACGTCTCATGGCCTGGAACTGGCAGGCAGCCCTGATGCCGATCCTGGCTATTTTCACGGCGCTGGTGGTCGGGGCCATCTTTATCGCTGCCTTCGACCCGGAGGTGTGGGCCGCCTTCGGCGAAGGGGTGGGGGGGGGGCTTGGAGCGGCCTGGCAGTCTATTGCCCAGGCCTATACCAATCTCTTTGAGGGAGCCTTTGGTAGCCCGGCCCGGATTAGCGAGAGTATCTCGATATACTCCCAGACTGGGGATACCAAAGAACTGATGAGAGCCATCCGCCCGTTGACGGAGAGCCTGCGCCGCGCCACTCCCTACATCTTTGCCGGGCTCGCGGTCGCCCTGGGCTTTCGGTGTGGGCTGTTCAACATCGGCGCCGAAGGGCAGTACTTTATCGGCGGGCTGGCCTCCGTGTTTGTGGGGTACAGTCTCAAGGGACTGCCCTGGTTCGTCCACCTACCGCTTGCCCTGGCAGCGGGAATGGCCGGCGGGGCGTTTTGGGCGGCCATCGTGGGTTTTCTGAAGGCCAAGACGGGAGCCCACGAGGTGATCAACACGATTATGTTCAATTACATCGCTTACCAGTTGGCCGATTACCTGCTCGGGGTGGGGGGGCCGATGGCCCGTCCCGGTGACTCCCGGCCGATCAGCCCGGAGATCGAGCCCTCTGCCTACCTGCCCCAGCTCTTTCCCAACGATCCGTCTACCACCGTCAACGTGGGGCTTTTCCTGGCGCTGGCCGCGGTCGTGGTGGTCTACTGGCTGCTGTTCAAGACGACCTTGGGATTTGAGATCCGGGCTGTGGGAGCTAACCCCCGGGCCGCGCGGACTGCTGGCATCAACGTATCACGCAGCTTTGTCGTGGCGATGGCGCTCAGCGGGGCGCTGGCGGGGATGGCCGGGGCCCACGACATCCTGGGCGTCACCCACTATATGCCCAACGCCTTTTTCTCTGGCTACGGCTTTGACTCGATCGCGCTGGCGTTGTTGGGCAAGAGTCACCCGGTGGGTGTGCTGGTGTCGGCGCTGCTGTTTGGTTTCCTGCGGGCTGGCGCCCAGCGGATGCAGGGCCCCCCGGCCTTTGTGCCTATTGACATCGTCTCTGTGCTACAGGCGCTGATCATAATCTTCATCGCCGCCCCGGAAGTGATCCGCTTCCTCTACCGCCTCCGCGCGCCAAAGGAGCTGGGGGAGGCGGTCTTCACGCGGGGTTGGGGCTCGGTCTAGGGAGGTGGGATGTGAGTAGTACAGTACGGGAACAGAGTGGAGCACGAGGTGGCATCTCTATCCGGCGAGCGCGCACCTTCGGATTGGTCTTCCTGGGAACAGGGCTGTTGATCTTCCTGCTCTTTGCCCGCACTGCCACGGGGGACCAAGTATCGACTTTTGTGCTCAATCCGGCGAGATCGAACGCGGTACCAGTGCCAGACGTGCCTGCTCCCAGCGCGGCAACGCTGTATGCGTTGGTCGTTCTATGCGTTTTCATAGGGGGGTGGCAACTGGCGCGGGGTTTTCGACGGGTCAACCTGGCTCTGAGCGTGGTGGCGGGGCTGTTTGTGCTGGCCTTTCTCGTCTGGGCGGCCCGTGGTCGCTCGCTGAACCTGACCGGCCTGCTTGGAAGCGCCCTCCTGCGGGCCGTGCCCATCGCCCTGGCTGGGCTCTCGGGGGTGCTGTGTGAGCGCTGCGCGGTGATCAACATCGGCATCGAGGGTATGATGCTGGGTGGCGCCTTTTTCTCCACGGTGACAGGGAGCCTGGCGGCGAACATATGGGGGTGGCCACCCTGGATGGCCTTGACCTTTGGCCTGCTCAGCGCGTTGGTCGTGGGAGGGCTCCTGGGGCTGCTACTGGCCGTGTTGGCGGTTCATTTTAAGGTGGACCAGATCATCGCCGGTACCGCCATCACCATCCTGGCGGTGGGTCTGACCAGTTTCCTCAGCGCCCGCATCCTGTACGAGTTCCAGGAATTGAACAATCCCGGGATTTTCCCGCGTGTGGCTATTCCTCTCCTGTCCAGGATCCCCGTAATCGGGCCAGTCTTTTTCGAGCAGAATGCTCTGGTCTATCTTCTGCTTATCCTTCTGGCGGCATCCCACGTGATGCTCTTCTATACCCGCTGGGGGCTGCGCACGCGGGCGGTGGGGGAGCACCCCCGCGCGGCCGACACGTTGGGGATCAATGTGTTTGTGACCCGCTACGTCAACGTGATCCTGGGGGGCATGGTGGCAGGCCTGGGTGGGGGGTTCCTGACCCTTGGGTCGGTGGGGCGCTTTGACGAGTTGATGACGGCTGGCAAGGGATACATTGGCCTGGCAGCGATGATTTTCGGCAAGTGGATGCCCTTCGGTGCTTTCGGGTCGGCCCTCATCTTTGGCTTTGCCGATACGCTGCGGACCAAGCTGGCCATTCTGGAGGTGCCAATTCCTTCCCAGTTCCTGGTGATGGCACCCTACCTGGTGACGATCATCGTCCTTGCCGGCGTGGTGGGCGAGGCGATTCCACCCGCGGCCGATGGGCAGCCGTATGAAAAGCAGTAGTGAGCAGGAATCAGGGATCGGGGGGCATGACGGATACCTGACCCCTGATGCCTGGTACCCAATACCGAGTAGCCAGTGACCAGCATTCTCATCCGAAACGTAACCGCCATCACGCTCGATGACGATGACCAGATACTGCACGATGTGGATATCGCCATCGAGGGTGGGACCATCATAGGTGTCGGAAGAAACCTGGTTTTTGCCAAAAACCAGGTTTCTGAACCTATCGAGGTGATCGAAGGCCGGGAGTGCGTGGCGCTCCCGGCCTTCTTCAACGCCCACACCCATGCGGCGATGACGCTGGAGCGGGGTTGGGCCGAGGATCTGTCCTTCGAGCGCTGGCTCAATGAGAAGATCTGGGTGGCCGAGTCAGCGCTGGAGGAGGAGGATGTCTACTGGGGTGCGGCTTTGGCCTGCTGCGAGATGATCCGGTGCGGAGTGGTTGGCTTTGCAGACCACTATTTCTGGATGGATCAGGTTGCTCGTGCGGTAGAGAAGAGCGGGATGAAGGCCCTTCTGGCCTGGTGCCACTTTGGCATCGGAACCGAGCAGGAGCTAGGGCAGACGACCTTTGAGGAGACTGTGGCTTTTGTGGAGCGGTGGCGAGGTGCGGCCGATGGACGCATCCGCACGGCGATGGGGCCGCACTCGCTCTTTATGGACCCGCCCGAGGTCTTGCACCGTTTCGCGGAGGAAGCCCACCGGGTTGGGGTGGGGATGCACTTTCACCTGAGCGAGACTCGCGAGCAAATGGATAACTCGATCGCCACGTACGGCACGACGCAGGTGGCTCACGCGGCCTCGCTGGGGCTGTTCGACCTACCGGAGCCGACGCTGGTGGCTCACTGCAACGTGGTCACAGACGACGACCTGGCGCTGCTGGCGGAGAAGGGGACGTGGGTGGTCCACACGCCCAAGACCTACCAAAAGCTGGCGATGGAGATGCCACCGGTCGCGCGAATGCTGGCGCACGGCGTCAACCTTGCGCTGGGCACCGATGGCCCTGCCTCCAACAGCGACCTGAATATGCTGGAGGGGATGCGCATTATGGGGCTGGCGCAAAAGCACATCCAGCAGGACCCGGAGGCGCTGCCGCGCACGGACCTGCTGCGATTGGCAACCCAGGCCCCGGCCACGGCCCTCGGTTTCGCCGGGAATGGGAACGGCAGCGGGGTGCTGGCCCCGGGCCGCCCGGCCGACCTGATCCTCATCGATACGACGGCGCCCCATTGGATCCCGCGACACGACCTGCCTGCAGGTATCGTATATGCCGCCCATCCCTCTGATGTGAGTCACGTTTTTGTAAACGGACATCTGCTGCTGCGTGACGGCGAACTCCTGACCCTCGACGAGGAGCGTATCTACTACGAAGCTGAGTCACGCGCTTTTCGTATGGTCGGCACCCCAATGCGCCAGATGCGTCACTACTATGCTTAGTGGCCATCCTCGCCTTCATGCCGCACCCACTATGCGCAGAGCAGTGAGCAGTGTGGCGCTGACTCTTGACTGCCGCTTGCTTCTCTGGCTAGTTGTGCTGGCTCTCATGCTGTCAGCACAGGCTTGTAGTGCGCCGCAAGACTCGGTCTCTGCTCCTCTCCCACCAACCTCCGGTACCAGCACCTCGACACCTGCTGACGTTGGGGAGCAATCGATAACAATAGCATCGACACCCACATCCGGCTTGAATTGTCTGCCCACCGCTGTTCCAGGGCCGAGCGACGCGAGTGTCTCTCTACCCGACGAACAGGGCATTGTGAGTGCCATCCTGGAACAGGGTAGTAGTGAGCATTGGGTTGCCCACGTCAGGAGTGGCAGCTTTACTGGTGCTGGGATGGACGAGCAACTGGCACTCGTAGGCAATATCGGTGACGATGATGATGTCCGATGGGTAGTAATCGGACGTGCGGGCGAGGAGTCCTGGCAGTTGCTGGGCGCTTCTGAGTGGTTGGGGTCCGGCTTCGACGCACCACCATCCTTCTATCTTTCTCCCGATCTGGTTGATTTTGACAATGACGGTCAACAGGAACTCTTGAGCCACTACGTCAGAACGCAGTGGGGTTCGACGACTGCAACCGATGCTCTCTACCGTTGGGATGGATATACTATGGCCCGCATCTGGCGTGCAGAAACCATACGCGACAATACGATGGCAGAGAGCCAGGATGTCCCCCATCCTTACTATGAAAACCACCGAGCAGAGTGGCGATGGGCGGACATTGACGGAGACGGGCTTGACGAAATCGTGCTTCAGGAGCAGACGACCTTCCATCCACTGGAGCCATCTGATGTGGCGGATAATCCTGGTGAACTCGAAGAGATGAGTGGTGAGCGGGCCTTCCGCTGGGATGGAACAACCTTTCAACCTTATGCTTTCGATGGTCCATCTGGTACCTTCGCCTATACGATGCGGGGCAACCTCTGGCTCTGGCAAGACCACAGTGCCCATTCTTTGGACGCGAAGCACGTGCGAGACATTCGCTGGTCCCTAGATGGTACGCTGCTCGCGTGGTGGGCCAAGCCAAGTCTTGAGGAGGACTGTCAGGAGAACAGCCTCGGGATCTATGATTCCATGACGGAGACGCTGCGAGCGTTCTCGCTGGAGCCAGACGCTGATCTCGTATGGCTGCGCTGGACTCCTGACAACCGCCTGGTCTACACTGTCCGCGGCCAGTCTCCAGTCCTTCTTGATCCTCAAACTGGACAGACAGAACCGTTCCCTGGCGTGCCCACTGGAACTTGGTCGCCCACCGGTGATAGGATAGCATATGAAAAGGGCGGAAACCTGGTGGTCTATGACTTCTCCGAGCGCCAGGAGCGCCCCCTTGTCATTCCTCCGGAAGGGGCCGAGGCGCCGGTGGTTCTTCCGGATCCTGAGTGGTCGCCGCGAGGTGACTGGATCGCCTATCACGTAGCCAATGAGGTTTCGGTATGGATCGGGCTGGTCGCGCCCTCTCTGACCGAGCCGGTAAGTGGTTTTGGGATTCTGGAGACTTTTAACGGATTGGAGTCGCCGCGAGTCAAGTTTACCTGGTCCCCTCACGGTTCTCACCTGGCCGTGTTGACTGGGGGTCCGCGTTCAGCACAGGGGCTGGTTGCTTTGTATGTGGGTGAACTGCCGGCCGGCGGAAAGCGGGGTGTGGGACTCGCAGATTGGAGGCCCATTCTGCAATTGGAGGGGATAGACTTTGAGTCCATCAGGCTAGCGTGGGTCCCATCTGGAGACTCGCTACTCCTCGCAGCCGGGAATGAGATCATAGAGGTAAACATCTCCGAGGAAGAGGAAGCTGAGGAGAAAACATCAGTCCGATGGCGGTTTGCAATACCAGAGCTGGAGTGGACGACGTTGGAGTGGTCGCCAGATAGGAGTGGATTCCTTGTTGGGTTGGGGTGGGCATATGACGAGCACCTGTATTGGTTCCCAGCCGAAGACGGTGAACCCGTATTGCTCCTCGCAGGCCCCTTGGGCAACATACGATGGTCTCCCCAGGGGTTGAGCGGACCGACTGGTCCTGAGATGGCCTTGGTCGAATACACGGACAGTCTGCCCTTACTCCACTTTGTTGGTCAGGATGGGTCCGATGTTGTGGTGCCAGCAAAGGGAGCCGAACGGGACACGCAGTTTCAGGTTGGCAGCAACCGAGTCTACTATAACAAGGCATATGCTGATCGGACCGGCACCGTGTCGCTTTTCGTATCTGACGACCTGGCCGGATGTCACCCACCACTATTGAGCCCTGATGGCGGACGTCTGGTATGGTTATGCGACGATGGGACCCCGCAGTGGTCTGACATAATCAGCGGCACAGCGAAAATCCAGTTCCGAGTGATGCTCACCGACGATCAAGGGCGCAGTCCGCGCGAGGTGTGGAGCTACACTGAAGCTGGACCAGACTATCGGGATATGCGTTTGTTGGATTGGCGCGCAGACGGAGGTGCCGTATACTTGTCACGGCCCAAGTACGGGACTGCGTGGGCTTATTTCGACTACAACCCTGGTATCCTGATCCTCGACATAGGGACTGGCGAAGCGACGCAAGTTGGCGATCTAGGCACTGTTCACGATGGCATGGTCAACCCTGATGGCACGTGGCTCGTTCAGTCCGAGATCCAGGAACGGCCCAATGAAGGGGTGTTCCTGAAACTCAGCTTGTTAGTGGACGGCACTGAGCGAATCATTGACTCGGCCGAGGGAGCGACGGTCGCAGGCGACTTTTCCTTCTCACCGGGTGGTGCTTGGATGGCGTGGAGGGAATGGGCGACGCAGACCGGGGGATCGATCTTTTTGATCCGTGTCCTGAGCCTGCCCGACGGTGAACCCCTGACAGTATATGGAGATGCAGAAGCCACTGCGCCGGAGATCGGAGGCTGGATCGGTAGAGACCAACTGGTGCTAGTACACGCATCGCAAGAGGATGGGCCTGGGGGCTATAGCACCGTTGTCGAATTGCCGGCGGTGGGTGTGGGCGAGCCACTAGCTCCCTTTGCCTTCTTGGGCAGGTTGGATGCGTCTCCATAACCCCTTGGCCGATGAAAATCGCAAGGCAGGACTGTTCCCCAGCAATTCTGAATTTGACCCAAAGGCACAAGGAGAAGGCCGTAACAAGTAGTAG
>CAYUIS010000165.1:0-10303 GCA_964444825.1 uncultured Anaerolineales bacterium | reverse complement strand
CGCTTGACCAAGCGGTGGATGCCGAACTGAGGATCTACCTCACACAACAAATGTAGATGGTCTGGTATCACTTCCAATTCGATGACTTCAGACTGCAACTCAGTTACCATCTGGTGGATGATCTCCTTCAGACGTATATGCACATCATTCACCAATACAGGGCGTCGGTACTTGCGGCACCAAACAACATGGCATTTGCAGGAATAGAGGATATTGCGGTTGCTCCTATATCGAACGTTTGTTCGCATGCACGTATTATATCAGGAGAAGAGAACTAATGCAAGAGACTGGATTCAGTGTTTGCAGGAAGGAGGTGGCCCTTCCTCCCCACGCCTTAAGGCGAGGGCTTCCGGGCCGAAGAAGTTGGTGAATGATAGATGACAAACGGACAATCGCCTCACAAGTCACAACCCTTATCTCACGATTCGCATACGTTCTGGTTGGATCGTCCTGTGTTTGTCACGGGCTGTGCCGGCTTCCTGGGCTCCTGGTTGGTCATTGCTCTGGCTAAGGCCGGCGCCAACGTTGTCGGTCTGATCCGTGACGAGGTTCCGTTTTCGTATCTCCGCAGGTCCGGCTACGAAGGGCGTATTGCAGTCGTTCACGGTGACGTGACCGACTATATGTTTATGGAACGGGTGTTCAATGAGCACGAGATCGATACCGTCATCCACCTGGCTGCTCAGACGATTGTCACCATCGCCAATCGGGCGCCTCTCTCGACTTTCGAAACCAATGTGAAGGGAACTTGGACTGTGCTGGAGGCCGCACGACGCTCGCCCAAGGTGACCCGCATCGTAGTCGCATCCTCCGACAAGGCCTATGGCGTACACCAGAAACTACCTTATACCGAGGATGCGCCTTTGCTTGGCTGCTATCCTTATGATGCGTCCAAGGCCTGCGCCGAGCTCATCGCTCGCACATATGTCGCCAGCTATGATATGGCTGTTGGGGTCACGCGCTGCGCCAACCTCTATGGCGGCGGTGATCTGAATTGGAGCCGCATCTTTCCTGGAACGATACGCAGCGTCCTCAGGGGCGAGCGTCCCATCGTCCGCTCCGATGGGACGATGATCCGCGATTATCTCTATGTCAAGGATGCCGTGAGCGCCTACATGACGCTGGCCAGGCATTTGGATAGGGAAGAGGTAAAGGGCGAGGCGTTCAACTTTGGGATGGACAATCCCAAGTCGGTGCTAGAGATCGTGCAGACTATCATCGCCGTATCCGATCACCCAGGACTGGAGCCTGTAGTGCTTAGCGAGGCCCCGAACGAGATCCAGGCGCAATACCTGGATAGCAGCAAGGCCCGAGATGTGTTGGATTGGACTCCCCGGTATTCCCTCGAGGAAGGACTGCGGGAGGCGCTGCGGTGGTACCGGGAGTTTCTGGAGCAGTAGGTTTACAACTTGGAAGATTGGGTTGTCGATTGGGGTAGGACGCGCACCCTCGTTACCGGAGCAACAGGCTTCATCGGCCTGCGACTGGTACGGCGGCTGGTAGCAGCCGGAGCGCCGGTTTTCGCTGGTGTAGCTCCCGACGAGACCCCGGAACGTGTGGCGGCGCTACCCGAGCAGGTCCACGGATTGACTTTCGACCTGCGTGACGGCGGAGCGGTCGAATCCGCATTGGCCCAGGCTGCGCCTCAGCTTGTGTTCCATCTGGCTGCCCTTGGCGTTACCGATCCTGGTGTTGATCCCCGCCTGGCATTGGCGGTGAATGTAGGCGGCGCGCTTCACGTGCTGGAGGCTATGAGGCAGCGTGCATCGGGACACGGCGACATCCAGCGTATTGTGCTTGCCGGCACCTGCCACGAGTATGGGGCACGGGAGACGAGCGAGGGTTTGGACCCGTTTAACGCCTACGCCGCATCCAAGGTCGCCGCTTGGGCATATGGCAGGATGTATTGGCGGGCGTACGACTTGCCCATCATCACTGTGCGGCCCTTTCAGGTCTATGGGCCTGGACAGCCGGAGCATACGCTAATACCGGCTGCAATACGAAAAGCCCTGATGGGGCAGGACTTCTCTATGACGCCCGGTGAGCAGGAGCGAGATTTTATCTACGTGGATGACGTGGTGGAGGGTATGGTGGCTGCTGCGGTAGCGTCGGGCATCGACGGTCACAGCGTCGATCTGGGTACGGGTCGGGTTCACCCCGTCTATCAGGTGGTCGACCGCATCTGGACAATAGCGAGGGCACAGGGACGCATTCTGAGGGGAGAGCTGCCGTATCGCCCTGGCGAAGTAAAACACCTGGCTGCTGACGCCGCTCGCACAGCACAACTGATCGGCTGGCGAGCGCAGGTGGGTTTGGAGGAGGGACTGGGGGAAACAGTCCGTTGGTACAAAGAGTCGCTGGAACACAATCTACCGACGACTGGTGCGCCGGGAACCTCTCACCCCGCGACCGCTGAATCCCAGGACACGATACGATGACCACTTCCAAAGCGGACACGCTGCGTCAACAGATTCTCGAGTTGGTGACCGGATATTATGCCACGGCCCACGCCTCCAATCCTTTTGTCCCCGGTCAGTCGCGAGTTCAGTACGCAGGTCGTGTCTATGACGAACGTGAGTTGATCGCCGCAGTGGAAGCGGTGCTGGATTTTTGGCTCACGGCCGGTCCACGGGTGGGAGCCTTTGAAGAGAGCCTTGGCCGACTCTTGGGCACGCGGCACGTCTTGGCGGTCAACTCGGGTTCCTCGGCGAACCTGGTTGCTATGGCTGCGCTGTGCTCCCGCAGACTGGAGCGGCCTCTGGGGCCTGGCGACGAGGTCATTACGCCCGCCACTGGCTTTCCCACCACTGTGGCCCCGATTGTCCAAAACGGGCTAGTGCCTGTCTTTGTGGACTGCCTACCTGGAACCTATAATCTGGACCCCGAGCAGTTGGAGCCAGCCCTATCCCCCCGAACCCGGGCCCTGTTCTTTGCGCACATTCTGGGCAATCCGGCTGAGATGGAGACCGTGATGGCCTTTGCCCAGGCCAACGGCCTGTATGTCATTGAGGATACGTGCGAGGCACTCGGATCCACGTACGATGGTCAGGCCGCCGGCACGTTTGGCGATCTGGCGACCTTTAGCTTCTATGCCTCTCACCACATCACCACAGGCGAGGGTGGGGCTGTGAGCACCCGCGAACCGCGTCTGGCCCGTATCGTCCGCAGCCTTCGCGACTGGGGACGTGACTGTTGGTGCGATCACGACAGTCCTCCTGAGGGTGCGTGTGGCCGCCGGTTTGAGTGGCTGATCCCTGGCCTAAACGAACCTTATGACCACCGCTACCTGTACGCAGAGATTGGCTACAACGTAAAGATGACAGAGGTGCAGGCCGCAATTGGGCTCGCGCAACTGGAAAAGTTGCCCACCTTTGACGCCGCTCGCAAACAGGCCTTCAAGCAATTGCTGGCGGGACTGCAGCCGTACGAGGATTCTCTGCTTCTGCCAACCTGGAGCGCCCGGTCCGACCCGTCTTGGTTTGCTTTCCCCATCACCGTGCGCCCCAATGCTCCCTTCGTCCGGCGTGACCTGACCGCTTGGTTGGAGGCGCGCAACATTGAGACGCGCTTGCTCCTGGCAGGCAATCTTGTGCGACAACCCGCGTATCGCGACATCAAACACCGAACCGTGGGCAACCTGCCGAATTCTGACCTGATCCTCCGAGCCTCGTTCTTTATTGGCGTATATCCGGGTCTGGATGAGGCCCGTATCGCCTATGTGCTCGACGCTTTTGCCGATTTCTTTGCCCAGTTGTGACCGACCTATTCGTTTATCGCCTACTGACTTGCTATGAGACTGTCTATCATCATCTGCTGCTATAACGAACGTCAGACGATCCTCGACGCCATCACACAGGCCGATGGGGTTGATCTGGGCTCTGGTTGGGAAAAGGAGATTATCGTTGTCGATAACTTTTCCACCGATGGCACGCGCGAGTTGCTCCAGTCGGTGGACCTGCCGGGAGTCCGTGTTATCTTCCATCCGCGTAATCTGGGCAAGGGAACGTCGGTGCGAACCGGGATCTCGGAGGCCAGTGGCGACTATTTTGTCATCTTTGACTCTGATCTGGAGTACGAGGCTGACGACATCCCCAGCATGGTGGCCAAGGTCGTCCCCGGTGAAACCGCAGCCGTTTTCGGCTCGCGCACGCTGGGGGGCCGGAGGATCTACAAGTATGCAGAGAATTACTGGGGGGTGCGTTTCCTGACAACGGCCGCCAACCTGTTCTTTGGTGGTCACCTGACCGACATCGCGGTCGGTCTCAAGCTGGTCCGGCTCGACGTGGCGCGCTCGTTAGGATTGAGCGGTGGCGACTTTGACCTGGACTTTGAGCTACCCTGCAAGCTGCTCAAGCGTGGCTTTGACATCCTCGAGGTCCCCGTCGCTTATCACCCACGCACCGCTGAACAGGGGAAAAAGCTGGTGGGCGTCAAGGCGCTCCAGACTGGCTTACAGGTGTTGTGGCTTTACCTCAAGGTGCGTCTGTGGGGCTAGCCGCGGTAGGTCCGACTTTGGAAAGGATAGCTGATCATGAACGTTGTCGTCACTGGGTCCATCGCTTATGACTATTTGATGACCTTTCCTGGCCGGTTCGTCGAGCACATCCTGCCCGACGAGTTGGACCATGTCTCTCTGAGCTTTCTGGTGGATGAAATGCGACGGCAGCGGGGAGGCTGTGCTGCCAATATCGCCTACAACCTGGCGTTGCTTGGAGAGCGACCCATGCTGATGGGGACCGTGGGACAGGATTTTGGCGATTACCGTGCCTGGTTGGGAGAACAGGGTGTGGACACCTCTCTCACGCGTGATGAGCCCGACCTGTTCACCGCCTCCTTTTTCGTAACCTCTGATCAGGATGGCAACCAGATCGCCAGTTTCTACACCGGTGCGATGGCTCGCGCGCGAGCGCTCTCGTTCCACGAGCTGCACATCGGGCAGGTCGATCTGGTCACTATCTCTCCCAACGACCCAGAGGCCATGGTCAGGTATCCTGCACAGTGTCAGGAACTGGGCATCCCCTACCTCTATGATCCCAGCCAGCAGATTATTCGCCTGTCTGGCGAGGACTTGAGGAGGGGATTGGAGGGATGCGATCTATTGGTCGTCAACGAGTACGAGTTCGGCATGCTGCGGGAAAAGACCGGGTTGACGGCGGAAGAGATCCGGTCGGCTCCAACTCGTGCCTGCGTCGTCACGCTGGGCGCGGCGGGCACTCGTATCTGGACCGCCGCCGATGTGGTCGAGGTTCCCATCGTGCCGCCTGAGAGAATAGACGAGCCCACCGGGGTTGGCGATGCGTTCCGGGCGGGGCTGGTCAAGGGACTGGCGTTGAATCTCCCCTGGGACCTGGCGGGGAGAATGGGCGCACTGGCGGCTACCTACACACTGGAGCACTTTGGCCCACAAGGCCACCGCTACAACTTGCCGGAGTTTGTCGCTCGTTTCCGGGAGCACTTTGATGACGGCGGCGCGTTGGATGTGCTGTTATAGAGCGGGTCGATAAAAGACAGACCGAAACAATGTCGGATGTCCAGCATCCACCATCAAGAATACAGACCGAATCGAAGGAGATAACTATGTCAACCGATTACGATGTACGAGACCTCAATCTGGCCACCGCTGGCCGCCTCCGTATTGAGTGGGCCGAACGGGAGATGCCGGTCCTGCGCCTCATTCGCGAGCGTTTTGCCGAGGAAAAGCCATTGGCAGGTGTTCGCCTATCCGCGTGCCTTCACGTCACCACCGAGACGGCCAACCTCGCCCGCACGCTCCAGGCTGGTGGGGCGGAGGTGGTGCTGACCGCCTCCAATCCGCTCTCCACCCAGGATGACGTGGCAGCAGCGCTGGTATCCTACGACGAGATTCCCGTCTTTGCTATCAAGGGTGAGGATAACGAGACCTACTACCAACACATCTACGCTGCTCTCGATCACAAACCCCAGATCACGATGGATGACGGGGCCGATCTGGTGAGCGTGTTACATAAAAAGCGGACCGAACTGATCGGTGACGTCATCGGCGGCACCGAGGAGACGACCACGGGTGTCATCCGGTTGCGGGCGATGGCGAAGGATGGTGTGTTGCGCTACCCAATCGTCGCCGTCAATGACGCAATGACCAAGCATCTATTTGACAACCGCTACGGCACCGGGCAGTCCACGATGGATGGCGTCATCCGCGCCACCAACGTTCTCATCGCTGGCAAGGCCGTCGTGATTGCTGGCTATGGCTGGTGCAGCCGAGGCATCGCTATGCGGGCCAAGGGCCTGGGGGCCAACGTCATCATCACCGAGGTGCAGCCTCTGCGAGCGCTGGAGGCGGTCATGGACGGATTTCGCGTGATGCCGATGCAGGAGGCCGCGCCGATTGGTGACTTTTTCATCACCTCGACCGGAGATATCAACGTGGTCGATCGGCACCACTTTGAGGTGATGAAGGACGGGGCCATTGTCTCCAACTCGGGCCACTTTAACGTAGAGATCAACATCCCTGCTTTGGCGGAGATGGCCGCGGGTCCGCCACGCCGCGTCCGGCCCTTTGTGGATGAGTACACCCTGCCCGACGGGCGGCGCATCCACCTGTTGGGAGAGGGCCGTCTGATCAACCTGGCCGCCGCTGAAGGCCATCCCAGCGCCGTGATGGACATGTCCTTTGCCAACCAGGCCCTGTGCGCCGAGTATATTCTGAACCACGCCGAGGAGCTGGAGAACTCCGTCTACACCGTGCCGGAGGAGATCGACCAGCAGATCGCCCGTATCAAGTTGCAGGCGATGGGCGTAAAGATCGACGTCCTGTCCCCGGAGCAGGAGAAATACCTGACCTCTTGGGAAGAGGGGACGTAGAGCCGGATAAGCACGACGAGTAGGACACAGGGCACCCGCGGGAAACAGGGGGACGGAGAGGCACATTGCCCTCTCCGTCCCTTGTTATGCTCGTGCTTCTCGACCCGAATACCTATTGTCAGGCTGTCAGCCTGGCTAGTTCCTCAACACCACCGGTAGGTACAGGAACTCGTACTCCGGTACGACTGCCTCCCCAAACTGGAGCTCGATTCCGCCTACCAGCTCTCCCTTCTTGTAGCCCTCTACGTCGATCGTGGCCACGCTGCCGGCCTGCTGCTGCAATCCATACACGTCCTGTCTGCTTTGTTGGGCCTGCAGTGTAGAGGGACACGGGATCCACACCGTGACTGTGACCACGCCTGTGGTAAAGGGTGGCAGCGTCAGCGTGTCGGTAGGATCGGTGGTCACGACCCAGTCGGCCGGTACGTTGAAGGTGATGAGACCGATCTCTACCGTGGCAGTGATGTCGGAATCGTTGTACACGCTGAAGGTATAGACCAGCTTCCGATCACAGGTCGGCCGGTCCACCACTCGCACGTTGCGCTGGCTGACCAGATCCTCATAGTCGTTCGCTGGATCGACCACCGTGACCATGATACAGTTTGAACCGGTGAGGCTCGGGGTCCACGTTACCCAGGCCGTGGTCGTCATCGCCGGGCCCAACGTGATCACGCGCTGGGTTGGCATCAGGCCGGTGGTCGTGAAGGGAATGCCCATACCGAACTGGGCCCAGCCGAACTCTACGATCACGGTGGATGTAGTTGGGCCGTTGTTCTGGATCACGGCGCTGACCCGCGCGTCCTTGCCCACTTGGGGCGGATCGGGATTGATGTTGAGTTCCGTCTCGGCGTAGGTCTTTTCGTGGGGCTTGTGGAGCGGGATGGGTGGCACGTCCAGCTTGCGGAAGCCACCGAAAAGATCACCATCCACGTAGCCCTCCACGTCCACGATAGGATCGCCGGTGCCCAACCGGGCCTGGGGTGACGGCGTGACCGTGAGTGTGACGCTGACGGGCGTGCTCAGGTTGCGCAGTGTTGTCTCCGATAGGCTCATGTCCCAGCCGTCCCGGTGGGGGATCAGTCCCAGCGTCACCGTCACCGGTCCGGTGTGCGGCCAGTTGCCTACCCAGAAGGGCAATGAGTGAGGCTGGCCGCGCTTTAGGGGTTCGCCCACGTCTATGTTGCGCCGGCTCCAGATCTTTTCGTGGCCTTCCATCTGCAGTTCCACCATCACGCAGAACTTGCCGTGCCAGTCTGGCGGCTTCCAGATCACGTGCCCCCGAGCTGCGCCAAACTTGGGCACAAAGATGCGGATGGGGTTGGGCGCGATGTGGGTGGTACTGAAGGGCAGGCCGATGCCAAAGGGCGCGATGCTGAAGGTGGCCGTCACGATCCGGTCCTTGTCGGTGGGGTTGAATACCTCAACGCTGAGCACGGCAGGTTGGCCGGGGATGAGCGGGTACGGGTCTATGCCGATCTCTGACTCAGCGTAGACGGGGTCCTTGGGCTGGTGTACGGGCACGGGTGGACGGAAGATCTTGCGGAAGCCGCCGATCAACTCACCCTCCACGAAGCCCTCCACGTCCACGATTGGGTCTCCATCTTGGGGTAGATCATCCGGTGGCGTGACGGTCAGCGTGACCACCTCTACGCCAAACGGCGCTACGTTGGGTAGGACGTCTTGTGATAGTTCCAGGCCCCAGTCGGGGAAGTGCGGGATCAAGCCCAGGGTGATGGTCATCGCCTCGGTGTAGGGATTCCTGACGAGGAAGGGCCGGGAGTGAGGCACGTTCGGCTCCAGGGGCTCGCCCACGTCGATGTTGCGCCGACTCCAAAAGACCTCCTCGTGTCCGGGCAGCTTTATCTCGACCTGGATGCACCACAGCCCTCCGTGGGGCGGTATCCACATGATGGCCGGATGGAGCAAGCCGTGCGGTGGCACCTCCACAACCACTGGGTCGTGGATGGGACGGAAGGGCAACCCGATCCCGAACTCGGAGAAGCTGAAGGTGATGGTCAAAACCTGCGGGTCGTCGGTGGGGTTGCGGATCTCCACGCCCACCTCCGTCGGCTCGTGGGCCCGCGTCGGGTACGGATGGACAAAGATCTCTGACTCGGCGTAGATGGGGTCCTTGGGCCGATGGGGAGCCCCTGGCGGGCTAAAGATCTTGCGGAAACCCCCGATCAGTTCGCCCTCGACAAAAGCCTCCACATCCACGATGGGCATGCCATCCTCAGGCATTGGCCTATCCCGAGGCGGATGGACGGTCAGCTCGACCATTCGCACGCCCTCGGGGCCTGGTTGCACGTCCGTCAGGACATCCTCCGACAGGATCGGCTCCCACTCAGCCAGATGCGGGATCAACCCCAGTGTGATCGTCACAGGACCCCTGTCGTCAAACGGATTGCCCACCGCAAAGAATCGGGAGTGGGGGAAGCCGGGTTCCAGTGGTTCGTCGACGTCTACGTTGCGCTGGCTGCGCTGGGGCGGGAAGCCCGCTATGAACAACTCAACTTCGAGACACACGTGACCGTTGACGGGCGGGATCCAGTGGATGCACTCATTGACGATGCTGTGAGGCGGCAGAGCGACGTGCCTGAGTCCATCGATGGGCTGGAACGGCAGGCCGATGCCAAAGGCAGCCCAGGAGAATTGCACCATCACCTCTTGCGGAGTGGATGTAGGATTGCGTAGCTCTACGCAGACCTCAGCCGGCTCGCCAGCCCGGAGTGTCTCGGGATGGATGGTGATCTCGCGCTCGGCGTAAGTAGGATCGTCGAAGGGATGGAGTATGATCGGCGGGCGCACGATTTTGCGGAATCCGCCGATGAGCCTGTCGCCGGCGTGAGCCTCCACATCCACCACCGGCAGCCCGTTGGGAGGCACGGGGCGGTCGGGTGAAAGGACGAACGTCCCGGTCGGAGGTTTCACAGTCAGCGAGACGATTCGGGTGGTATGCGGTTCCACGCCGGGGAGCACATCGGGCGACAGGAGGAACTCCCAACCATCCACGAGGGGTACGTATCCCAGAGTGATGGTCAGAGGTTCCCCATCGAAGGGATTGCCCACGGGGAATCGGAGCGTGTGGGGCTCACCCGGCATCAGCGGCTCGTCCACATCCAGGTTAAGCTGGCTCCGCTGCGGGCGATGGCCCTCCATCTCCAATTCGACCTGTAGGCAAACGTGACCGCTGACAGGCGGGATCCAGTGGATGCACTCATTGACGATGCTGCGAGGCGGCAGATGGACGTGCCGGGGCCCGCCGATAGGTGTGAAGGGTATGCCGATGCCAAAGGCGGCCCAGGAGAAGTGCACGAATACGTCCTGTGGGTCATCGGTCGGGTTGCGCAGCTCGACGCACACCTCGGTCGGTTCCCCAACGTTGGGTGGGAAGGGATGGACGGTGATCTCGCGCTCGGCGTAAGGGGGATCGGGGAAGGGGTGGAGCCGGATCGGCGGA
>CAYUIS010000164.1:0-10357 GCA_964444825.1 uncultured Anaerolineales bacterium | reverse complement strand
CACCCCACCTGTTCGCCCTTTCCAACAAACATGTTATAATTGCCCCCTGCTGTTCGCAGCATTCAAGAGAGGCGCAAAGATCATAGATGATGAATTTGCTCGATCCGGATCGGCTCATTGCATTGACGATCCTGTTCCTAACGAGTATGCCCATTCACGAGTGGGCCCATGCCTGGGCTGCGTATCAACTGGGAGATGACACAGCCGCCCTACGCGGCCGGCTGACGATCAATCCATTGGCCCACCTAGATCCGGTTGGAACGCTAACGCTGGTGTTCTTTGGTTATGGGTGGGGCAAACCGGTCCCCGTGCTTCCTTATCGCCTGCGGGGAAACGTCCGCACCAGTTGGGCGATCGTGGCGGCGGCGGGGCCATTCTCCAATCTGGTCTTGGCGATGCTGGGTGCGATTCCCTTTCGGATGGGATGGCTGAACTTGAGCACCAGCACAGGCTCTCTCATCAGCTTCCAGAACATCCTGGTCAATTTTATATTGATCAATCTGAGTCTGATGGTCTTTAATCTGATCCCCATCCCTCCGCTCGATGGTTCGCGCATATTGGCCTGGCTGCTACCACCGTCGCTGGCTGGCCTTATGGATCAACTGGAGCGCTTCGGAGGAATGGGGCTGATGCTGGTCCTGTACCTATTGTCGAGACTCGGTATACTCAGCGTAATCATCAGTCCGTTGATGAACTTTATGATTCGCGCTTTGCTGTTGTACTAGTGCACACGATGGTTGAGACAGTCCTATACCGTGCGGGACAGTTCCTACGCGCGTTGGCCGCCCAGGTCCCTGAGGAACAGATAAAGCAAGCAATACAGACCCTGACACCAGAGGCTCAAGCTCTCTTCCGCCATCAGGCTGCCCAGGACCAACACCACGCTCTGGCGGTGTATCACACGCTACGCCGAGCGGGTCATCAGAACCCGCATCTTCTGGCGGCGGCCCTTCTGCACGATAGTGGAAAGTCGGCTACTCGGCTGCCGGCGTGGCAGAGAGCAATCATGGTAATCCTGGATCGCCTTGCACCCCGCCTACTGGCTCACCTGGGCTGTGGATACAAAGGGGACAGCCCACCACAAAACTGGCGCCGCCCATTTGTCGTCTACGTCCAGCACCCTGAGATAGGTGCGCGATGGGCCAAGGAGGCTGGCTGCTCGGACATCACTGTCGCCCTTATCCGGCGGCACCAGGGGAAAGCAACGAATGGACCGGCCCTCGCAGGTGACGAGGATCGACTGCTGGCCATCCTCCAGGCAGCCGATGGTGTCAATTAGAGTGCAGGCGATATCGGCACGAGAGTGCAGACGATATCTGCACAGGATTGAGAAAGGTCAGGATTGTTACTATGCTCTTTAAACAAGTCGCCATCATAGGCTCCGATTACGTCAGCGTCTCGATAGCCCTAAAACTAAAGACTCTGAAGGAGCCACCGGAAATCATCGGGTACGATGCCAAGTCCTTGGCCGCCGATCTGGCGCGGGCCAAGGGAGCCTTTGACCAGGTAGAGAGGAAGCCGGGTCGAGCCTGCAAGGATGCTGATTTGGTGATCGTCGCCGTGCCACTGACCGACGTTCGCGAAACGTTCGCTGCCATCGCGCCGCACCTAAAGGCCGGCGCCTTTGTCACCGATACGGCGCCTCTCAAAGCCCCCGTAATGCGTTGGGCTGAGGAACTTTTGCCCGAAGGGATATACTTTGCTGGCGGGCACCCGATTCTCAACCCGGCCATTGTCGGCCTTGAGCCTGCGGGAGGACTGGACGAGGCCAGTGCCGATCTATTGAGAGAGGCGCTCTATTGCTTCACAACACCATCAGGAATCTCTGAAGCTGTTCTAGATGTCTTTGCCAGACTGGCCAAGATGCTCGACGCTAACCCGTTTTTCATCGACGTCACCGAACACGATGGCTTGCAGGCGGGCATAGAGAATCTGCCCGAGCTGCTGTCTATCGCGCTGCTGCGGGCTACCATAGACACGCCCGGCTGGCACGAGATGCGCAAGTTTGCCGGTCATCGTTTTGCCATCGCTACCGAGGCCGCCGAGACAGCTCACCAGCATCACATCGCTACGTTCCTCAATCGAGAAAACGTCATACGACGATTGAACGTCCTCCTGACCGAGTTGGTTCACCTACGCGATCTGCTCTCACAGGAGGATGAAAAACTGCTAGAAGAAACGTTCGCTCAAGCCGCCGGGGGACGAGAGCAGTGGATGGCAGAAGGGCGCCAGGGCATGTGGATCAAAGAACATACCCTCAGCTCCGACCAGATGCCATCGCTATCGCTTGGTAGACAGGTCAGACAAATGTTCCTGGGCGAAGGGCTCGGACGACGTCCGAAAGACGGACAAGACCCTGGCAAGGAATAGAAAGATCTTTTCATACAGGCCTACGATCTGATTAGGATTTCTCTGATTGTGACCCACGGAAGGATCGGGGCAGGCAAGCACATTGACTGAAGAATACCGTGTATTGATGGTCGCCCCCACATCGTTTTTCCTCGACTATGGCTGCCATGTGCGCATCCTGGAGGAAGTGCGCGCGCTCCAAAAGCTGGGGCATCGGGTGACGGTCATCACCTATTATATGGGACGCGATCTACCTGATCTGGAGATCGTGCGCACACGGCCCACACCATGGCGCGCCGACTATGAAGTTGGCTCCTCACGACACAAGATCGCCTTCGACCTTCTCTTGGGATGGACCGGGCTAAAGGTCGCACTGCGTCGACGCTTCGACATCGTTCACGGTCACCTGCACGAGGGTGCGCTCATCGGTCACATGATAAGTCAGATCCAACGCATTCCCCTGGTGGCCGATTTTCAAGGGAGTTTGACCGCCGAGATGGTGGATCACCGCTTTCTTGACCCAGAGGGTCCTTGGTATTACTGGTTGAGATTGCTGGAAACGCGTATTGACCATCTCCCCGATATCATTCTCACCAGCACGACAAAGGCAGCACAGGTGTTGAGAGAGGATTTTGGCTGCGACCCGGATCGGGTGCGTGCAGTGCCTGACAGAGTCAACGTGGACTTTTTCCATCCCGATGTATTGTCCCCCGATGAGGTAGCCGCTCAGCGGGCCACTCTTGGTCTTCCGGATGATCGTCCAGTCGTCGTGTATTTGGGATTGCTCGCCGACTACCAGGGAATCCCCCATATCTTGCAGGCTACCCGCATCCTCAAAGACCGAGGTGTCGGTATGACTCTCTTGGTGGGAGGGTTCCCTGGGATACCACGTTATCGACGTATGGCGGCGGACATGGGAGTGGCCGATCGAGTGATCTTTAGAGGCAAGATTCCGCGCGAGGAAACACCAGCCCATCTCGCATTGGGCGATATCGCAGTAGCGCCCAAGATCTCTGCCACCGAGGGCTGTGGCAAGATACTGGAGTATATGGCGATGAAGTTGCCCACTGTGGCGTTCGATGCACCCCAGAACCGAGAATATATGCAGGAACTCGGCTCGTACGCGACCCCAATGGGTGATCCAGGAGCCTTGGCCGATGCCGTCGGGGGCCTCGTTACCGATCCACAGCGACGCATCGACATTGGCCAGAGACTACGAGAACGCGCCATTCGCCATTTCTCCTGGGATCGTGTCGGGAGAGACCTGGTGGATATCTATCGAAACGTTCTCAAACCGGAGGCTTGACCGAGTATTATGGAAATCCTGTCCCACCTGCGCGAGCTGTGGAAATACCGCGAATTGACCCGTAACCTGGTCGTCCGAAATCTGAAGGTGCGCTACAAGAACTCGTTCCTTGGCGTGGCATGGTCATGGCTCAGCCCCTTGCTGATGATGATCGTATATACGATATTCTTTACAATCTTTTGGGGTAACACAGAGATCCATCACTATCCGGTCTTTCTCCTGTGCGGGATGCTGCCCTGGAGCTTTTTCGCCGAGTCGATCATGCAGGCTACCGACAGTATCGTAGGCAATGCCCATCTGATTAAGAAGGTCTATTTCCCAAGGGAGGTACTGCCAGTCTCTGTAGTGCTATCCAGCCTCGTCAACTTTCTCATCGCCTTGCCCGTGTTCTTTGTCCTGGCAGTTGTATCAGGCGCTCGGCTAACCTGGTGGGCGCTTCTTTTGCCGATCACGCTCCTGATCCAGATAACCTTCATCCTGGGGCTCTCATTCCTACTTGCCACCCTCAACGTTCTCTACCGGGATACTCAACACCTCTTGGGCGTGCTGATACAGGCATGGTTCTTTCTCACGCCGGTATTCTATCCCATCTACACGGTTCCACAACAAGCCAGCGTGCTGGGAATGACCTTCAACGCCCAACTGTGGTTGCGTCGACTGAACCCGATGGCCTCCATCATCGCCTCGTACCGCGACCTGCTGTACTGGGGAGCACCAACAGGCCTCGATTTTCTGCTGCGCACGGCCGTCGAGGCGGTGGTCGTGCTTGTCGTAGGCTATCTGGTGTTCTTGCGCTTTGCCAATCGCTTCGGCGAAGACATCTGAATCGGAGTTTCCAGAGTCAGATTTCGCAAACACATCTGAGACTCTGGACTTGGAGCCTGGGGGCGCTAAGGAATGTTTGCTGAAGTCGTCGTCTTTTCTCCAGCCCAACCATCAACTTTGGGCAGCACCCCAACCGCCTTTGCCTACCACCTGCCAGACGAGCTACGGGAACCCACCCAGGTGGGATCCCTCGTCGTCGTCCCCTTCGGCCCTCGGCGACTCTACGGCATCGTCGTCGCCCTCAGTGACGATTCTCCTGTTCCCGACATCGAGACCCGGCCCATCGAATCGCTGGCAGACCCCGCCCCCGTCCTGACCGCGCCCCTGATCGCGCTGGCTCGCTGGATGAGCCAAGAATACCTGGCCCCACTATGGCAATGTCTGGCTCTGATGCTGCCGCCAGGTTTGGTGGGCCGGGCTGACATCCAGGTTGAGCTAGCCCAAGACGCCAAGATGCAAGATGCATTAACCACGGCCCAAGAAGACCTGATCACGGTGCTGGATGCCAAAGGAGCGCTGCACGGACGGCAACTCGACCGCCTATTGCCCCGCGAGCAGTGGCGTCAGGCGGCCTCGCAACTCGCCCGGAGGGGCGTGGTGGTCAAGTCCACATTTCTCGCTCCGCCCCGTGCCCGCCCTAAGCACGTGCACACGGTTGAATGGGTAGGCATCGATGCGGATACAGGCACAGCGCTGGCCAGATTAACGAGCGAGTGTTATCCAGCCATCGTCGAATTTCTCCGCGCTGAAGGTGGTCCAGTCGACGTAAGCTGGGTCTATGCAGAGACCGGCTGTGGTCGATATCACCTCAACAAACTGGCCGAACGAGGTCTTGTCGCCTTTGACACTGAAGAGATCTGGCGAGACCCGCTGGCGGATGAGACCTTTGTCCCTGACACACCGCCTCCTCTCACGGCAGATCAAAGGTCGGTTTGGGATGTGGTACGAGCGGCTATCCAAGACCGCCAATCCCCAACATCTAGCACCGAGTCTAGACACTTTCTCATTCACGGTGTGACCGGATCCGGCAAGACGGAGGTTTATCTCCGTGCCGTCGCCGAGATACTCTCGGCAGGGCAACAAGCCATCGTACTCGTGCCCGAAATCAGCCTCACCCCACAGACGGTCCATCGTTTCGGCGCGCGTTTCGGCCAGCGAGTCGCTATCTTTCACAGCGCGTTGAGTATGGGCGAACGGTACGACACCTGGCGTCGTATTCGTGGTGGCCTGGTGGATGTCGTCATCGGGCCGCGCTCTGCCCTTTTCTCCCCGCTCCAATCGTTAGGATTGATCATCCTGGATGAGGAGCACGATGACAGTTTCAAGCAGACTGACCCATCCCCGCGATATCACGCCCGGAGTGCAGCAGTTGAACTGGCCCGGCTCACCGGAGCAACGGTAATCCTCGGATCGGCCACGCCCAGCTTGGAATCCTACCACTATGCTCACACCGGACGATTTGTACTGCTAGAGATGCCCCGCCGTGTTATGGGTCACGTGCGCCGCCTGCACGACCTCCAGACCCGATATGGGGTCCCTCACATCCGCTACGACGTCCAACGGGATGCTCCTGCCGAAGCACGGTACAGGCTCCTACCCCCCGTGCAAATCGTTGATCTGCGGGCGGAACTGCGGGCCGGTAACCGCTCCATCTTTAGCCGAGCCCTTCAGCAGGCGATGGATAAAGCCCTGCAACAAGGCGAGCAGGTAATCCTGTTCCTCAACCGGCGGGGAACCGCCACCTTTGTTCTCTGTCGTGACTGTGGTCACGTTTCCCGTTGCCCGTCTTGCGACACTCCCCTCACCTACCACGGCCGTGATTCCCACCTGGTCTGTCACCACTGTAACCACCGCCAAGCTCAGTCCGACCACTGTCCTGAATGTGGGAGCGAGCGCATCCGGTACTTTGGCCTGGGTACCGAGCGAGTCGAATCGACCATCCACCAGCGCTGGCCCGATGTCCGCACCTTGCGCTGGGATCGCGACACAGCCAGCAATTATGCTGCCCACGCGGCCATTCTCCACCTCTTTAGCACCGGTCTAGCCCACGTGCTCGTCGGCACACAAATGATCGCCAAGGGGCTCGACCTGCCACTAGTGACTGTCGTCGGCGTCATTTCGGCCGACAGCGCGCTTAACCTACCGGATTTCCGCTCCAGTGAGCGAACCTTTCAGTTGCTGACACAGGTGTCCGGGCGGGCAGGACGAGGGCTGCTAGGCGGACGTGTCATTCTGCAGACTTACCACCCGGACCACTATGCAGTCGTGGCCGCTGCGGCCCACGACTATGCCGGGTTTGCCGCTCGTGAGCTGGCCTTTCGCCGCGAACAGGGGTACCCGCCCTACCGCCGTTTAGCGAAGCTGACGTACGAGGACACCAGCCCTTCTCGCGCCAAGACTGAGAGCGAGACGCTGGCCGCAGAGCTACGCGATGTCTTGAGCCAAAGAGGTCTCGCTACGACCGACCTGATCGGCCCCGTGCCCCCCTTCTTCACCCGTCTGCGGGGTCGCTACCGCTGGCAGATACTCCTGCGCCACGCCAATCCCGCACTCCTTCTCCGCTCCGTCCATATCCCTTCTGGCTGGCAAGTGGACGTGGACCCGGTGAGCGTCCTGTAGAAAGCGAAACGCCCTGACCGAATTGTGACCAGGGCGGCGCTATCTGACTTATGCTATAGGATCTCGACACATCAATCGGTGATGTGCCTGCTCACCAATATCGCTTCCACCATATCACCCACGCCTGCGCTCCTCAAGATAAGCGGCCAGAGCCTCCTCCCAAGGACGCATATCGTTCATACCAATGGCCCGCAGCGCGCCGTTATCCAGAGCTGAATAGGCCGGACGAGTTGCTACAGCTCCGAAAGCCGCCGTCGTGGTTGGCTCAGCGTTAGGATGTAGATCGCCCAGTTCCCATATCTTGGAGGCAAATTGGTGCCAGGAACAGGCCCCCCTGTTCGTGATATGATACATCCCATACCGTTCGGTCGTGATCAACTGGGCGATCTTGCTGGCCAGGTCTGCGGTGTACGTAGGGGAGCCTATCTGATCAGCCACCACTTTGATATCCCGCCCCTCTTGAGCCAGCCGGAGCATAAGCTCGACGAAATTGCCTCCCTTGCCACTGGCTCCAGCAACCCCATACAGCCACTGTGACCGCACGATCCAATAGCGGTCCAGGATGTAGCGCACGAACTGCTCGCCGGCCAGTTTAGCGACACCGTAGACATTGATCGGAGCGGGGAAGTCAGTCTCCCTATACGGTGTACGACGTTCGACGTCGCCACCAAACACGTAGTCGGTGCTCATGTGCAGCAGAGCGCAGTCGTATTCTCTGCAAGCCAAGGCCAGATTACGCACCCCGTAGGCGTTCACGGCAAAGGTCTTTTGAACGTTTGTCTCGCACTCGTCCACCTTGTGGTAGGCAGCCATATTGAGCACGACATCGGGTGTATAGCGCCGCACCGTCTCGTGCAACCCTACCAGCTCGCAGATGTCCACATCCTTGTGAGTGAGGGGAACCAGATCAACGGAGGCCAGAACTTTGACCAGGTCGCTGCCCAACTGACCATTGGCACCAATGAGCAGTATTTTCATTCCGCTTCGTCCTGCCGAGACGGCGCTTCAAACACCGAGCCAGTAATCTCAATGATACGTTGCGCCTCCTCCAGCAAGCGCATCCAGCGGATGTTGTAGTATCGAGGATTGTCAAAATCATTGTAGCCAAATCGCTGGATCTTTTCCACCATATCTGCCACCGACTCTTCGATACTGACTTTTGGTCGAAAGCCAAGCATATGCTCGATCTTCTTGGTAGAGACCCGATAGCTGCGCACGCCCCGATATCCATAGTCCGCACGCACCTCTGGATCTGTGCCAGTCTGTCGCAGTGCTTCCCGTACACGCAGAGCCAGTTCAGAGATACGGTAATTGCGATGGGAAACGTTAAAGATCTGGCCCTTGACCTCGTCCTCTTCAGCCTGCAAAGCCAGGATATACGCCCGTGCCACGTCACGTACGTCCACCAAAGGCCGCCATATCTCCCCGCCGTAGTGGAGACTGAGGTAGCCCTGGCTCAGCGCAAACTTGACAAAAGTATTCACCACCAAGTCGTAGCGCATCCGGTGCGAAAAGCCATAGATGGTACCTTTGCGCAGAATGACGGGACAAAAATCATCATCCGTCATCTCGAGCAGGATCTTTTCGGCCTCTCGCTTAGAACTGGAATAGGCTGCCTTGGGTGAGACCGGCGTATCCTCGTCCTGAATAACATCGTTATCATCTTTGCCCACACCGCGATCGTAGATGGAACAAGAAGAGGCAAATACAAACCGCTGTATCCCACCCGCTCGGCACATCTCGGCCAGTGTTCGGGTGGCCAACGTGTTCATCTCATAGTTGGCCTTGGGGTTGTACTCCGCAGTGGGATCGTTAGACAGCCCACCCAGGTTAACCACGGCATCCACGTCCTGGAGTAGATCGGGCGGCAGGTGGCGCATATCGGCCACCACCAGGTCGACGCGGTCCCGGATCTCCCGCAATCCGTAATCGCCGTAATAAAGACGATCCAGGATTTTGACGGCGTAGCCCCGTTCCAGCAACTCCTCCGCCAGCACTGATCCTACGTAGCCAGCGCCGCCCACCAATAGTACTTTGCGCACGCTTACCTCCCTTTCACCGTCCACACATCCCCAAACGAATCAGGTGGAATACGTACTTCGTCCGGTTTTTCCCGATTGTATGTGTGGCTGGCGGTGCTGACCATCTGGGTGTCATCCTCTAGTGACATCCAGCCATGATAGACACCCGGTGGTACCACGATCAACGCTGGTTTGCGGTCGCCGACGACAACCGCCATCATCTCATCTTTGGTTGGGCTATCATCCCGATCATCCACCAGCACGAACTTGGCGCTACCGTGGCTGATGAAAAACCAGTCCCATAGCTCGGCGTGCTTATGGAACGCACGCACCGTTCCACGGGTCATGTTTCCCACCAAGTAGACCTGCCCGAACCGGTGTACCACGCCGTGAGGTTCAGGATCATCAGCGCAGCGGGCGACCTCTATGAGATAGCCCCGGTCGTCCATATGGGCCTTTAACGGAACAACTTGAACTCCCTGGATCATCAGTTCAACCTCCTGAAATTGAAATCGGTATGTTCATCATTCACCAGCACAGGATTGTCTAGGCAGCGCCCAAGGGGGAGAAACGTCCTAATCACAAGGAGGCCTATTATACTCTGGACTGGCGTCCACACGTGGTGGCTTCTGAGACTGGTCAGGATTTAAGGCATGAGCCATCCTCAAAGGTGTCTAGACCTGAAGAGGAGGACAGCATACCTTCCGATCAAGATTGTATCACAGAACCCTACAAAAGGCCAACACCTATCATCTGTTGGTCCAAATCGAGCTGGATTGCTCATCACCAGCGCGTTAGGCGTGATCTCACCTTGCCCTGGCTACGCTCACGCGGTATAATCGCCGCGTATCGCTGGATGACGTCTATGAGTGATCTCAACTCGACCAGGCAAAGGGAAGGTGGAACCGCGTCCCAGGTTCTTATCTGGAGCGGCGTGTTTCTACTCCTTGCTGGCGGGCTGCTGATCTATCCCTACATCAGTTCTCGCATGGTGACCATCCCTCCCACGCCGACTCCAGGACCATCCCCAACCAGCCTGCCCACCTTTCCTCCTATTCTTGCCGTCACCGATACTCCCCCCCAAAACACCCCTCCTCCAACCTCTCTCCCTGCTTCTACAGACACACCCACTTGTGAACCCACATCTCCCCCCCCTCCCACCGCCACCACAACGCCAGCTTTGCCTAGCCGGATCGGTATCCCAACGCGCCGTGTGGACGCTCCTGTCTTTCCCGTT
>CAYUIS010000163.1:0-10398 GCA_964444825.1 uncultured Anaerolineales bacterium | reverse complement strand
GCCCAGTTCCGCACCGTCGGCACCACCTCGTAGCTCTCACCCGCCATCGGCTGCATCGATACATCCCCCACGAATCCTCCTTCCGTCCCCAACAGCAGCCCCACCGGGTTCACTTCGTCCACCACCCCTGCCCCGCTCGCTATCGCATTGTCCCCCATCTCCCACATCGCCGACACGTCCATCTCTACCACATCCGTCTGCATCACCACCAGCGTCGCCGGCACTTCCCTCACCTCAGCCCGTATGAACTCGTGCTCCGCTACCTCCGTGTGCAGCTCGCTACCTACCCACTCCCACCCCTCACCCGTCCACGTGTACAGATCCAGTGTCTCCCACGGCTCCGCATCGTTCGGCATCACCACGTCTATCATCACCGCCTCACTCGTCTCACCACGAACCTTGACCTGGTACACTGGACTCTTGACCATCAGATGGGATGGCAGTGCCTCTACCGCCTTCCGCAATGTCCCCCCTGCCGAACCCTCCAGAAACTCTAACTGCGGCGCCGTATCGATCCGCACCCGCATCCGCCCGCTGAACGTGTCTGGATTCACACTCATCGTCAACCCATCCCCGTGCGATACCGAACTGCTTGATGCGCTCAGCGTCCCGTAGCCATTCCGGCTGAGTCGACCAATAAGCGAGGCCGAAACCCAGAGCAGGACGACTGCCGCGCCGATCACGCAATAGAACCACATCTTCACCCTGAACCGGTCACGAGATTGAGCGGCTGCGGCTTCCCCCTGCTGACCCGGCGAGGGCGAATCCCCCGACACCCCCGGGGAGATCGTCTCGCTCTCCAACGTTCCCTCCTCCGACGCTGCTTCTTCCGATCTACCATCGATCGATGCCAAAGCCTCTTCCCCAGGCACAGGAAAACCTCGCTCTTGGAGTCGTGCCACCAAGGCAGCGAGCGACTGGGGACCAAAGCCCTTGAGCCCAATTAGCGTCTCGGAGCCTACGCTCAAGGCGGCCAACGCGTCGCCAGCCGTCCTGATACTTGCATTCAGCAGCACGTTTGTAGCGCGGGTGGAGAGTCCTAGCTCTGCGATCGAGAGAGCGTGCGCAGGCTGTCCCTTACCTCCATCCTTACGGCGTTCACCAGATACTTGGTTTGGCATCACCTTCACTACACGGGATATCAGTTCCGCATCCCTGGGAAGCGTGATCGTGGGGGAATCTGAAGATGGCGGATGCGCTAACAGAACAGGGCTTTGCGAAACGTCGCCCTCAATGGATCACACGCTGGTCAGGCCCAATTTACGCATCACCTTTGCCGGAGTAACCCGCCGGGCCCGCTGCCACTGGTTGTGTATCCACCGTTTGAAGGTATTGATCGGTTTGCGACGCTGACTCTCAGCCATGGCCCACTTGAGAAACTCGTAATCCTGTCCCTTGATCTTGGGCTCGGTAGGATTACGGCGGTAGGAATCATAGTCAGTGATGCGGCTCAGGTCTTGCTCGGCCACGTAATCGTACAGGTCGGTGCCAGGATGAGGGGTGAAGAAGGCAGGACTGTAGTAGTCAGGATCAATCTCCTTCATCAGCCGCACCGTGTCCATCACTTCCTCCCTGGTCTCCGTGGGCAGCCCCATCATATAGTTTGCCCATATGGAGATACCGTACTTGCGGCAGACCTGGGCAGCCTGGCGATTCTGCTCTACCGTCGTGCCCTTGCGGATGAACTTGAGCACGCGGTCGTTGCCACTTTCAAACCCGACGAAATACCCCCGCAGTCCAGCATCGGCCATACGCGCCACCATATCCTCGTGCTTCACGACGATATCGGCGCGAGTCTGACAGTAAAAGGGCATCCGGAATCCCTGCGCAATGTACTTTGCCGTGAACTCCATTACCCAATCTCTATCCTCCGTCAGGCAATCGTCGTGGAACATGAATGAGGAAATACGGTATCGATCTACCAGCATATGCAGCTCGCCAATAACATTGTCCACGCTACGGCGGCGGGTACGCTTGCCAAAGAGATAGTCCTCGCCTGGTTTGCAGAAGGCACAGTTGTACAGACAACCCCGCCCGGCAATGATGGTGGCAAACGGTGGCGGTAGTTCGTCCACGAAGGGCACCTCGGGTGAGTCGAGGTCATAGCCCCATTTTCGCCATTCATCGAGGAATAGATCACGGTCGGAAAAGGGAATCTCGTCGAGATCAGGCGTCACGCCGCGCAGGACACGATACGGCGGCAAGTCGTCTCCTTCGATCAACTGTAGCAGTTGAGGAAACGTCCTTTCGCCTTCTCCCGTCACCAGATAGTCTACGCAAGGAATACGCAGGGCATCCTCTAGCGCAATAGTGACATGCGGGCCACCGATGACTGTGATAACCTGTGGTTTGATCTCCTTTGCAATCGCTATCGCCTGGCGGGCCGGATTGTAATCTACGCTCATCATGGTCAACCCAACAACGTCAGGATCCCGATCACCCAAGACCTCGCGGAAATGGTCCCAACTGGATAGTGCCCGCAGATCGATGAGGTCCACCTCGAATCCTTGAGCCTTGGCGGCACTGCTCAGGGAGGCCAGACCATGGGAGATCCAGCCAGCTTCCATGCCCTGCTTGAGTGAGTTAAAGCCCCGCCCAGCGATACCAGCGTAAACGAATGTCGTTCTAATAGGCATAGATTCTCCAGTGATGGAGGGCTTACTCTGCAAGAGCGCGGAGGGTGTAGGAGCACTGATAATCGCCCTCAGCCATCGAAGTGATGCGCTGAGGAGATGTACCCAGGAGACGAGTCAACATTGCGAGGTCTATGGCACAGATTTCGGGATCGTGACGAGATACTTGCTCATATGGGCAATTGGCGATGTGGATCAAATACTCGCCGCCGTCACGTTGCTCCCACCTGGTCATAAATCCAAGACCATTCAAGAACTCGACGACTGCCTCCAGGCGGACTTGAAAGTCATCCCCATCAGGGAGGATAGCCTGGCTCGCTATGCGTTCGCCAATACGCGTCATCATCTCATCCACTTCAGCGGCCGAAAAGTGCGTGCGCACCTCGCTGAGGATCAGTATCGCCAAATCCTTGTACCTCTTGGGGAAGATCGCGTCAGCCCCTTCGGTCAACGTGTAGACGTGCTTGGGGCGGCCCGGGGCCTTGCGCCGGCGTGTAAGAGGGGCCGAGACAAGTCCTTCCCCACGCAGAATGTCAAGGTGATGGCGCACAGTGACGGTGGTCAAGCCGAGCTCCTGACTTAGCTCATCAACCGTCACCTGACCCCGCTCCTTGAGGATGTGCAGGATACGCTCTCGAGTAGGTTGCATGCTGGGTTCTCGCATATTCCCCAACCTGACGTTCGCAATAAGGCCCACATTCTAGTACGAGTTCAGCATTTTGTCAAATTGTCATCGTTCTAATTATGCCTAACCCACAGACAGCAAACCCGTACGGGAACACTCGAAAAACAAGCCGTTGTGCCAACGCTCTCACAACAAATTCTGAGTAGACCCATCACCCGTCAAGTTGCCCATTTCTTGAAAGCGGTGTAGAATAGCAGCCCGTGACAGAGACCATGCAAGTAAGGACATGTTCCCACCGATCCACCCATCAGTTTGGAAACCTGCCCCTGCATAGCTTGACCTGTCACAATCTCAGGAATCCTGGAAAACCACACAAATGGTTGAGGAGGACAATACTCTGATGACCACTGAGAATTCGAGCCTGCCACAAGTGCCCCCGGAACTTCAGGACAACGTACGCCTCATGCCGTGGGACAAGCTCTATAACTGGAGTCGCAAGCGCTCAATGTGGCCCCTGTTCACAGGCCTGGCCTGCTGCGCTATTGAGTTTATTGCTGCGGCTGCCTCTCGATTCGACATGGGGCGTTATGGAATGGACATTGCACGTGCCAGTCCACGCCAGGCTGATCTGTTCATCATCTCTGGCACGATGACCAAAAAGATGGCTCCCCAGGTGGTACGCCTCTACAACCAGATGGCCGAGCCCAAATACGTCATCGCATTGGGCGCCTGCGCTATCTCCGGGGGACCCTTCAAAGACGGATACAACGTCATCTCCGGAGTGGACAAGTTCCTGCCGGTCGATGTCTATGTTCCCGGGTGCCCGCCTCGCCCAGAGGCACTATACAACGCCATCCTCACCCTCCACGCCAAGATCACCAATGAGCCAATCAGTAGCCTCCGCTGGTACCAAAAGGATGGCGAGGATGAAGGCATTCCCGTCCCCGTACTAGGCCCCGATATGGTGGACTGGCGGCTGATGTATAAAGTCCCACCGTTGGAGAGGAGCAAGTGAGATGGCCGAAGAAATCCTAATCTCTCAGCCAACCACAGAAGCGCTCTCCACACTGGAACAACACTTTCCTGGTGCAGCCCAACCTGCCGAGTATGAAGGAATAGTCATCGCTCCCGGTCACCTGGGGAAAGTAGCCTCGTTTCTACGGGATCAATTGGGCTACGACTATCTCTCACTTGTCACCGGGGTGGACTATCCGGAAGCCACAGCCCAGTTCCCGGCTCGCTTCGAGACGACCTATCACCTGTTCCGCAGTAAGGGCGGAGGTCCTCTAGTGCTCCACGTACACGCCAATCGTGACGATCCTGTCGTTCCATCGGTCGTCGGCGTGTGGCCCGGGGCCAGCGTCCATGAGCGCGAGACGTGGGACCTGATGGGCATCCGTTTTGAAGGGCATCCTGATCTACGACGCATTCTGCTGTGGGAAGGATATGAGGGCCACCCACTGCGCAAGGACTGGCACGAAGTCTACTATGAGGAAGAGAAAAAGCCGTTCTCCAGCCGGCACCCGGAGGGACGGCCAGTACAGGCCGAGGAGCGGGCACCATTAGGGTGTAACCTACGCTATCCCCCTGACTGGTCCCCGGATAGCTGGGAGCCCCAGGCCGAGATGAGGGTCTACGCCCCGATGGACGAGCACGTCGGGGACAATGGGCGCTCAATGCCTACTGACCAGGTGGTTATCAACTTTGGGCCGCAACACCCCAGCACCCACGGGGTCCTGCGTATGGTAGCCCGCCTCGACGGAGAGACGATCCAGCAACTGGAACCAGTGCTGGGTTATCTCCATCGCTGCCACGAAAAGATCGGCGAACGCAACACCTGGTTGGCCAATATGCCCTTTACGGATCGCCTGGACTATGTCTGCTCGATGTCGAACAACTTTGGCTACGCTGTAGCGGTGGAAAAGTTGATGGGTGTAGAGGTCCCCGAACGTGCAGAATACATCCGCGTCATTATGGCAGAGCTAACTCGCATAATGAACCACTTTGTTTCCATCGGCTTTTTCACGAACGACATCGGCGTCTACCTCACATTTATGCTCTATGCACTCGAGGAACGGGAACTCATCATCGATCTGTTCGAGATGGCATCCGGGTCCAGGATGATGTGCAACTACTTCCGTTTCGGCGGCGTAGCTCGGGACCTGCCCGAGGGCTGGCTCTCAGTAGCGAAAGAGTTGGTCTACGAGCGGATTCCGCGCCGCGTGGAAGAGTTCGAAAAACTCTGTTTGGAGAACGAAGTCTTCCGCGCCCGTACCATCGGCGTCAGTGCACTACCGGCTGACGTAGCTGTGGCTTATGGTTGCACAGGGCCACTTCTGCGAGCGTGCGGCGTTCCCTATGATGTCCGCCGGGCCGAACCGTACTCCATCTACGACGAATTCGACTGGGATGTGGCGGTAGGCCACAACGGGGACATCTATGATCGCTTTAAAGTCCGCCTTGAGGAAATGCGGCAATCGCTGCGCATCCTCCGGCAGGCTCTCGAACGCCTGCCAGACGGACCTATTCAGTCAAAAAAGGTACAGGCGACTGCCAAAGTGCCGGCTGGCGAGGCATATGGACGTGTAGAGGCGCCGAAGGGCGAGTTAGGCTTCTATGTAGTCTCCGACGGCACGGCGAACCCGTACCGCTATCGCATCCGCACGCCCAGTTTCGCCAATCTGGGCGTACTGGGCAAGATAAGCCGTGGGCATCTTGTGGCTGATGTGGTGGCCATCCTGGCCAGCATAGATATCACGCTGGGTGAGGTGGATCGCTAATGTATGGAATCGGCATTCTCAAGACATTTGGCGTCACTGTGGGACGCTTTGTAACCACTTTTGCGGATGACCTCAAGTGGTTTCTCAAAGGAGGATTCGGCAAACGGTACTCTCCCGAAGCCCTCCCTGAACGGCAGAGTCCCCGAGGTCGAGGAGTCTTCACGGTACAATACCCCAATGAGAAGCTCATAGTACCTGAAAACTATCGCTCGTTTCCTTTCCAAGTGATCGACCCGGAGACGGGCAAACCGCGGTGTACGGCCTGCGGCATCTGCGCCAAGGCCTGCCCTCCTCAGTGCATATGGATCGTGCGGGCTATGGACCCAGAGACAGGCAAAGCTAAACGGGAACCAGCCGAGTTCTTTATCGACGTGAGTATTTGTATGTCGTGCGGCTTCTGTGTGGAAGTGTGCCCATTTGATGCCATCAAGATGGATCACGACTATGAAATCGCTACCTATGGCCGGGATGCCGGAGAGTTTGTGTGGGACCTAGAGCGGCTGTCAAAGCCGCTGGCACATCACGCAGCGATCCACCCCACACAATACGCGGCCGAAAAGGCCGAGCAGGAACAGAAGGCAGCGCAGAAGAAGGCTCGCCAGTGAGTCAAAGCCCACGCCCCCAACCTCAGGCTCAAGAACGCAGAGCAAGCGTTGTGAGCGTACAGTTTCAGCGAACGGGTAAACTGTATGACTTTGATGCGCGCACCTGCCAAGACCTGAGACCGGGCGACTTTGTACTCGTAGAGACGGCGCGGGGGCAGCAGCTAGGGGAAGTGGTGAGCATACGGCTGCCAGACGAAGGTGAGGAGAAAGGACTCAAGCCGGTACGCAGACGGGCTACGGGACATGACTTGGCGCTACGTGAACAGTGGCGCGAAAAGGAGAAAGAGGCACTGGCGGCTGCCCAAGAGGTGGCGGCAGAGCTCGACCTGTATGTGAGAATAGTTCTCGCCGAGTACACGTTCGATGGCCAGAGACTAACACTGCTGTATGTGGGTGAAGACAAGAAGCTCAACCCCAGCAAACTCGCACACAAACTGCAGAGAAAGCTGGACATCCGTGTGGACCTGCGTCGGATCGGCCCCCGTGACCACGCCAAGCTGTTGGGAGGCTATGGCGCCTGTGGCGAAGAACGATGCTGCTCTCGATTCATCACCGAATTTTGCCCCGTCTCGATCAAGATGGCCAAGACGCAAGGAGTATCGCTCAATCCATCCGACATTACTGGTATGTGTGGAAGGTTGCGATGCTGCCTGGTATATGAACAAGAGCTGTATAGTGAGGCTTCGAAAAAGATGCCCCGGCGCAAGAAACGCGTACAAACTCCCCATGGAGAGGGAAGGGTGATCGATTTGCTGCCACTGAAGGACATCGTTGTCGTTCAAGTTGAGGACCAGCGGCTGGAAGTGCCTGTAGAAGATGTAGAGCTGATCTAGACCACTCTACACGATCGGATGTGGGTCAGAGCTTTTGCCGTGCTCGTCTGTGAGCACGGCTTTGTTAATGGAGGAACACAGACGGATGTCAAAACAGGCAGAATTCAAGACGGATACCCTGCGCGAGCAGTTGATCAAATGGCGTCGTGACTTCCATATGCACCCAGAGCTGGGTTTCCAGGAACATCGCACTGCAGACATCATCGCCGACCGGATGCAAGAGCTTGGATTTCGGGTTCAGACAGGCATTGCCAACACCGGAGTCGTTGGACTACTGGAAGGGCGGGAGCCGGACCCCGTGGTGATGATGCGCTTCGATATGGACGCTTTGCCCATCATCGAGGAAAACCAGATTCCCTACAGATCACAGAATCCGGGAGTGATGCACGCCTGCGGCCACGATGGACATCTGGCAATTGGACTGGGGATTGCTACACTGATGGCGCAGCATCGAGACAGAATGGTGGGCACACTCAAACTGGTCTTCCAACCTGGCGAGGAGGGAATGAACGGTGCCGAGAAAATGGTCCAGGAAGGCGTGATGGAGAACCCCCGCCCCGACGTCGTCTTTGCCACCCATTTGTGGAACAACTTGCCAGCGGGCGCCATCGATGTCACACCGGGGCCGATCATGGCAGCAGCAGACAGGTGGACGTGCTCTGTGCGAGGCAAAGGAGGACACGGGGCAATGCCCGATCAGACGGTGGACCCAATTGTAGCTGCCGCACAGATCGTGGTCGTCCTACAGACCGTCGTCAGTCGCAACGTTAGCCCCCTGGATACCGCCGTGATATCGACAGGCACAGTGCACGGTGGCGACGCGTTTAACGTCATTCCCGGCCAGGTTGAGCTAACTGGCACCATCCGAACATTCGACCCACAGACGCGGGACATGATCCTCCAAAGAATGCGGGACGTTATCTATGGAGTTGCGACGGCCTGTGGCGCCCAGGCCGAGCTTCGAGTCATACCTCTCACGCCAGCCGTGGTCAACGACATCGAGCCTGCAAAAGTCGTGCGCGCTTCGGCCGAGGCAGTCGTTGGGCCAGAGAACGTATCGTCCGGAGAGCGGACGATGGTCAGTGAAGATGCAGCGTTTTTCCTACAAGAGGTGCCAGGTTGCTACTTTTTGCTCGGGGCCGCCAATCCGCAGCGCGGACTCGACGCCAGCCACCATAATCCTAGCTTTGATTTTGACGAGGATGTTCTGGAATTGGGAGTGGCGGTACTCGCGCATACCTCTGCGCACTACCTGATGTAGAAAACAGGGCAACCAACCGCCAGGAGATCCATCTACCCACTCAACGTGGTGCTTTCTCGTCAGATTTCTTGTTCATCTTCCCCGCCTCTCAACACTGTTCGCCCATGCGCCAGCACTTCCTCAGGGGTCTCTGGCTTGTGCCCCCCCATCTCGGCGTAGAAAGCCGGGGTGCCGTAGGTGCGGGTCTGAACTACCACTGGCATCGGTACAGTATGTCCCATAATAAGCGCCTGCTGGCGAGTATCGAGGCGTGCCAGTACCTCCCTCAGAGCCCCGGCCCCACTGATCCCCGAAAAGACCGCCCGAATGTCAGCCTCATCGTCGAGCAGACAGGTCACACGCGTGCCTATCTGGCTCATCACCTCTGGATCGATGCCACTGGGACGCTGATCTACGATCAGCAGCGTCACGTTGTATTTCCGCAACTCCCGGGCGATGGTGCCAAAGATCGTGTGACGCGCCACGGCAGGGTCAAGGAATTTGTGCGCTTCCTCAATAGTGATCACCAGAGGACGCGGTTCCAGGCCTTGCCGTCCGACAGCCGCTTCCTTACGCCTGACGTATTGGCCGTGAATCCGGCGAGTGATGTAATTGGCTACCAGCAGGTATGCCTCCAGACTGTTGCCATACCGGCCGAACTCGAGGACTATATTCACACCCCGATCCAGGTAGCCCAGGATTTGACGCACGGGATCCTCTGGCACGTGCGCTTGCAGGAAATCAAAACGACGAAACAGCCCGAGTTTGCGCTGAATCGCCCCTAGCGTTCCACCGTGCAAAGTCCCTCTTTCCAGTGCGCTCCCGAGTTCCTCCAACGGATCATCCTCATCCAACAGCCGGGCGATCCATCGAGGACCCAACTGTCGCCGCAGGAAATAGAGGGCGCCCACCTGCACATCGGAGAGCGCCATCAAGCTGGCCAGGCTATCCACATCCTCTGGCTCAATCTGGCCATAGCCAATACGTACGACACCGTCCACTTTACTGCCCCGACGCCGTGAGGATTCGTCATCCAGCGTAAAGACAGACACCTGTCCTGAAAAGATCTGCTTGAGTCCCTTGACCTCCTGCTTGGCTTCATCCTGGCTCTTCCAGCCATACTCGTTGTGCATATCGAACACCAGGTTGACGGCCACGTTTTCCCGAACCAGCCCCGCCAAGAGCGTGCGCGTGAGAAACGTCTTGCCGGTGCCCGTCTTGCCGAAAATCCCGGCCGAACGCTCGACAAAGCGCTTCAGATCAAGCGCCACGTGGACACCCTCCATCTCCAATGGATCGCCGATATAAAAGTAACCAGGCTGCCCTTCCCGTCCAAAGATGACGGCGACCTCTTCCTCGCCAGCGGGATAGACTGAGGAGAAATGGGTCGGAATGGTCTTGACCGGTTTCGGCTCACCGCCACCTTTTTCCAACATCAACATCGGCGCAACGTGAATCCGTCCGAATACCGCCGTGCCACGGTAGACGCGGGCAAGATAAGCATTGGAGGGATCCGGCGGTGTCTTTTCGATGAGAGGATTGATAGCATCCAACTGCACATCGCTGACCATCGAGAAGAAACGTCGCCCGGTCTGTCCCTGTATGACAACGTATCGCCCTACGGCCAGCCCTTCGATGACTGTGTCTTGGTCAAGTTTGACGTCCAATCCTTTGGAGAGACT
>CAYUIS010000162.1:0-10399 GCA_964444825.1 uncultured Anaerolineales bacterium | reverse complement strand
GCGATAGCCCTGGAGGTTCGGGCGTTTTTGACCGCGCTTTGTTTTTCGCGTATACTGTAGAGGGATCAGGCAAATGAGCACCCAACCAAAGACCGAATACGTGATGATCGCGGTGTCTGTCCCGGTCGCGCACACCGAAACGGTGCGGGAGGCGATGTGCGACGCCGGCGCTGGCACGGTCGACGATGGGCGCTACGACCGGGTGACGTACGTGTCCCGCTGTACGGCCCACTGCCGCGTGTTGGATGGGGCGTGGGCCAACGCCGGCGCGAGAGGCGTGGAGCACGCGACCGAGGAGTCTCGTATCGAGGCGATCTGCCGGCGGGATCGGGTGGAGGCGGTCATCAAGGCCATCGTCAACGCCCATCCGTACGAGGTGCCCGCCATTACGGTTCTCCCCACGCTGACTGGCGAGTACAGGTACTGGGAGGACTGAGGCTGGAGACTCCTCACCTTGTTTGGAATGACGGAGGTGGTGAGGCGGAGATTCCTCACTTTGTTCGGAATGATGAGGGCGGTCAGGGTATAAGGGGGAAGGAGGCATAATGCGCGTACGACGAAAAAAATCGGGCGTCTCGGTGCACGCCATCTCTGGGACCTATGTCGTGTTGTTGGGCCTCGATGCGGACGAGGCGGCCCGCGAGGGGCTGCTCGGATTCGCCATCAAGCGGGAGGACCACACGGAGGACGAACGGTATTGGCTCAAAGGATTCAAGACTTTCGAGGAGACGGAGCCAGACCCGTGTCCGGGGAGCCTCTTTTCCACGCTGGAGCACCCGATCCAGAGCTTTTTGTGGGGTGACTATACCGCCAAACCGGACCACGAGTACACCTACCGCGTGCGCCCGGTTCGCGGGCGGCCCAAACAGCTCGAGTACGGGCCCGACGTCACGGTGCGCGTCAAGACTGAGCGAGTCGACATGGGGGAGCATGCCATCTACTTTAACCGGGGTGCTATCGCCAGCCAGGCCTATGCCCGCAGATTCCAGAACCGCATTCCGGACGCCGAGGATCTCTCCGACCAGGCCACCGCCTGGCTCTCGCGGGGCCTGATGGAGGCCGCCCTCGACTTTATCGCCCAGGCACAGGAATCCCGGTTTGGGCTCCGGGTCGCGGCCTACGAGTTCAGCTTTCCTCCCATCCTCGAGGCCCTCCAGGCGGCGGCGGGGCGGGGCGCCGACGTCAAGATCGTGTACGAGGCCGGGTCGGAGAAAAAACAGGGGGTCCTGGCGCCGACCTCGACGACAAAGGCGAACGAGCGGGCCATCGATGCAGTGGGCCTCGACCGGCGGCTTGTCAAGGGCCGCACCAAGCGCAAGGCGATTCCGCACAACAAGTTTATCGTCCTCCTGGAGAACGACGTGCCGATCCAGGTGTGGACCGGCTCGACCAACTTTACTCCATCCGGCTTTTTGGGGCAGTCGAACGTGGGCCACGTGGTGCGCAACCGGGACGTGGCTCAACTGTACCTCGAGTATTGGGAGCAACTCGCCGCTGACGCCGAGTTCGCCGATCTGCGGGCCTGGAACCTGGCCAACACCCCGTTCCCCAACGTCCCGCTCTCGGAGCCGATCACGCCCCTCTTTAGCCCTCGTTCCCGCTCGAGGATGCTCGAGTGGTACGCTGACCGCATCCGCCAGGCCCAGCAGACGGTGATGTTCACCGCCGCCTTTGGTGTGAACAAAAAGCTGGCCCAACGTTTTGCCGAGGACCGAGACTTTGTCCGCTTTATCATCACCGAAAAAGCCCTGCAGGGCGATGCCGCCGACCTGATCGAGCGGGATCGGGACACGCGCGTCGCCGTCGGCTCCACGCTGGGGGTTGACGCCCGGCGCCAGCGTATCCCCGGTTGGGAGCTGGACGAGTGGTATATGCGGGAGGAGCATTTCCGCCGCCAGGGGCACGTCTTTTACGTCCACACCAAGTATATGCTGATCGACGTGCTGACCAACGATCCGCTGGTCTTTACCGGGTCGGCCAACTTTTCCACCAACTCGCTGCTCAACAACGACGAGAATATGCTGCTCATCCGGGGCAATCAGGCGGTGGCCGACATCTACCTGGGCGAGTTTGTGCGCCTGTTCAATCACTTTTACTTTCGCACCATCGCCAATCAATTGGCGCAGCAAGACTCGATCGAAGAGCGTCGCGCTGCCTACCTGGACTCGAGCGGTGAGTGGATCAAGAGCTACTTTACGCCGGGGCGGTACCACAACCTGCGGCGGGAGCTGTTTCGATAGAGGACCAGTGCGTTGCACCTCACAGGTGCGATGCACTTTCACTTCACCTGGAGACAACACAATGCCGACCATTTCGACCTTTTCCATCGTGGCCCACGACCCCGGCCGCCGGGAGTGGGGCGTCGCCGTCCAAAGCAAGTTCCTGGCCGCGGCCGCCGTCGTCTCCTGGGCCCGGGCCGGGGCAGGCGCTGTCGCCACCCAGGCCCACGCCAACCTGACGTACGGCCCCCGAGGGCTTGACAGGTTGGTGCAGGGGGCATCTGCCCAGGAGACGATCGACCGTCTCGTTGTGGCAGACGAGGAGCGCGCCCGCCGCCAGGTGGGCGTGGTGGATCGGGAGGGTCGCGCCGCCGCTTACACCGGCAAGGGCTGCACTCGCTGGGCCGGGCACGTCGTGGGCGACGGCTTTGCCTGCCAGGGCAACATCCTCGTTCCCGGCACCGTCGAGGCGATGGCGGAGCGATTCGAGTGGGTACGCGGCGGGCCGGGCGAGCTGGCCGATTGGCTGGTGGAGGCGCTCGCTGCCGGGCAGGAGGCCGGCGGGGATAAGCGCGGCCGCCAGTCGGCTGGCGTCCTGGTCGTGCGTGAGGGAGGCGGTTACGGCGGCAACAACGACCGCTACCTCGACCTGCGCGTGGACGACGACCCGCGCCCCATTCGCAAGCTGCGCGAGCTGGTGGGTATGCACCATCTCTACTTTGGTGGGGTCGATCCGGCTGACGTGATCTCGCTAAAAGCAGCGTCCGTGGTCGCCGAGTTGCAGGAGCTCCTGTTGCGCAGCGGTCACTATTCGGGAGCGGTGACGGGTGTGTTCGACGCGGCGACCCGCGAATCGCTGCGCACCCTGGTCGGCATCGAGAACCTGGAGGAGCGCTGGGACGGCGAGGAGGATGGTATCGATCGCCAGGTGGTCGAGTACCTACACGGGAGATACCCCGCCTGAAAGGACAATACGATGCAGACCAAACAAGACGTCATCGCCTGGCTCGACGAGCATCAATCCCAGTTCACCGGGATGGCCGATCAGATCTGGGCCTCTCCTGAGCTGGCCTGGGAAGAGTTCAGGGCATCCAAGCTCCAGGCTGATCTGCTGGAGGCGGAGGGTTTGAGGATCACGTGGGACGTAGGCGGTATCAGTACCGCCTTTGTGGCCGAGTGGGGCCAGGGCAGACCCATTCTGGGTTTTGCCGGTGAGTATGATGCACTGCCCGGTCTATCCCAAAAGATCCAACCGTCGCCCCAGGCGGTCGTGGAGGACGGACCGGGCCACGCGTGTGGTCACAACCTGTTGGGTACGGGATGTCTGGCGGCGGCCGTGGCGGTGAAAGAGTGGCTGGAGGCTACGGACCAGACCGGCACCATCCGGTATTACGGCTGCCCGGCGGAGGAGAGGGGCGGCGGCAAGGTCTATATGGCCAGAGCAGGCGCTTTTGACGACCTGGATGCGGCCTTTAACTATCACCCGGGTTACGTTAACTTTGCCGCCAAGGGGAGCGCTGTCGCGGTCAATCAGATCAGGTTCCGCTTCCACGGCCGGTCGGCCCACGCGGGTGCGTTCCCGCACCTGGGTCGCTCGGCGCTCGACGGGGTGGAGTTGATGAACGTCGGGGTCAACTACCTGCGCGAACACGTGCTGGACAGCGTCCGTATCCACTATGTGATCACCGATGGCGGCCAGGCGCCGAACATTGTGCCAGAGACCGCCGAGGTGTGGTATTTCGTCCGCGCCCAGAAACCGCACGAGCTGGCCGAGGTGACGGAGCGGGTGCGCAAGATCGCCCAGGGCGCGGCGATGATGACCGAGACGCGGCTCGAAGAGCGTTTTACCGGGGGTCTTTCGAGCCTGTTGAGCAACCACACACTGGCCGATCTGCAGCACGAGGTCATGTCGTTCCTTGGCTCCATCCAGTTCACCGACGAGGAGAGGGCTTTTGCCCAGGCGATCAACGATCAGTTCCTGCCCGGCACGAAGGAGCAGATTCTGGAATCGATACACTTGCCGAGCGACGCGGCGATCGGATCCCTCGCTGGCGACGTGTTCCCCAGCCTGGACGAGGGGCACACCATGTTGGGGTCCACAGACGTCGGCGACCTGAGTTGGAAAGCACCGCTGAGTATGCTGTGGACGGCCAGTTTCCCCACCGGCGCGCCCGGCCATTCGTGGGGGATCGTGGCGACGAGCGGGACCTCGATCGGTCACAAAGGGATGATGTACGCGGCCAAGGTGATGGCGCTCACGGCGATCGACCTGATCGCCGATCCGGCCAAGCTGGCGGCCGCCCGGAAAGAGTTCGAGGCGCAGGTCGCCGCGAGGCCCTACGTCTGTCCGGTGCCGGATGATCTGGAGCCGCCGCAGCACGAGCATCCATACCGGCAATAGAGAGCGGTCGTAGGCGACCCAGATTGGTTCAATCTTCAAGATTGAACCAATCTAGCGGTCTGATGAGGTGCATCGCACCAATGGCACGGTTCAACACGCTGGCGCGGACCCTGGTTCCCGTCTCGCTGTGTTACCTGGCGCTGCCATACGTTATCTTTTTCCTTGGATGGCTGAGGTGGCCGATAAGCCTGATCTGCGCCGGCCTCGTCCCGCTCGCGTTGCTATGTGTGATACGACAGGCGGTTCGAGAGAGGGACGGGATCATCGGCCCGGAGCAAGAAGGGACGGCCGGGCCGCTGTTCACCTGGCGCCACGCCGTCCTCGTGCTTCTGTTCAGCGTCGTTCTCTTGGCCATCTCCGGCGTGGGTGGCTTGGGGCACCAGGACACCGACTGGCTCAAGCACAACGGGATCCTCAAAGGCCTGGTCGAGCGCCCTTGGCCGGTCGTCTACCGGCTTGGGGGGCAGGACGTGCCCCTCGTCTACTACGTGGCTTTCTACCTGCCGGCGGCGTCCATCGGCAAGCTGGCTGGGTGGTCGCTGGCCAACTATGCGCTGTTCGCCTGGACGCTGGCGGGGGTGATCCTGGCGATAGTGTGGTTCGTCGTCCTTGTTCGCCGCGTCTCTTTCGCCGTCCTGCTGCTGTTCGTGATGTTCTCCGGCCTCGACGTCGTCGGTCGATTGCTGGTCACACCCGTGGTTGCGGCGATCCGGCCCGAGGTGAGCCTGGTCCTGATGTGGGATCACATCGAGCAGTGGAGCTGGGGGTGGCAGTACAGCTCGAACGTAACGCTGCTGTTCTGGGTGCCCCATCACGCGCTGGCCGGCTGGATCGGAACCGCAATGCTGATCCACACGATCCTGGTTCCCCCTCGGAAAACGCCCAGCCTCTTCCTGTGGAGCACGACGGCCCTGTGGTCGCCCTTTGACGATCGGTCTAGCGCCCTATCTGCTGGTAGAGCTGGCGACGGCTGATGGCCCGCTGCTGAAACGGCTGGCGCGATACGTCTCGTTGCCCAACCTGTGCGGCCTGGCACTGCTGGCGGTGATTGGGTTGTTCTACAGTGCCAAGTTGTACCCCATATCGCCCGCGCTGGCAGGCGACATACCCCACGGGTTTGTCCTGTCCTTTGCCCCGGATGGTCAGGCAAAGGCCATTGTCTGCGTGCTGGTGCTGGTGTTCTGTGCGCTAGAGTTTGGCCTGTACGCGCTTTTGATCCGGCCTGGGGACGCTGGCCGGGAAGCCAGGTCGAAGGCCCTGCTTGTCACGACCCTCGGCTGTCTGCTCCTGTTCCCGCTCTATCGATACGGCGCTTCCAACGACTTTGTGATGCGCAGTTCCATACTGGCCCTGTATATCCTGGCCGTCTTTGTTGGAAGGGCGCTGTGCGGTCGCTCCCTGGGCGGCCGCAGGCGCATCGTTCTGATGATGCTCCTTGTCCTCGGTTCGGTGACGCCGCTGATCGAGTTGCGGTGACATATTAGGGGGATTCAGGCGGTGGGGCGGCTGGTGCAGATCCCGAGCGTGGATCAGGTCGCCGGTGTGGGCGATTGGGGTCTAGCGACCGAGCGGGATGGCACGATTATGGTCCAGTACGTGGGCAGCGCGCACGCGCTGTTCTTCAACTGGTTGGTGAGGGAGCGCTGATCTCTGGCCCTGGGTCGGGCTCTATGTCGGGAGTTACGATAAGATTCTCGTACAAATCTGGCCTCTGCAGTCTCGCATTGGCGCCAGCGGCGTCCCCTACCGCGCGGGTGGTTTTTTCGGTGTGCTGTTGCCAAGGTCTTGTGGGCGGTCAGCAAGCGGCGATGCAGAATCTGATTCCACATCGCCGCTTGTAGGGCTTGGTTCTCGCAGTGGAAATCCTTCCCTAATATTGATCTTCCTCGCCAACCATCTGGACGAACGCGCCGTGCCAGGTATGATACCAGACTTGCCCAGTGGTTCCGTGGACGCTGAGCATACCATCGATCTCACCGTCCTTCAGCGTATGAATGGTGTAGTATCCATAGAAGGGATCGGCGTGCTCCTCAACCGTGACACCAGGACGGTAGGCATCCAGCCAGCGCTGGGCGATCTTGAGTGCCTCCTCCGGCGGGACCGTGTTGGTCTCGCTGGCAGCCCCGCCCATCATGCCCCCACCGCGCCCGTGCATCCCGTAACGCGCGTTCCACATCATGTTCGGTCCCATCTCCGGGCCGACGGCGCCGGTCGATTTGTCGATCAGCAACTCCATTGCCCCGATGCCGGTGTCCGATTCTTCCACGCTGGCGTAAAAGTTTTGCTCGAATTCCATTACCTCTGCGATCTCCAGGGCTGTGTAGCCCAACCCGGCGACGTACTGCGCCACCGCTTCGTAGGCATCCTCAATGGTCAGGGTCCCGGAGGATTCACCTGTCCATCCACCCGCCGTCCCAGGGCCGTAGCCCAATTCACCACACGGAGCCGCCGCTGCGGTCCGTCCGCCCATCATTCCCTGGCCCACACCGCGCCCCCACCCGCCGCAGTCGTCTTGGACCCCGGTACCTGTCCACGGCGCGTCATGGTGGCCCGTGGCCAAACGTGCCGGCCCCACAGGGCCCATCCACCGGCCAGTCCGATGACCACCAGGGCTACAGAAACAACAACTCCTAGGCTTATCCACAACACAGGTTTCATCTCGACCTCCCAAGTCTCACAAGATGCTGCCAGTATACTAGCAAAGGGAAACAGGGGGGAGAGCCATTTGGCGGGTGGGACAAGGGGGGAATAGCCTACGTGGGAGGGGGAGGGCTGGGCAGCCGGACGACGACCTGAGTGCCAGTCCCAACGGTGCTCTGAACCTGGAGGGTGCCGTCCAGGCGGGTCGCTCGCTCCAGCATCCCCACCAGTCCAAAATGACCGGCCTGAGTGAACAAATCGGGACGCTCGGGGATGGTGAACCCCACACCGTCGTCCGCCACCGATAGGTTCAGTTCCTCAGAGTCACAGCGAACACGCACGCTGATGTTGTCCGTCTGGGCGTGTTGGAGGGCGTTGTTGAGCGCTTCCTGAGCGATGCGAGTCTGACCAACGCATATTATCGGGTCATCACCAGCACGCAGATTGTGACCAGCGCGCTGGGATCGTTGTATACGACACCTTTGAACGCGCCGGCTCTGGTCGCGGATTTCGACCGCGACCCGTTCGTCCTCGAAAGCACGCCGACCGAGATCAACGTGGGTGACACGGTGAGTTTTACCGATACGAGTACGACCAACGGGCGGCCAGTCGCTGACTGGCGCTGGGACTTTGGCGATGGGTTTGGCGCCACCGGCGTGGCGAACACCAGCCACGTGTATGACGTGCCGGGCACGTTCACGGTGACGCTGACGATAACGGATGGGTGCGACTTTGCGGATAGTGAGATCAAACAGGGCCTGATCGTCGTGCAGGCACCGGCCCTCACCCTGGTCAAGTCCGCTGAGCCCGAGCCGGTCGAGCCGGGTGATGTATTGAGCTACACGATCGTCGTCTCCAACGTTGGCTCCGGGTACGCCAGTGGCCTGACGGTGTCCGACACGGCGGCGGAAGGGAGCGATTACACGGAGGTCAGCGGCGCGCTGCGCTTCGATATCGGGCAGATCAGCCGGACATTCACGGTGCCGCTCTTGGGCGATACGATGGTTGAGGGGGATGAGACGGTCCTTTTGACGCTCACCAACCCGATCAACGCGGTGTTGGATGTGCCCGATACCGCCACGTTGACGATCATAGATAACGTGTTCCGGCTGCCCATTGTCATGAGAGGTTATTCGAATTAGCCCTCGCTGAAGGGCGTCCTTCATCGGGCAAACGCGACGGTCCTGCCACTGTCTGCAGTGGCAGGACCGTCGTTCTGCGGAAAGCCGAGACCCAGATTGGTTCAATCTGAAAGATTGAACCAATCTGGTGAACGAAGGTGAAACCCAACAGAATGAGAGTCGTTACACAGCCGTAACCGAGCTGTAATTCAATGTGGGCACAACGCGTGTAAAATGGTATTGGTGGATCCTTGTATGATCGAGTTGGACCTGCCCAGAGTGGCCTACCCTGAGGTGCTCTCTGAGCGTGCCGAGGGGTGGAGCCAATGGCTTCACTGAGGAGATAGGAAATATGGTGGCTCGCGCTCGACAATTCGTGGCCCCGCCGATTCCTGAGGACGAGGGGGATGCGTACATAGCCAGCTTGCTCAATACCATACTGCTGACGATCCTCGCGACCACGGTGGTGGGGACTGCGATCGTGGTCGTGCTTGAGCCAAGCGAGCTGGTATTCAACCTGGCATTCGGCGTGGTGATGTGTGCACTGATGCTGGGGTTGAGGGCTCTCGCGCATCGTGGTCATCTGCGCCTGGTCGGTGTGCTTCTCTCCCTGGCGCTGTGGGGGAGTTTCACCATCCTCATTTGTATGGGCAACGGCATACGGGATCACAGCGTGACTGGTTACTTTCTGGTCATTACCATCGCCAGTCTGCTCCTGGGCGGTCGTGGCACGATCGGCTTTGGGCTGCTCTGTGCGCTGGCCCTGGTCGGCGTATTCTATGCCGAGGTCAATGGTATTCTCTCACCCATGTTTGCGGCCTTGGCCGGAAGTGCTGAGCTGATGACGCTGATCGTCATTCTGATTCTGACGGGAGTGTTGCTACGTTTTGCCGTGCACAGGCTCCGTGAGGCGCTTGAGCGTGCCCACAGCGGCAATCGGGAATTGGAGACGGTTCTGGCGTCACTCGAGGACCACACCCTGGAAAGCCGTCGTCGCTGGGAGGACATGTACAGCCTCTTGGGTATAGGAACGACGCTCGTTTCTACGCTCGACCTTGAGGAGGTACTGGAGGCCATCTGCCGGGAGGCGGTCAATCTGATGAATGGCACCAGCGCATATGTCAGCGAATGGGACAAAACGGAGCAGACGCTTACGGTGCTAGCCGAGACTTATGGTCCGGAAGCCTCACCCCGGGAACGGGTCTCCGACGTGTGTGTCTCCTATCCTGAAGATCCCCGCGTCATCGAGTCGATACGATCGGGCCAGGTCGAAACCATGCGCCTCAGCGATCCTGACATCAGTGCCCGCGAGCGGGAGGAACTGGAGGAATTCGACGGCAAAAGCGTGATCTATTTCCCCCTGGTCGCTCGCGGCCAGGTCTTTGGCTACATCGAGGTATGGGAGTCACGATACGATCGTCCCTTCACCGAACACGAGATTCTGCTGGGCCAGAACCTGACCAATCACGCGAGTATTGCGATTGGGAACGCCCGCCTGATACAGGCGATACGACAGGCGGTGGGGGATCTGAGTTCGGCCACGGCCGAGATCCTGGCGGCGACGAGCCAACAGGTGTCGGGGGCGAGCGAGCAATCGGCGGCGATCGCGCAGACGACGACGACGGTGGATGAGTTAAAGGCGATCGCAGACCAGTCGGTGGCGCGGGCGCAGGAGGTGGCCGGGGCCTCGCAGCGGACGGTGGAGGTGTCTCGCAGCGGACGGGAGGCGGTGCAGGAGACGGTGGGGAGTATGGCGCACATCCGGGCGCGGGTGGAGGGGATAGCGGAGAACATCCTGACGCTGTCGGAGCAGACGCAGCAGATTGGGGAGATCATCGCGACGGTGAACGAGATCGCGTCCCAGTCAAACATCCTGGCGTTGAATGCGTCGGTGGAGGCAGCGCGGGCGGGGGAGTATGGGAAGGGGTTTGCGGTGGTGGCGGCGGAGGTGAGGAGTCTGGCGGAGCAATCGCGGCAGGCGACGGCGCAGGTGCGGGTGATCCTGTCGGACATCCAGC
>CAYUIS010000161.1:0-10420 GCA_964444825.1 uncultured Anaerolineales bacterium | reverse complement strand
GAGATTGCTTCGCCGCAAAAAGCGCGGCTCGCAATGACAGGCTGAGCAGTTACGTTTTTCGAACTATAGCAGGTGGCTAATACAGTGAACGTAAATGACTAAACATAAGAACAAAAGCAGTTCCAACATTCAGGGAATCGGCTTCCTCGTGTTGGGTATATTGATCTTTTCGCTTCAAGATGTCGCGGTTAAATGGATTGGCGGCGACTATCCCGTATTGGAGATCGTCACTTTTCGTAGCTTGATTGCCTTGCCCTGCACCCTCATCTTATTTCGCTATGAAGGGGGGCAGGGGTTGCCAACCACGCAACGGCACAAGCTCGAATACGTCCGCGGTTTATTCTATTTTCTCTCCTATACCACTCACTTTATGGGATTGGCGGCGTTGCCGTTGGCCGAAATCGCCGCGATCAAGTTTTCGGGTCCAGTAATGATTACCTTGTTATCGGTGGTGATACTGGGTGAAAAGGTTGGGCCACGCCGCTGGCTGGCATTGCTCGTTGGTTTTATGGGTGTTCTGCTCATTGTCAGACCCGGGTTGGCAGGCTTCAATATGGGGTCCATTTTTATTCTGATATCCGTGCTCTTCTATGCGCTTGCCGCTATACTCACGCGCAAACTGCAAACAACAGACAGCAGCGCGACAATGGCCTACCATAGTTCGCTTGTCTACCTGATGGCCACTTTTATTTTGGCCCCGCTGACTATCTTTGTTGGCGATATTCCCGACGCTCACCCGAGCATTGCCTTTCTTTTTCATGCCTGGGCTATGCCATCCTTGTTAGATGGGGTTATCATGTCCGGGCTAGGGCTGGTCTGGGCCGGGGGAATGTATTTCCTGGCTCGCGCCTATAGTCTGGCTCTGGCCTCGGTTGTTGCCCCGTTTGAATATATAGCTCTACCAATTAACATCATGTGGGGCCTCGTCATTTGGTACGAGATTCCGACGTTAGCAACATTGGCCGGCGCCTTTTTGACACTCTCTAGCGGGCTGTATATTCTGTATCAAGAGCGGAGGGAACGGTCAGTGAAGGTGGCGTATAGCAACGAATCGTCGGGATGAGATAAAATGGGTCGAGATAACCATCCTACAGGATGCGCCCCTACTCGTCTCGCCGGATAGTGCTCCAGTAGAGCGGCAGCACCGGCGAGAGGATCGCCGCCGACGCGACCAACGCAGCCCGTATGGACGCGTTGCCGATCATTCCCACGACCGGTCCGCTGGTGATCTGCCCAACCGCGTCGACCTGGCCCCGCACCGAGAACATGGTCGCCCGCACCTGCGGATCGTCGATGCGCTGATTGAACCACGTGCTGGAGAGCGGTTCGTGAATACCGCGCAGCACGCCAACGGCCCAATAGAGCACCACCGCGGCCCAGAAACTGCGCGTCAGCCCAAACCCGGCCAGAGCCAACACAATGCCCCCGGCATTCCACATCAGGGCCTGACCCAGGGACGCCGAACGGCTCGTGTCCACCCGTCGTCGCACCACCTCCGTCGCGACCAGGCTGACCACCGCCAGCACCCCCTCGACGACCCCGAACCATACCACCGGTTCCATCGCCTGCAGCCAAGATGAAAGGACGAAATTCTCCAGCAAGTGCGGCGTCCACAGCCGGTCAAAGCCCTCGCTGTACAGCCCGTAGAACAGCCCGATGCCCAGTAATGCCAGCAGCAACGGTTGGCGGCGCACCATACCCCGTGCGTCCCGCACCGTCTTGAGCATCATACCCCACGTGGTGCGGTCCTCGGGAGGCGTGGGCGTAAAGCCCTCCTCCGTCATCGTCAGGGCTAAAAAGGCTGCCAACAGGACCATCAGCCCGCCGCCCAGCAGGATGGGGAGCCTGACCGTGACGCTGCCCAGGGCGATGCTGATCGGGATGGCGATCAGCCCGCCCGCCTGCCCGGCCTGCGATCCACGTATGAACGCTTCTCCTGCCCGCTCCTCCCCGGCCTCATCGATAATCCAGGCTTGGGTCGCGCCGCTGGTAAAGGTGTAGCCAAAGCCCCACACCACCTGAGCCAGCACCACGGCCGCAAAGACTGGCAGCGAGCCTTCGAGGATAAAGCCGAGACCGATCAACGCGTATCCGATGATGATCGAGAGGCGACGGCTCTTTACGTCCGCCAGCACCCCGGTGGGGATCTCGAAGAGAAACACCGTCGTCTCCAGGATCGTGCCGACCAGTACCAGTTGCAGCGGAGTAAGCTGAACCACGGTCACTTGATAGAGCATGTTGACCGTAAAGATCAGCGAGAAAAAGAGGGACGAACAGAGTTCGAGGATCACGTAGAGCGTGAACGGGTCAACTGCTAGGGCGCGACGGCGAACAGGCATTTAAGATAGGCGCCTTCCCTGAAACCAATTGGATGGTCGAGGGGATGGCTGGTGCGTTCGATCTCGCGCAATGGGCGTCCCACCTGGACGGCGGCCCGATGCAGGGTGGCGAAAAACGTCTCGGCGTCGATACGGCTCGAGCAGCAAGCCTGCACCAACGTCCCGCCGGGCACCAGCACACCCAGTCCCAGGCGCGTCAAGCGTTCGTGAGCAGACAAGGCCCGCTGGACCTCCTTGCGCCGCTTGGCAAAAGCAGGTGGATCGATAATCACCAGGCCAAAGTGGTGACCCTCGCGCCCCAACCGGGCCAGGGCCCCAAACGCGTCCTCAGCGATTACCTCGTGAGTGCGGTCATCGATCATCACCGCCACCGTTGGGCGATGCCGATTGAGTCCAAAGTTGCGCACTGCGGCGTCCAGCGCCAGTTGGCTCGCGTCGACACTGACGACCGCGCGCGCACCGCCGCACGCCGCATATAGTGAGAATCCCCCGGTGTAGCAAAAGACATCCAGCACCGCCTTGCCAGCGGACAGCCCAGCCACGCGGGCCCGATTCTCCCGCTGATCCAGGAAGAAGCCGGTCTTTTGCCCACGGGCCGGATCGACCTCAAAGCAGAGTCCATTCTCGCGAAACACGATGGGGCCACCGAGCGGTGGTCCGAACAGGACGGCGCCATCGGTCAGGCCGTACAGGGCGAGGGGGTGTTCCTGCATCGCACGCCCAAGACGCAGGACGACCCGCTCAGCCGGGGGCACGCGGGACAAGGCGGGGAGCAGGTCGCGCAGATGGGGCAGCCAGGCGGTGGTGTAGAGCTTTAGGACCAAGGTCTGGGCGTAACGATCAAGCACCAGACCAGGCAGGCCATCGTTCTCCCCGTGAACCAGCCGATACCCGGTGGTGTCGCCCGAGTCTCGAAGCGACGCTCGTCGCTCTGCCGCGGCCGACAGTCTGGTCCGAAACCACTCCCGGTCGATGTCAGCCGGTTTTCCGTACTGCAGGACGCGCACCCGGATCGGCGAGTGCGGATCGTACAGACCGACGGCCAGAAAACGCCGCCGGCGATCAAAGATGACGGCCAGGTCACCCGCACGACCGGCGCCGCTCTGCTGGCGTACGGCGTGGGCGAACACCCAGGGATGGCCCTTGCGGACGGCCCGTTCCGCCGCCGGCGTCACACGCACCGCTATACGTTCTGCAGCAGGTTCAGGTATACTTGCCAGCACGATTCCAGTATAGCACGCCCAGCACCGGCTGGCAACCCGCTCTTTCTAACCCACCACGGCCAGAGCAAGAGCGCGCACGAATTGCTCAAGTCAACAAAATGATAGTCGCCCCCACCAGGGCCACGGCCGTGCCGGCGACCGCACGCAGGCTGATCCGCTCGTGAAAGACCCAGTAGGACAGAGGAATCAGCATGATGGGGCTCATCGCCATCAATGTGGAGGCGATCCCCACCGGGGCCTGTTGGACCGCCACCATAGACAACCAGACCCCAGCGAACGGGCCGGTCAGCGCGCCGCCAACGACGGGCACCAGGGCCTTCCTGTCTCCCAACGCGCGCCACACGGCCTTTACCCGACCCTGAACCAGAGTGAAAGCCCAGATCACGACCACAGCCGTCACCATCCTGATCAGGGCGGCCGACAGGGATGGAAACTCGCCAACCAACCCCTGCTTGGCCAGCACCAGGCCCAGCGCCTGGCCCAGGGCGCCTCCCGCGCCAAACAGGACCCCCACCCCATACCGGCCCTGGCTTTCGATCCCCGCTTCTGCCTCCGGTTGCCGCTCCGAAACCACCCAGGCGATACCACCGACCGTCAGGAATATCGCGCCAATCTCAACGGGCAACAATGTCTCTCCCAGCCAGCCCCAGGCCAGCAGCGTGCTGATCACGGGCGCCAACGTCATCAGCAGCATACCACGGCGTGGTCCAATCAGGACAAAGGACTGAAACAGGCTGGCGTCTCCCAGCACAAGACCCACTGTCCCGGAGAGGCCCAACCAACCCCAACGAAAGGGCTCGGCGTCCAGCGGCAATGGCTGGCCATACAGCAGCAGATGAACCGATGCCAGAAACAGAGCCGCCAGAACCAGCCGGATACGATTCACGACTCCTGAACCCAAACGCCGGCCCGCCAGCGTAAACTGGACCGAGGTCAGCGACCAACACAACGATGTAAGGAGGGCGGCGATTTCTCCCATGGATACTCCTGGACTGAAGGCTTGGGCTCTATTAGCCCACGGCCTGAGTATAGTACGCATAGGGTTTGTGAGCAAACGAACCCTTGACGAAATGCCCGATTCACCGTAGACTATGGCCCGCCGCAACGGAAGGTATTTGAGGATACCCCTGGACCGCCCCACCCCGAAATGGATCAGGCAGATGGCGTGGTCTTGCACCCAACGAGGAGACGATGACGGTCAGTGAATTCGCCATACAACAGGAATTCCAGGCAGACCGGCGCGGGCCGGTGCGATGGATTCTGTCACACGCCCTCAGAAACAAGCTACTGATCCTCGGCGTGTTCATCGGCGCATTCGGCAACGCCGCGCTGGCAGCGACCACGCCTGTCCTCACCGGCCGGGCCTTTGACGCCGTGGCAGCCACCCCACCCGACCTGCGGGGAGTGGCGACGGCCGCCGGGCTGGTGGCCGTCTCTCAATTGGTCCGGGGACTCGTGCTGCAGCTCTTGCGTAACCTCAGCAGCGAGACGATCGGCCAAAAGCTCGAACGGGACGTGCGGGATGAACTATACGCCAGCCTGATAGGCAAAAGTATGTCCTTCCACGACACACAGGCCACGGGCGATCTGATGGCCCGGGCCACGAATGATGTCCGCGAGATCAACCTGATGTTCAATCCGGGGCTCAACCTGGTCATCGGCTCCGCCAATTTCCTGATCATGCCGATCCTGGTCGCGCCTACCATCCATCCCCAGTTGTCCCTCATCCCCCTGATCTACCTGGGCACCTACGTCTTTGCGGTGCGCGGCTATCTGCGCCAACTGCGCCCGGCCACCGAAGCGGTTCGCGACAGGTTCGGCAAAATGAACACCCGGCTGGCCGAGGCGATCGACGGCATCGAGACGGTCAAGGGCGCCGCGCAGGAGAGATACGAGACCGACCGTTTTATCGCGGCCATCAGCAACTGGCGGGATGCCTACCTGAACCAAGCCGAGATCGAAGCCCGTTTTTTGCCCCTCCTGCTGTTGGGACTGCTGCAGACAGCCGGGCTGCTGCACAGCCTGCTGCTGTTCCGGGCCGGGGCCATAGGGGTGGGCGACGTCGTCTCTTTTAACGGCCTCCTGCTGCTGTTTGGGTTTCCCACCTTTGCGGCGCAGTTTGCCTATTCGCGGGTCTCGTCTGGCCTGGCCAGCGCCCGGCGCGTCCTGGAGCTGATCAACGCCAAGACGGAGTTGGATCAGAACGTGGCAGGGCATGACAGACCGGTACAGGGCGCGGTGACCTTTGAGAACGTGACCTTTTGCTACCAGACCGACTACAGGGCCCTGGGCCGGCAGTGCCAGATCGGCGACCGGGGCGTGACGCTGGAGGATGTCAGTTTTCGCGTCGCGCCCGGACAGACCGTGGCCATCGTGGGGCAGACCGGGTCGGGCAAGAGCACCATAACCAAGCTGATCAACCGGACGTACGACGTGGACGAAGGCCGCGTGCTGATAGACGGCGTGGACGTACGGGATTGGAGCATCGAATCACTGCGCCGCCAGATCTCGATCATCGAACAGGATATATTCCTCTTTTCCCGCACCGTGGCTGAGAACATCAGTTTCGGCCATCCGGGAGCGACCCGGGAGGAGATCGAGGCGGCGGCCCGTGCGGCCCAGGCGCACGACTTTATCGAGGGCTTCCAGGAGGGCTACGATACGCCCATCGGAGAGCGGGGGGTCACGCTTTCGGGCGGTCAGCGGCAGCGCCTGGCCCTGGCGCGGGCCTTTTTGACGAACCCGGCCATCCTGATCCTGGACGACGCGACCAGCGCGATAGATAGCGCGACCGAGGACCTTATCCAGCGAGCGATCGAGCGCGCCGCCGCAGGACGCACGACCTTCCTGATCACCCACCGGTTATCGCAAATCCGATGGGCCGATATGATCATCGTGGTGCGCCAAGGGCAAATAGCGGCCGTGGGCGCCCACGAGCAACTGATGGAGGAGTCGCCGGCGTACAGGAACATATTCGCCCGGTACGAGTAGGCGGGACCGGAGCAGGTAGAGACAGCGTAAGGAGGGTATATGGGCCTCTTCAGGGGCCTTGACACGGAAGCGTACGACCGACAATACAACGACCGTGAGCTGTTGAGACGTATCAGCAGCTACTTTGCCCCCCACGTCAGACGCGTTCTCGGGATTGCGGTGCTGATCGCCGCCATTGGGCTGGTAGGGGCGGGACAGCCGTACGCCATATCCCGCGGGCTCGACGCGCTCGTCGTAGCGCCGCAGCGACTGGACATCGTGCTGGGGCTGGTGGCGGCGGTGCTGGGATTCGGCGTGTTCAACTGGGGCGGCAACTGGCTGCGCCGCCTGGCGATCGCCCGCGTCATCGGCGACGTGGTGCTGGCGCTGCGCCGGGATGCGTTCCAGGCATCGGTGCAGCACGACATGTCGTTCTTTGATGAATTCCTCTCAGGGCGCATCATCAGCCGTATCACGTCTGACACGGACGAGTTCGCCCAAGTCGTGCAGCTCGTCACCGATCTGATCAGCCAATTGCTCGTGGTCATCATCCTGCTGGTGCCGCTGCTCAACACCTCCTGGCAACTGACGCTCCTGATACTCGCCCTATCGCCACTGGTCATGCTGCTGGCGGGGGGTTTCCGGCAACTGGCCCGCCGGGTCACCCGCAGGGGATTCCGCGTGATGGCCGAGGTCAACGCCGCCATTCAGGAGGCGGTGACCGGCATCAGCGTGGCCAAGAACTTTCGCCAGGAGGCGACGATATACAATAGCTTTGTCGAGGTCAACCGCCAATCCTATCGGGTCAACCTGCGGCGCGGATATACGCTGTCGTCGGTTTTTCCTGTGCTGGCCGTCCTGGCCGGCATCGGGACGGCTGTGCTGATCTACTGGGGCGGCCTGAGGGTGGCCGGTGGAGCCATCTCGATCGGGAGTTGGTATCTCTTTATCGTCAGCGTGGATCGCTTTTGGTTCCCAATGATCAACATCGCCGCCTTCTGGAGCCAGTTCCAGGGAGGGCTTTCGGCGGCGGAGCGCATCTTTGCCCTGATCGATGCCGAGCCGACGGTGCAGCAGACGGACAACCGCGCACCCGGCCGGTTACGGGGCGAGATTTGCTTCGAAGGAGCCAGCTTTCAATACACAAGGCAGGAGCAGGTACTGGAGGATTTCTCCCTGCACATCGCTCCTGGCGAGAGCGTGGCGCTGGTCGGCCACACCGGGGCGGGCAAGAGCAGCATCGCCAAGCTGATCGCTCGCTATTACGAGTTCCAGGATGGCCGGATCACGGTGGACGGCCAGGATATCCGCACCCTCGACCTGCAGGCATATCGTCGCCAACTGGGCATCGTATCCCAGATGCCGTTCCTCTTTTCGGGGACGGTGGCTGATAACGTCCGCTACGCCCGCCCTGACCTGAGCGATGGCGAGATCGAGACCATCGCGCGCCAGGTTGGCGACGGGGAATGGCTGGAGACCCTGCCCGACGGCCTGGCGACCGACGTGGGGGAGCGAGGGGCGCGGTTATCGATGGGGCAGCGGCAACTGGTCGCGCTGATGCGGGTGCTGGTACAATCGCCCGCTATCTTTGTCCTGGACGAAGCGACGGCCAGCATCGACCCCTTCACCGAGGCCCAGATCCAGGAGGCGACGGAGCTGATCCTGCGGCGCAGCACCTCGATCCTGATCGCCCACCGGCTCTCGACGGTACGCGCCGTGGACCGCATCATCGTCCTCGACCAGGGCCGCATCATCGAACAGGGAAATCACGACACCCTGATGGCCCAGGGGGGGCATTATGCTGAGCTGTACGACACCTATTTCCGGCACCAGTCGCTGGCCTACGTCGAGGAGGTGGGCGAGCGGCGGCAGACTGCTCATGTGCCGATGTAGCCCGTAGTTGGGTCGCGGCGGGGTTTGTCGCAGTCCAGCGCTTACCCTCACACTGATATTGAGAGGTAGCATGAGGACCAAAGAAGAGATAGAAGCACTGATAAGCGCACTCCACCACCCAGGGACGCGCGGTGACGCTCGGAAAGCGCTGATCGAGATAGGCGCGCCAGCCGTTCCTCTGCTCACTAATGCTCTTGGAGACAAGGAGGTCTCCTTGGACGCTGCTGAGGTGCTGAGAGAGATCGGCGCGGTAGCTGTGGAGCCTCTTGTTGCCGCCCTTGGGAACAAGAACAAGAGCGTCTCAGCATATGCCGCTATGGTGTTGGAGGATATTGGTCTGCCATCGGTGGAACCGCTCATAACGGCCCTCACAAGCAAAAACCGCCGCGCGCGCATACTCACTATCAGGGCCTTGGGGCACATCGGTGACGAGCGAGCAGTAGGTCCTCTCACCAGCGTTTTCGATAAAGCGACTCGCTCTGATAAAGAAGGTGGCTTGCTGGACGCAACCGTCGAGTCGTTGAGAAAGCTGGGAAAGGTTGTTGACGAGACGCCACTTCAAAGAGGAGGCGCAAGACACAGATCGAGCAAATCTCAGGAGTTGTTGCTAGCATTCGTTAATGAGTTGAGGAACAAGGGATTTGAAGCGAGTCCGAGAAGCGATCGACTGTACTACCACCCACGCATCCCGGATGTACGTTTTGCCATAAGCCAAAGAGTTGTCCGCATTGAGCGAAGAAACGGTCAATGGCGACTGGCGAGATCGTTTTCGATTGCGCGTGAGACTCACCTTGCTCTGGAGGCCATAGACGCCATCTTGGATGAGTCCCTCCAGTCTGTTGACAAACGATGAGATATAGTAGTACCACCATCTGAAGCTCACAAGAGCGTTCTTGCTTGAGCCGTCGGAGAGCCGCCCAACCTCCGCGCAGTGAATCCTGAGAGCTGTCGTCTGCTGGCCAGCCCAACCCAGCGAATAGGTGACCCCGAACCGACTATCCCCTGCAATGGTTGGGGTGGTTCTGTGTTGTCTGCCTCCTGCCACGACCTTTCGACCTCCGCGTCAAGTCGCACCACACCCGGCCAAGCTGATATCCCCCATACACTTGGCCCAGTTGGCCAGGTTGGCCCAGTTGGCCCAGTTGGCACAGCAAGTGACACTGTACCTCCGAGAAAACCGTCACAAGTCCCTGTAACTCGACACTGCCTCCCGACCTGCAATGGTGGTGACGGTGTTTAGCCCGATCAGGTCAAGTCGGTGTCTGCGGCAGACGCTGCCATCATCCCTTGTCTGCCCTCCCTTACTCCGCCACCAAGCCTTGCCTGAAGGTGCGACCCGCTCCCGATCTCGGCCCAGCGCCTCTGGCCAACTGTCTGCCGCAGACACCTACGCTATGCCAGGCGTTCACGCACTGCCCACTGGTGCTGACCTGTCTGCCCCCCGGGAGCCTGTCCGCTATTCAGCCTTCCGAGTCCCCCTACCTGCGGTACAAGGGCTCCTTCACCAGCCACGTGCTTCCGCTCATTAAGAGCACTGAGGTATAGGTTCAGACTACGTCCCTGTCTCCAAACACAGCGGGGTTGTGTTTTGCCCTGGTTTCAGTGCACTTGTACTTGGCATTCCACGTCGTCGCCAACTTGCACTGGTCTGAGGACGCCGCATCGCGGCCATCGCCGCTCCATTGCCGCCGGACGTGGTCGCAACGGTGCAGGAAGGCCTGGATGTCATCGTGGCAGAACTGCTGGTTGAGTCAGAAGGGTAACGGGGGTCACACGCCTACCCATTGCGCGACGCAAAAAGGCCCGGCATCACAGGCCGGGCCTTGGGTTGTCCAGTGAAAGCGACGGAGCGTGATAGCGTCTATGAGGCGGCTGGATGGGGTTCCAGAACGAATCCGTCGGCTTGATGTGACTCGCGCAGGTAGTCCCTGACGATCTGTTGCAGCCCCAGCACCAGGGCAGATCCCAGCACCGCGACCACGAACAGCTCCATCA
>CAYUIS010000160.1:0-10605 GCA_964444825.1 uncultured Anaerolineales bacterium | reverse complement strand
CGCCTGGTGGGAGGGATGCCGTTAGCCCTGGAACTGGCTGCCGGTTGGGTGGATATTCTCTCCCTGGCTGAGATCGCCGCCGAAATCCAGCGTGGCCTCGATTTCCTGGAAACGGACCTACGCGACGTGCCCGAGCGCCATCGGGGCATACGGGCAGTCTTTGATACCACCTGGCGACGACTCACCGAGGCGGATCGGGAGGCGATGGCACGTTTCTCAGTCTTCCACGGCGGATGTACGCGGGAAGCGGCCCAGGCCGTGAGCGGCGCGTCGCTGCGGATGCTGGCCAGGCTGTCTGATAAATCGCTCATCCAGTACCAGAAGGCGGACGGTCGCTACCGGATGCACGAGTTGTTGCGCCAATATGCGGGCGAGAAATTGGCCCAGGACCCGGAGTCCGAAATCGCGGCACAGAAGGCGCACTGTGCCTATTACTGCACCGCACTGCAGGAATGGGAAAAGGCGTTAAAGAGCCCGCGCCAGCCAACTGCCGTGGCCGAAATTGCCGCCGACTACCAGAACATCCGCGCCGCCTGGGACCTGGCGGATGAGCAGACGGACCTGCACTATCTGCGAACGGCTGTCGATGGTCTGGGCGAGTATTACATTGTCAGCAACCGTCCGTTTGAGGCCAGGGCGGTGTTTGAGAAAGCGGCCGGGAGATTGCAGGCGGTCCACGGTCCATCACCCTCAACGGCTGAGGCAACCCTGCTCCTGGCCCAGTTGCTAGCATGGCGAGTCGCTTTCGGTCCGGACACTTTCCTCTCACATTTCCAACATACTGACGAGAATGATGAAAAGTTGCTACGGCAGAGTCTGGCGCTACTGGCGAGCCCAGCTTTGGCTGGAGAAGACACGCGCCACGAGGAGGCGTTTGTCCACTACCGGCTAGGAGGCTTCTTGAGAAGGGCTAGGAGTGCTGCGCAGGTCGAGGAAGGGCGAGATCACCTGGAGGCAAGTCTGCGCTTGTACCATGTGTTAGGTGACCAAGTGGGCACCGCTGACGTGCTCCACGCACTCTCTTGGCATGCCCTTAGCGAAGGCACACTCGAGCAGTGCAAGAGACTCATTACGGAAAGCCTTGCGCTCCGTCGTCAGACGGGTGAGCCACGGCGGTTGGCCTGGTCTTTGGAGCTTTTAGGCAATTTCAACAGATTCCGGCTGGCCTATGACGAGGCATTCGAAGCGTACGAAGAGGCCTATGCCATCGCTCAGGCCAGTGGGGATTGGTTGGGTATGGCAATTGCCCGAAACTATGCCGCTGTGCTGGCCTGGTTCTTGGGTGAGTTCGACCTGGCCCTCGACGCTCTAGAACAAGCGCTGACCCTCTCCCAGCAGGCTGGTCATCAGTACCGGGCAGCGCTCTGTCAATTTGAAATCGGGCTTACGCAGGCCTATCGCGGCCGGTTCTCACGGGCCGAAGCCTTGATTCAGGGCGTGGCCACTGACCAACGACTGGTCAGCGAGGACATCAAGGTTTGTTTGGCGCTGGTCCACACCCATCGCGGCCAGTATGAGGCCGGACGAGCGCAAGCCGGGATGGTTGCTGGGACGGCAAGAGGCGCCTACTCCCCGGTGTGGCCTCTGCGTCTCCTTTCCTGGATGGCGTTGGCCAGGGAGGACTATGCTGAAGCACTGGCCTCATCGCAGCAAAGTTTGGAATTATGCCAGACTCTAAAGTTACTAGAGCGCGAATGGGTTGCCTGGTCGCAGGTGCCGTTGGGACGGGCGCTCCACGGTTTGGGCCGACACGACGAGGCCAAATGGGTACTTTTCCAGGCATTGCAGACGTGCGTGGAGATACGCGCTTTTCTGCCGCTGATGCACCTGATGCCCATCATCCCGGTGGTGCTGGCCGATGACGAGGATGCGGAACTCAAAGAGCGGGCGGTTGAGTTGTACGCGCTGGCGGAATGTCTCCCCTTTGTGGCAAACTCGCGCCTGTTTGAGGACGTCGCCGGGCGGCATGTCAGGAATGCTGCGGCCAACTTGCCACCGGAAGTGCTCTCGGCTGCGCAGGAATGCGGCCGGAACCTTGACTTGTGGGAGACTGCGGCCGCATTGCTGGACGAGTTGCCCAGGATGGGCTGGACGGATTGAGGAGGGTGAACGTGGCCCAGTTGGCACAGCAAGTGACACCGTACCTCCGAGGAGGCCGTCATAGGTCCCTGTAAGTCGACGCTGCCATCCTGGCCTGCAATGGTCGTGATCACGGTGTTTGGCTCGGCCAGGCGAAGTCGGAGTCTGCGGCAGACAAACCTCCAGACGCTGAACAACCCTGATCTGGCCCAGTTTGTCTTGTCTGCCCGACCTGCCTCCAGGGAGCCTGCCCGCTATTCAGCCTTCCGAGTCCCCCTATCTGCGCTACAAGTCCTCCTTCACGAGCCACAGCCACGTTCCTGCGTCGATCCATCGTCCCAAGGTCCAGGCCCGGATATTATTGTGGCAGAACTGCTGGTTGAGCCAGAAGGGTAACGGGGGTCACAGGCTCACCCATTGCGCGACGCAAAAAGGCCCGGCATCACAGGCCGGGCCCAAAGTTGTCTAGCAAAAGCGACAGGGCGTGATAGCGTCTATGAGGTGGCTGGATGGGGTTCTGGAACGAATCCGTCAGCCTGATGGGACTCGCGCAGGTAGTCCCTGACGATCTGTTGCAGCCCCAGCACCAGGGCAGACCCCAGCACGGCGACCACGAACAGCTCCATCACCGCGAACTCCACCGCCTTGATCCCCAACAATATGCTTTCCATCACGCACCTCCGTCTTCTCAGCCTGTTCAGCGCTGCTTAGCTGTTCAGCGTGTCGGCGAGCGCGACGCGTTCGCCGCGCACCAGATTCTGAACCACCTCGACGAGCCCTGCGATCACGGCGGCCCCCAGCGTAGCCACTACAAAGACCTCAACCGCGTAGAACATCACGAACTTGATCGTCAACATTAGGCTTTCCATCTCACACCTCCCCTTTTTCAGATCCTTGAATAACCTGCTGTTCCCTCACTTGCGCCCACAGTGTACCACAAGGGCTCTCTGGTGTCATCGGTGGAAAGGCGTGTCTTGTAGCCAGAGAAAGGGCGTAAGTCTGGTGGCGTGGCATAGGTATTTTCCCCTAGTTCGCACTGCTTTGCACCCGTGCGCATTCCTTAGCACGAGAGGCCGGCCCCCCCCCATGCACTTGGCCCGGTTGGCCAGGTTGGCCCAGTTGGCACAGCAAGTGACACTGTGCCTCCGAGAAAGCCGTCACCAGTCCCTGTAACTCGACACTGCCGACCGGGCCTGCAATGGTTGTGGTGACGGTGTTTAGCTCGACCAGGCCAAGTCGGTGTCTGCGGCAGACGCTGCCGTCATCCCTTGTCTGCCCCTGCTGCTCCCTAAAGGGTCCTTAAGATCTCCTTAAAATGGTATCAAGATCTCCCTACACGCCGATGTCTAGATCTCCCTACAAAGAAGTGTTTAGAACTCCCTACAAAAAGAGTCTAACTCTCCTGACAGACAAGCGACCGTTTTTCTGCTATAATGATGGTGCACAGATCGGAAGTAACAAGATCAAAGCCCTCATCGTAGTCGTGGTTCACAAAGGGGAAGGGATAGCGCAGAGGATTGATGGCCGACCTATGCCGAAGGAGTGATTCGGAGGGGTGGTCGGCTGTTTTTTGGGGCCGGGTCGGGTTACATAATGGAGGTTACAATGGCCGAGTACGATGCACAGATCATTCAAAAGTTCGCAGACCGTCTCTATAGGCGCGCGAGGACCGTGACTGTGTTGACCACGCTCGTTTTTGTCCTAATGGGCGGCAGTGCCGGCGTCATCGCCAACGTGCCATTTGGGGGAGATGAGCCGAGTATCATTGGGGCCGCCGTCGGGGCAGTGCTGCTGGGTGGGGTCGGGTTTGTGCTAGGCCGGGAAGGTGCGTTCCGACTCAAACTACAGGCGCAGACCGCCATGTGCCAGATGAAGATAGAGGAAAACACACGCCGCCAACCGACACTGGCAGAGGCGGCCTCGATCTCATCTGAGTGATGCCTGCTGCTCTAGATCTATATCAGGTGAGGACAATGGCTTAACAGCAACCGAAAGGGTCAGAACCCCCCACGATCATCCTAGCTCTGCCCGTGCTGATAGCCGAGAGCCTGGAGGTGAAAGATATGAACGCGGCTTATCCACCTATGCGCCTATTTGGCGTTTTAGGCACCAAGCTGATCGCCAGGATTGTGTGCCGTGCCGGGTTGTTTATCGCCCTGGTTGGTCTCACCTTCTCCCCCGACGTCTGGCCAGACTGGACGGAGCGTCGTCTCCCCATTCAGGCGAGGGAACCGGAGCCTCTTTTCACCAACGCCAACCAAGCGGCACCTCTCACATCGACCCGCGGCGGCCCGTCGCCGGGCACGATGAAATTGAGCCACATCACCGCCCCCACCACCTGGCAATGGGTGCCGTCTGGACTCTCCTCGAACCACATCATAGCTCTTGCCATCGCCCCAACGGACCCCGACATCTTGTATGCCGGGACTGGCCATTACATATTCAAGACAACCGATGGAGGGGCGACGTGGAATGAGGTGCATTTCGGGTTCGCGGCCTATTCACTCGCCATTCACCCGACGAACGCAGACATAGTATATGCCGGGCAATTTGGTTATGAGGTATTAAAGACCATCAATGGAGGGCTGACCTGGGTCGAGTTGCCAAGCATCGGCGCGTCAACTCACACAGCACTCGCCATTGACCCAGCGAATACAAACACGGTATATGCCGGGATCAGTGATGGATGGGGGGTGTACAAGACGACTAATGGGGGAGCGGGTTGGAGCAATGTGCTGGACAGCACTGATGTCACTTCGCTGGCAATCGACCCGGCCAATACGAATGTGATCTATGTAGGAACCGAGGGTTATTATGACGTAGCTGGAGGAGTTCTGAAGAGTGTCAACGGCGGAGCCGATTGGACCAGGGCGATGACTAATACCCAGGTCAATGCGCTGGCGATCGACCCGGCAAATACGGACGTGGTATACGCGGGCACCGAGGGTGATGGAATCTTCAAGAGCGTCGACGGTGGTGTGAACTGGACCAGCGTCAATACGGGCCTGACCTATACGATTGTCCGTGCCCTGGCGATCGACCCAACGAATACGGACGTGGTATATGCGGGCACGTGGGAGGGCGGCGTCTTTAGGAGCACCGATGGTGGCGCCAGTTGGAGCAGTTTTAACACTGGGCTGATCAATACCTACATCCTATCGCTGGCGCTTGACCCAGTGGATGCGAGTGTGCTCTATGCGGGCACCGAGGGTGGAGGCGTTTTCAAAGTGGTACTTCTTACACCGCCGAGCTTGACCGTCACCAAGCAGGCCGACCCCGGCCTGGTACAAGCTGGATCATTGCTGACCTACACCATCCGGGTCACCAATACCGGTGGGGTGGACTTGCATGCCACCATCACAGATACCTTGCCGACTCACGTCACGACTGGCGGAACGGCGGGCGGAACGACGGTCCTGCCTGGCGGGAAGCTCGTCTGGACGCCGTTCATCGCCGCGCCCGGCGGCACCTGGGTGCGGACGGTCGTCGTCACCGCCGAAGTGGGCTACAATGGGCCGCTGACCAACGTGGTGCAGGTCACGACGGAAGAGGGCGCGGCAGGCGTCTACACCGAGACGTCCACAGCAGCCGGCCTGGCGGACATAACGGTTGCCCCACTCTCGCTGGGTGCGACGCTGAACCCCGGTGGCGCGGCCACCCGCACGCTTACCATCGGCAACGTCGGCACCGCCGACCTGAACTGGAGCCTGACGGAGGATCCGGCGGCAGGCTGGCTCGACGAGATGCCCTCCGACGGCACGATACCCCCGGCGGAGAGCGACGACGTGGTGGTCGTCTTCGACGCCACCGGCCTGACCGACGGCGTCTACGCTACGACGCTGGGGATCAGCAGCGACGACCCCGATGAGTCGGTGCTGGATGTGCCGGTTGTGTTGACGGTGACGGCAGCACCAATCCTATCGACAACCATCCAGTTTGAGAGCAGTACGTACAGCGAGGATGAGGGAGCGGGTGCAGCGGCGATCACGGTCACCCTCGACGCTGCCTCGGATCTGACGGTGACGGTGGACTATGCCACCTCTGACGGCACGGCGACGGCGGGGAGCGATTACACCGCTGCTGGCGGCAGGCTGTCTTTCATCCCTGGCATCACCAGCCAGGTCTTTACCGTGGTCATCACCGATGACACGCAGTACGAGAACGATGAAACGATCAACCTGGCGCTGAGCAACCCCACCAATGCCAATCTGGGCACACCCGCCGTGGCCACGCTGACGATAAAGAACGACGACGAGATACCTGGCTGCCCGCACCCACTGAGCGACGTATCGATCAGCGGTCCCACCGAGGGCTATACCGGCACTCTATACACCTTCACTACCGTCATCACCCCCTCTGATGCCACGGAGCCGATCACCTACACCTGGTCGCCCACACCCACCCTCGGGCAGGGGAAGGTCAGCGCCAGCTACCGGTGGGATACGTCCGGTCCTCACGTCATTAGCCTGCGGGCCGAGAACTGCGGCGCACCGGCAGCGGTGGCGGTCAGCGATACCCATACGATCACCATCAGCGCTACGCCGCCGCCCGGCGATGCCTACGAGCCCGACGACACCTGCGCTCAAGCCCGGCCCATCCCCACCGATGGCTCTGTACAGGTCCATACCTTTCACGCCACCGGCGACGAGGACTGGGCCTTCTTCGAGGTCGTCTCCGGCACCGAATACCTGATCGAGGCGGTCACCCCCGTCGACTCGCTGGCCGACGTGAGTTTGGAGCTCTACGACACCTGTGGCGCTGTCCCGACCAGGACCCAGGACCATTCCTTCAGCCCCGACGTCCGTCTCCTCTTCACCGCCCCTGTGACCGGCACGCTCAAGCTCCGCCTCCGCAACAGCGTTCCCGACACCGCCGGGACCGATGTGTCCTACCACCTCTCCGTCCGCTCCTTGGCCGAGACCGCCAGCCCGGGCGCGCTGGTGCTGGTCGCCGGGAGGCTCAAGCTGGGCGATCCCCTCCAGGACAATATTCACAACGTGACCAACGGCATCTACAACCTATTTTTGGAGCACGGTTACCCCAAAGACCGGATCTACTACCTGGCCACCAACCTGAGTATGGACGCCGACGGAAACGGATTCCCAGATGACGTGGACGCAGCGCCTGACAGGACCACGCTGGAGACGGTCATCACCACGTGGGCAGCGGGTAAGCAGTTGGGGCCGGAGCGGGCCTTTACCCTGTACCTGACGGACCACGGAGGGGGCGACAAGTTCTACCTGAACGGTCCCTCGCAGACGGTGAGCCCGGACGATTTGGATGCGTGGCTGAGCACGCTAGAGGCAGCAGCGCCCGGTGTACGGGTCAACGTCATTATGGAGGCCTGCCATTCGGGAAGTTTCGTGGACAGCCTGGGCAAACAAGGGCGGGTGGTGATCGCCTCCACAGCGGCCCACGCGGTGGCGTACGCTTCGCAGGACGGGGCGATCTTTTCGGACACCTTCCTGGAGGCCCTGGAACGCGGGCTGAGCCTGTTCGGCAGTTTCCAGGAGGCTCAATGGGATGCCGTGACGGCGCATCCCGATCAGATCTCCTGGCTTGACGACGACGGGGATGGGTGGCCGAACACGGCGAGCGATGGGTTGGAGGCATCGCGGCGAGGGTTTGCTTACGCGGGGACGTTCGCTGCGGAGGAGAAGTGGCCGCCGTACGTGGTCTGGGCGCATGTGAGGGACCTACAGGACAATGAGGGTGTGATCGAGGCCGAGGTGAGGGACGACCAGCGGGTGGATTTCGCCTGGGCGGTGATATACAAGCCCAGCTACACGCCACCTGACCCTGACGTGACCGAGGAGATGCCGAAGGAAATCTTGTCAACGGTGACGTTGCTGGATCCGGAGTCCGACGGGATATACAGCGCCCGATACGAGGGGTTTGACGAGGTCGGGGAATATCGCCTGGTGATCTATGCGACGGATAATGAGGACCTGGATGCCAGACCTCGAGCTGTAGAGCTGGTGACAGGAGCGAGCTGGGAGATGTACCTGCCCGTGGTAGTGCGCAGCTCTTAACGCCGATCGGCACCGGGATGGGCTCCGGTCCACCCCGGTGCGCCCTGTTCCGTTCTCGGCTGCGGTGACGCTTTGACTCCCGCGCGAAGCTGTAATACACTGTGTACGCTCGACCGGGTAGGCCGAGGTAGAGCTGCCCGAAGCGACTATCGCCGCCCGTGATCAGCGGCGCTCTTTGTCCGGTAAGCTATCGATAGCACATACTCATGTCTATGAACAGTCGAAACAAACGCGCGGGCCGATCTACCCGTAAAATGGCCGACAGACGGTGCAGAGCAAGGATCTGGTACGGCCTACTAATGGTAGTGGTCGTTCTGTTGATACTGGCGTTGGTTCTCCAGTACGAGACTCTTGGTATCAGCGCCCTTGGTGCATTGGGCCTGGTTGTCGTTGCTCGGCTGCTAATGAGCTATGCCGAAGCCAGGGACAGCAGGATGAAGAGAAAACAACGCAGAGCCGTCCGAGGTGCCAAAGCGGAAGAGAGGATAGGTTCAATCCTTGAGACACTTGGGGAGGATTATCTGGTCATTCACGATGTCACTTCACCATATGGTAATATTGACCATGTTGTGATTAGCAGACAGGGCGGGGTCTTTCTGATTGAGACGAAAGCGCATGGCGGTCGGGTGTCTGTAGCCGATGGGCGAGTGCTGGTCAATGGGCGCGAAGCGAGGAAGAACTTCATAGGACAAGCCTTGAGAAACACGTATTGGCTTAGGGATACGATCCTGGACGAGATCCAGGTCAAGGCATGGATTACGCCGGTCGTTGTTTTCGCAAACGCCTTCGTCGAGCCCACCGCGCCGGTCAAGGGTGTTAGGATTATCAACAAGAAGTATCTGCTGAACACCCTGCAAGGACAGGCGGCAAGGACACGGAATCCGGGAGTTTGGCAGAATCGAGAGAAGTTGCAGAAGGCATTATCAGTCAAGCGGAAGGGCTTGAGGTAAGTTGCAGATCGCCGAAGCGAAGAGGCTCCTGCTTGTATTGTCAGTCGGCCTAGCCCTGACACTTTTCGCTACTCAGGCCCAGGCCTCCACCCACACCGCCAGCCTCGACGTGGTGATCAGCGAGATCGCCTGGATGGGCACTACCACCTCGTCCTCTGACGAGTGGATCGAGCTCCACAACAACACTGCCGGTCCCGTAGACCTCACCGGCTGGTCTCTGATCGCCGCTGATGGATCACCCTCGATCTTGCTGAACGCCGCGACTCCCACGACGGCACGTGCAATCCTGCGCTCCAGGGTCTGTCTACACCTTCGTTTCCTCCAATCAGGCGAACACTTCCAACTCGGGGTGCTTCAGCGCCTCTTTGTAGATCGGCCCGCGCGCGACGAACCCCAGCCCATAACAACTGCCGCGTACCGTCAGCAGCCGGTGACCGGCCTTTACGTCCACCTCCGGCGGCACAACTACCCTGCCGTCGCCGAACCGGCTCCGGCCCAGCTCGCGCAGAGCGGCGCCGCTCATCTTCCGGCTGGCCTCAGCCATCAGCGCTGGCGTGCTGATGCCGAACCCACCCGACTTGAGGCTGCCAGGGGTTAAGATCGCCGCGTCACCCGCCTGAAAACCGTACTCGCGCCACGCCTCCGGCGGGATGGCGATCTGTCGATCCGGCCCGACGACCACCCAGCCGAACGTCCACTTGGCCCCCTTGACCAACCTAGGCATCGTTCGCCTCCTTCGCAGACGGCGCGCGGGTCGAGCGGATCATCAACAGGGCGACCACACCCAGGTAGGTGTAGTGGATCAGAAGAAAGAGCCGCTGCCAGAGCCCAGTATACGACAGGATCCCCTGGGTGGATGGCACATCCTCCGAGATAACAAACAGAACAAAGGAAACCAATCCCAGCACAAACACGGCAATCGAGAGCCAGTATATCCCTGCCACGCGCTTGCGAGGGAACACGGCCAGCGATACGAGAGGAACGAAGGCGATGGCAAAAAAGCCCGTTCCAGCGAAAACGTCGTGCAGCTCCCCCACTCGGGTGATCTCTGTACCAGCAGGATCCATTGGGAACAAGCCAGCCCCAACCCCCGCCCCCAGCCCAAAGAGCACGATCAGCAGCGCGACGATCAGGGCCGACTTTTTGCCCGCGGCAAAGGCCACTGCGAACCCAATCGCAAAAGCGAAAAACAGGAAACCAAAGACAACCCACCACAAGCCGATCCAGACTGCGACAGGGCTTCCGGGCGCGCCGAGCTCGCTCATCACCAGCTTGAGGTGATTGTAGTTGGGGTAAAAGAATCCCAAGACGATGGTGACCAGGAAATCTCCGGCAAAGGCCACCAGGCCAGCGATAGCAGCCATGACAACAAACCGGCCTTTTGCTTTTTCCATTTCAGCCTCACTCCCCCACAACCAGCAAGTCCAAGAAGTCCTCCTCGATCGACCAGCCCGTCAGCCGCGAGCGGCCCAGGATGGCCCGCAGTTCGTCTGCCGTGTAGGACGACTTGATCGAGTTCCACCAGTGGACGCGAAAGTCGCGCG
>CAYUIS010000159.1:0-10977 GCA_964444825.1 uncultured Anaerolineales bacterium | reverse complement strand
TGCACCTCGTCGAACTCTGTGGTGCGATCCACCTCGCCTTGGTTCCAAGAACGATTGCCCTGGCATGGACATTCCAAACGCTTGACAGCAGGTCTCCGAGACGTAGAATTGGCGCACGTCTGTACAGCAGGAGGGGACTGGGTCCCACGCCGATGGCTTTGAATAGAGACAGATTTGTGCCAATAGTGCTAGTGTCCATACTGGCCCTGGCCCTTGTTTTGCGGATGGGCTGGCCCACGTTGGCCGAGTTCAAGCGGGATGAGGCGACGGTGGTCCGCCGCGCCCTGGCTATCGCCTACGAGGGAGACCTGCCCGCCGCGGGGGTGGGGGCCTCTATGGGAACCGCCAATCTGCCGCTCACTCTATATCTGACCGCCATTCCACTGCGGGTATCGCAGGATCCGGTGGCTGCCGTCCTCTTCATCGGGCTGCTCAACGGCCTGGCCGTGCTCGCCTGTTATGTCTTTGCTCAGGCCTATTTTGGCCAGGCCGTGGGTTTGCTCGCCTCCTTCCTATTTGCCGTCAACCCGTGGGCTGTCCTGTTCGGGCGAAAGCTCTGGTGTCGGACGCTGCCGTTGGCCACTCTGGCCTTCTTTGTTGCCGCCTATGCGACTTTTGTCGGGAAGCGTCAATGGGCGTTGGTGGGGGTCTTTGGGGCTCTGGCTGTGTTGGTGGGCCTCCAACTGGAGGGCATCGCCTTCATTCCTATACTGATCTTGTTGCTCCTTCTCTACCGCAGGGATGTGGCCTTACGACCGCTGGTCGTAGGTGTGTGTCTGTTCGTGCTGGCTATGTCTCCCTACGTCGTTCAAGACGCGCTGCACGGCTGGCCTAGCCTACGGAGCTTTGTGGCCTATGCCGGGGGGGATTCTTTGCTTTCCTTTGATGCCCTGCGCTATGCGTTCTTTCTGACCGGCAGCTATGGAATCCACGGAATGGCGGGTGCGCTCTACCCGGAATATCTAGCGGGCCTGCCGGATCTGTGGTGGCTCAATACGGTGATGATGGCCGCCTTGGTCTTGGCGCTTTTGTATGCACTGCTGCGTGTCGTTCGGGGGAGGGGGGACGACCGCCGCTCCTTCAGTCTATTGCTTATCTGGTTCATTGTGCCCATTCTCCTCCAGACCAGGTCGACTGCGCCCGTTTACCTCCATTACTTTGTTCTGCTCTATCCGGTGCAGTTTCTTCTTATCGCCATTCTTCTGGTTGACGGTTGGGTTGAGCTTGGCCAGGCACTGCTGCGCTCCCGTTTTTCGACTCCTGACTGGCGACCGCTTGGTCAAGCGTTGTGTCAAACGTTATCCCCTTTTGCCTTGATCGTGATTGTGCCCTTACTCCTGTGGGGTGGGTTCCAGGTTCTCGTCACTGCCCGGCTGTTTGTCTTTATGGAACAACATCCCACCACCGGGGGGTATGGGATCCCGCTCAAGTACTCTCGGGCGGCGGCGCTACAAGCGCAGCAACTGGCCGGTTCCGGGGAGATTGTCGTGCTCAGCACGGGGATGGACCCCGCCGTCGACGAGGTGCCATCCATCTTTGACGCCCTGCTGTATGGGCGCGCCCACCGCTTCGCCGATGGACGCTGGGCACTTCCCGTGCCGGACGCCCCCCAGGCGGTTTACCTGGTTGGACCGGTGGAGAGGGAGAGTGGGCGTGGTTCCGACCTTGAGCCGGTCTCAAAGAGGTTGGGGGGAATGGCGTACGTACGGCCCGCGGCCGTCGTCTCCCTGCCCGATGGGTGGACGTATCGGGTATTCCAAAGAAGTGGTCCCGATCGAGAGGACATTTTTGCCGAGTTGACGCGCTTTCCGGAACCGGTGACCTTTGCTAACGGGGTAGATTTCCTGGGATACGGTCTGCCGGAGACTGCACGGACTGGTGAGACACTGGAGCTATGGTTGGCCTGGTGGGTTCGATCACCTCCTCCGGCGGGAAGCAATTACCACTTTTTCACGCATCTGCTGGATGGACAGGGACAGTTGCAAGGCCAGCACGACGGGACCGGATTCCCGACGGTCTCTTGGAGACCTGGGGATCTGGTGCTGAGTCGTTTTCCCGTGCCGATCTCGGCCGATTTGTTGTCGGGACGCTACCAGGTATGGGCCGGCCAGTATACGTACCCACACATAGTCAACGTGCCGTATCTGGACGTGGCTGCTAATCCGGCCGGGGATAGGGTGCTCGTGGGAGAGGTGAGTGTGGAGAGGTAGTGAGAAAGTGAGAAGGGGATGTGTGGGGAGTGTTGGTACGGTGAGACCTGTATGGGGCTTTTGGACACCTGTCCACAAAATGACTGGACAACTGTCCAACGGCAGAATCCTCCACATGCCCGATGCGTTCGGAGGGTTTTTGTTGTATGATGTTAGTGGCAAGCAAACCCTCTCGATGCCAGTTCGACGGGATCAGGGCTGCTATCGGGGGATGCGGCGAGCAATGCCACTTCTTCCTTCCTCTTGTTGGCAGGGGCAGTCACAATCGGCTGCCCCTGCAGAGTTTTATCCTCTAGACGAGATCAATTGAACTCTTTCCTTCCCAAGCCGGTATACTGGTATAGAAGATACCAGGTGTAATTCGCCGATAGACAGGAGGGCTATACGAACGGGATGGTGATATGCGTGTGTTTTCTCACATAGAGCGGGACGACTTTGATCGTTGGGTCGGGTGGATACTGGCGACGGTCACCAGAGATGCCTATCCTTCGAGGGTTGTGTGGCATCGAATCGTGACCTGTTTGATCGACTCGGACGAATGGTCCCAGCAACCAAGACGCGGTGCTGGAAAAGAGAAGGGATTCGAAATGGCGGCCTAGGTAGGTTCTGACCAGTGGCAGCGTGCGCGCGATCCGCGCCGTGCCCGCGATCCGCGCCGTCAGCCTGATCGTCCTTCCCCGGGTGTGGTCCACATCTGGGGATTTGTCTTGCCGACTTGTTGTATTCGTCACTTTTTCGTGATACAATGTTAGCTAAAGCGTCGGCGATTTTATTTGCGTGAGAGGGAGGAGGCAGAATGGATAAAGATTCCAACGGCGGACTCATAGATCTGCAGGGCGTGTTCAAGAGCTACGAGACCGGTGCGGGAGAGGTCCCCGTTCTGAGAGACATCTACCTCAAAGTGGGGCGTGCAGAGTTCATCGGTCTGGTAGGTCCCTCAGGCTCCGGCAAGTCCACGCTGATTAACATGATCACAGGCATCGACCGTCCAACAAGTGGAGATGTGTGGGTTGCCGGTGAACGCCTGAACGAGTTGAGTGAGAACCGACTGGCGCGCTTCCGCGGCAGGAACATTGGCGTGATTTTCCAGTTCTTCCAGCTACTTCCCACTTTGACGGTCGTCGAAAACGTCATGTTGCCGATGGACTTTTGTGGGGTTTGGAAGCGGAGGGAGCGGCGCGATCGGGCTATGGAGCTACTCGAACTTGTAGGGGTGCCAGAAATCGCCGACAAGTTGCCCAGCCAGGCATCGGGCGGCCAGCAGCAACGGGCGGCGATCGCGCGAGCTCTGGCCAACGACCCCAAGCTCGTGGTTGGTGATGAGCCAACGGGAAACCTGGACACCGTGTCGGCGGGACTCGTCTTTGCCCTGTTCGAGGAGTTGGTGGACCAGGGAAAAACGTTGATCATGGTGACGCACGATCGAGAGTTGGCCCGCTTGGTCCCCCGCATTGAGGAACTACGCGATGGACGCCTTGTGGCGGAGAACGAGATCGACCGCCGATTGACGTCTGGCTACTAGTACTTGATCCAGGTGATTTTGACAAGCGGAGAACGCTCCCCATGGGCAACTACTCTTGTTTATCATTGTCAAGCTGATCAGGTGCTAGCTTTCGTCGGCGCGGCTCGATCGTGGATGGCAGATCGCTGTGTTGCTACACAGGGGCTTTAGGAGGAGATAGGGATGAATATCGTTGAACGTATCCAGGACGGCGTCACGGTTTTTGAGCTGGAAGGCCGCATCGACACCGAAGGTGCTGTCGATATGGACCTGGCGTTGCAGGCTGCGGTATCCGGGGGACACCATCGTATGGTGTTGGACTTGTCACAGGTGCGGTACATCGGCAGCGCCGGCTTGCGCACCTTGGCTGACGTGCTCACCAAGAATAAAGAGGCTGGCGGCGACTTGAAGCTGGCCGCTCTGAACCCCAAGGTCATGCGCGTGATCCAGATCATTGGATTCGACAAGTTCTTTTCGATCTATGAGTCGATCGACGCTGCCATTGCCGATTTCTAGAGGGTGGACCCCTAAAGGAGTCCGCATATGGTGTTTCTGGGCGAACTCCGCGTGGAGGCCACGCTGGAGAACCTGCGCACCATTTCGCGCTTTATTCACGGCCTCGGCCAACGTTTACAGTTGACCGAAAAGACGTTATTCCACATCGATCTCGCTGTGGAGGAGGCTGCGACCAATATCGTGCAGCACGCGTACCCACGGGACCAGGTGGGCGAGATCCTGGTGTGCGTGGAGACGCTGGACGACGTGGTGCACGTGACCCTCACCGATTGGGGCATCCCCTTTGATCCGCGGAACGCCAGGCCTTTCGACCTCAACGCCCCGGTCGAGTCCCGCATCGCGGGCGGCATGGGGCTGTACTTTATCCAGACCCTTATGGATGGCGTAGAACGCCGAACGACGCGGGTGCTGGGTGGCCCGAACACCCTTACCTTGATCAAGAACGTTGAACGCCTCGATCCCGGAGCTATATGGCCCAGCACGGTGCGAGAATTGGACGCTATGCTGGCCGTCAGCCACGGTCTCGCGACCACTGTCGACCTGGATGATCTACTGACGCTGATCGTCAACGAGTTGGTGCACGCGATCAACGCTGAACGGGGAACGTTATATCTCATTGATGAACCACGGGGCGAGCTCTTTTCACGCGTGCTGTTGGACGGCACCGACGATCTGAAAGAGGTTCGTCTGCAGCTCGGGGAGGGACTGGCCGGGCACGTCGCGGCCACGGGTGAGGTGCTAAACATCGAGGATGCCTACACCGATCCACGTTTCGCCCGGGCGTTCGATCAACTGAGTGGTTATCGGTGCCATTCAATGCTCATCGCGCCGATGTACAATCCCCAGCGCAAGATCATAGGCGTGGTGCAACTGCTGAACAAGAAGGGTGGTCCGTTCACCGATCGCGATGAGCGGCTGCTGACCGCGATGGCGACGCAGGCAGCGATCTCTATCGAAAACGCGCGGCTGTATGCTCAGGAGATAGAGCAGCGCCTGATCAACCAGGAATTGGAGACAGCCAGGGCGATTCAGAGGAGTTTTCTGCCCCTGACCGTTCCCCAACACGCTGGCTGGGACATTGGCGCCTTCTGGAGGCCGATGAGGGAGGTAGCTGGCGACTTTTACGACTTTTTCGCTTTGCCCGACGGGAGGTTGGGCGTGGTGATCGCTGATGTCTCTGGAAAGGGGGTCCCGGCGGCGCTGTTCATGGCGCTGAGTGTGACGTTGATGCGGTTTGGGATGAGCCTCGATCTTGTCCCGGGCGACGTGGTAGACCGCGCGAACATGCGTCTCATTTCCGACCAGCAGTCTCGGATGTTTACGACGGCCTTTGTGGGCTACCTGGACCTCGACTCCGGCGCGCTGCAATTTGCGTCGGCTGGGCATAACCCTCCCTTGCTCTACCGCGCGGCTACCGGTCAGCACGAATATCTGACAGCATCCGGCGTTGCGATGGGGCTATTTAGGGATGCTGGCTATGCTGAGGGGACGGTGGCGCTGGCTGATGATGACGTCTTGGTGCTGTACACCGACGGCATTACCGAGGTGATTAACGAGAAGGAAGAGGAATTCGGGGAAGAGCGGCTGGAGGCGCTCGTCGTACAGGAGGCTTCCCGTCCGGCGCAGGAACTGGCGGAGATGATCGTCGAGTCGGCTGCCACGTTTGGCAAGGATCAGGGTGCGTGTGACGACGAGACACTTGTCGTGATCAAGCGCTCGCGTCTCCTTCACAGTTGATCGAACGTGTGACGAGGCAAAGCAGGAGAATTTTTAATGAGTACGGTATGGCGTAAGGTCTGGCGCGACCTGTGGGGGAACAAAGTTCGCACCATATTGGTGATGCTGTCTATCGCCGTGGGTGTGTTCGCCGTTGGTTTTGTGAGCAGCTCTTTTGTCATGATTCTGAACGATATGGATGCGGATTATCAGTCTGCCAATCCGCACGGTGCGATTCTATACTGTGCACCGTTTGATGACGATCTCGTCGATGCCGTCCGGCGGATGGCTAGCGTGGGACAGGCTGAAGGGCGGAGTGGGATAACGGCCCGCGTCCAACTTGGTCCGGATGAACTGGTGCCTATCGAGATCCTCTCGATTCCGCCGGTGGAGCAGATTCAAGTTGACTATATTCGCCCTCATACCGCCGGCAGCGACCTGACGCTGGAGGAGGAAGAGATCTTTATCGAGCGGTCCGTGCTGGGGGTGTTGCCGATAGCGTCCGGCGACGTGCTAAAGATCGAACTGACCGATGGGCGTGTGCGTGAGCTGAAAGTGGCGGCCATCGTCCACGATGTGACCGGTTTCCCCTACGCGTTTTCTGGCCAGATCTCTGGTTTTGTCACGCCGGACACCATAGAGTGGCTTGGCGGCTCGCGAGATTACAACCGGCTGTACTTTACGGTCGCCGAGAACCCTAAGGATGAGGCCCACGTCCGGGCGGTAGCGGACGAGGTGGCGGACAGGGTCGAGAGAAGCGGCCGGGAGGTGTACTTCACCTTTGTTTTCCAGCCAGGCCGGCATTTTGCCACCGATATCACCCAGGCTTTGGGCGCCATCATGGGGATTCTGGGGGCGCTGGCCGTTTTCCTCAGCGGTTTTTTGGTGATCAACACCATCACCGCTCTGCTTGCCCAGCACGTGCGGCAGATTGGCGTCATGAAGGCCGTCGGTGGTCGCACGGCTCAATTGGTGGGTATGTACGTCGTGTTGGTGCTCTTCTTCGGGCTCTTGGCGCTGATCGTCGCGGCTCCGCTTTCAGCCCTTATGGCGTACAACGTTGCTGGAGGTGTCGCCTCGTTCCTCAACTTTAGCCCGGGACGATTTCGTCTTCCGTTGGGGTCGTTGGCGCTCCAGGCGACGGTAGCCCTCGTTGTGCCGGTCGGAGCGGCGTTGATTCCGGTGTGGAGTGGTACGCGTATCACCATTCGGGAGGCGATCAGCGACTATGGGCTGGGCAGTGGACGCTTTGGTCGGGGCTTATTCGATCGTCTGTTGGAGAACGTCCGCCGTTTGCCCCGACCTTTGCTGATCTCGTTGCGCAACACGTTCCGCCGCAAGGCCCGTCTCGCGCTCACGCTCACGACGCTGACGCTGGCGGGCGCGATCTTTATCGCCGTGATCAATCTCCACGCCGCCATAGATGCGGCAATTACGCAGACGTTCGGATACATCCTATCCGACGTAAACGTCAGCCTCGACCGCCCTTTTCGGCTTGAGAGAGTAGAGCCACTGGCGATGCGGGTACCAGAGATAGTGAGGGTGGAGGGTTGGGGTGGGGGTATTGCCGAGGTCCTGTCTGACGACAAATCTACCGCTGTAGAGGTCTCAATCCTTGCTCCGCCAGCGGCGTCCACGTTGATCGACCCGACGATGTCGGCGGGTCGATGGTTATTGCCCGAGGATGAGAATGGCCTGGTCATTGGCAACCATCTGATCTCGGAGCGCCCGGATCTGAAAGTGGGAGATGAGATCGTGATCAAGATCAACGATCGGGAGACCACCTGGCAGATTGTGGGTATATATCGCATGGCGGGCAATATCGTTCCACCGATCGTGTATGCCAATTACGAATACCTGGCTAGGGTACAGAATGAGATCGATCGCGTGTCCAATCTTCGGATAGTCACCGCTTCGAACGATACGGGCACGCAGGAGCGGGTGGCAAGAGCGCTCGAAGCAAGCTTCAAACAGGCGGGTATCCAGGTATCACAGATCAGCACTGGGACCGAGACCGTCACTCAGCAGACGTCGACGACCGATATCCTGGTCACTTTCCTATTGGTCATGGCCGTGCTGATTGCCCTCGTGGGAGGGCTGGGATTGATGGGCATGATGAGTATGAACGTGTTGGAGCGCACCCGCGAGATCGGCGTGATGCGGGCGATCGGCGCCTCCGATGGAGCCATCATGCTTCTGGTGATCGTTGAAGGGATGCTTGTCGGCGTGATCAGTTGGGTGCTGGGTGCGGTGCTGGCTCTGCCGATCAGCGCGCTGCTGGCCAACGTCGTGGGCGCGAGTATGTTCCAGACGCCTTTGGATTTTGTGTTGTCAGTCAATGGGTTTCTTATGTGGCTGGGCGGGGTGCTTGTGCTGTCGGCGCTGGCTAGTTTCCTGCCGGCCCGCAATGCAGCTCGCCTGACCATCCGCGAGGTTCTGGCGTACGAGTGAGCGCGCCGCCAGTAGGTATCCCAAAATCGCTCTAGCCCCCTCCTCGGGGGCGAGGGCCACCCCCAAGACGGGGATTTGAGCGAATTCACGAATCGATTTTTAGCTAGGAGGTCAAGATGAAAAGGCAGGTTTGTATTATCGGGGCGTTGGTTTTGACGATCGCTGCTCTGCTGACGGGCTGCGGCGGAGGGGGAGAGGCCGAGACCGTGCCGGCCGAGGACGTGCCGGTCGTCTCCCAGGAGATCGGCAAGGTGGTGGCCGAAGCCGTCATCGAGCCGGCCCGCTGGGGCGAGCTGCGCTTCGAGATCGAGGGCGACGTGACCGAGGTCCTGGTCCAGGAGGGGGACACCGTGGCCGCCGGTGACGTGCTGGCCCGGCTGGAGACGGTCGACATGGAGCGGGCGGTGGCCCAGGCTGAGTTGAGCCTCCACCAGGCAGAGGTGAGGTTGGGCCAGGCCGAACTGAAGCTGGAGCAACTGCAGGAGCCGCCGGACGAGGCGGACGTGCGCCAAGCGGAACACGCGGTGGCGCAGGCGGAAGCGGCGATCAGGGCGGCGCAACTCGACCTGGCGGAGGTAGTGGATAGGCCGATTCGGAACGAGACCCTGGAGGACGCGGAGGGGGTGTACGAGGACCTGGTCCACAAATACGAGGCGAGGGTGGAGATGTACGAATCGGGGGAGGAGCCGGACTATTGGTTCGTGGATCAAGCCCAGGAGCGGATGGACGACGCCAAGCTAAATCTGGACCGGATACGGCAGCAGGGCTCAGCCCAGATGCAGGATGTACGCAACGCATTGCAGCAGGCGGAGCAGTCGTATCAGGAGGCGCAAGATGCGCTGGCAGAACTGCTGAAGGGGGCGGATCGTCTCGATGTGGAGGAGCTACAGAAAGAGATCGACGCGGCGGGGTTAGAGATCGAGGCCGCGGGACTGAGCCTGGAGGAAGCGCAGAGCAACCTGGAGCACGCCGAGCTGGCAGCGCCCTTCGGCGGCATCGTGGCGGCGGTGGAGATGGACGCGGGCGACGCAGTGGGCAGCGGCGAGGTAGCGGCCGTGCTGGCGACCTTGGATCACCTGCAGGCGGTGACGGTCGATCTGACCGAGCTTGACGTGGCGCAGGTGGAGGAGGGGCAAGGGGTGGTGGTGACGGTGGACGCGATGCCGGAGAAGGAGATGGGGGGCGTGGTGGAGCGGATCGGGTTGCAGGCGCAGGACTATCGGGGGGATGTGGTGTACCCGGTATACGTGGAACTGGAGGAGATCGTCCCCGGACTGCGCTGGGGCATGACGGCGATGGTAGAGATTGACGTGGATTGACGTTTTTTCGTCCTACATCGACCTTGCTCTAGTCCCTCTACGCCAGATGTTCACAAGGACCGTCCCCAAGGCGGTCCTTGTTCTGTATACCCGCTCCGCTCTTCCTTCGTTGCCCCCTTATTGTTGCTCTCAAGGGATCGGCAGATCCCGCCCCATGCTCCAGATATGGCTATCCGGAGCGAGCGGAGCCGCATAGGCCATTTTCTCTTTTCCTCCGTGTCCCGTTTCTGATAGTCTCCCTCTTGAGTGGTATTGCTCTCAAGGGATAGCCATATCCCGCCCCATGCTCCGGAAGGCAACTGTAGTAACCCCATCTCGCCCTGTTTCACCGCCAAGACCGCCAAGAAACCAAAAAGACTTTGCGGCCTTTGCGTACTTTGCGGTAAGAAAAAATAATAAGAACTCTGTCCCCTCTCTGCGTCCTCCGTGTCTCCGCGGTGATCCGGTACGTCTGGTCACCTGACCATCCACAAGATTGGCCATATGTACAATCCTGAGATTGTCCAGCGGTCCGATGCGCTGAGGGGATGTTTGTGCTACACTGTAACCACCGATTGGGTACAAGTGCAGCGGAGGGGAACGATGGAGGCTGAAACGAACGGTGCTCTGATTGACCTGCGGGACGTCGTCAAGACCTACGAGACCAGCGCGGGGGGCGTGACCGTTCTCAAGGACATCTCGCTCAAGGTCGAACCAGGTGAGTTCATCAGCGTGGTAGGGCCTTCAGGGTCGGGCAAGTCCACGCTGTTGAACATGATCACCGGTATTGACCGGCCGACTGAGGGCGAGGTGTTTGTCGGGGGGCAGGCTCTCCACAAGCTCAACGAGAACCAGTTGGCGCGCTGGCGGGGGCGGAACATTGGCGTCATCTTCCAGTTCTTCCAGTTGCTTCCCACGTTGACCATCCTGGAGAACGTGATACTTCCGATGGATTTCTGCAACATCTACAAGCGCCGCCGCCGCAAGGAGATGGCGCTGCGCTTGCTGGAACAGGTTGGCATTGCGGATCAAGCAAAAAAGTTGCCCAATGCCCTGAGCGGTGGACAACAGCAGCGCGCGGCCATCGCCCGCGCACTGGCGAACGACCCGGCCGTCGTGGTCGCCGATGAGCCGACCGGCAACCTGGACACGGTGACCGCGGACGATGTGTTCGCGCTCTTTGAGGATTTGGTAGGCCAGGGCAAGACCCTCCTGGTTGTGACCCACGACCGAGGCCTGAGCGCCCGGACAGAGCGTGTTCTGTCCCTTCTCGATGGTCGTCTCG
>CAYUIS010000158.1:0-11070 GCA_964444825.1 uncultured Anaerolineales bacterium | reverse complement strand
GAGGATGTGTGTCCATAGTATAACACCATTTGCCGGAGGATAACAACTCAGTTGGCGAGCTCGATCAACACAACTCTGAATAGGCGACTGTCGTCAATAAGAATATCCCAATAAGAGGGAATCACCTGGAAGTTCAATCACCGGAACTGCGACGTTCCCCGCTTGACGAAACCCGATTACCTTGCTAAACTCAGAAAACCAGGTTTCCTAGGGAGGTTAGCAGTGGCCGGAGAGCGTATCCTCATCGTTGAAGACGACCGCGCCGTGGCGCGAGGGCTCGAGTACGGCCTTGCCGACGAAGGCTTTGAGGTGCTGTGGGCCGAGACCGGCCAGCAGGCCCTCGATTTTGCTCGCGACCGCGACCCCCACCTGATCCTGCTCGATATCCGCCTGCCCGATATCAGCGGCTTTGACGTGTGTCGCCAACTGCGGACCGAGGGGAAACGCCAGCCCATCCTGGTGCTCACCGCCCTCGATGAGGATCTGGACAAGGTGTTGGGACTGGAGTTGGGGGCCGATGATTACGTGGTCAAACCCTACAGCCTGCGTGTGCTCGTGTCTCGCATTCGGGCCCTCCTGCGCCGGGCGTATGGGGAACTGGCAGCCATCTCGGTAGGAGATCGGCTCAGGTTCGGCGACGTCGAGGTCGATATGGAACGGCTGTTGGTCACGCGGCGGGGCAAGCTGGTCGATCTGACCCCCACCGAGTTTCGGCTCCTGCGCTATCTGGTCAGCAATCCCAATCGCCCCTTCAGCCGGGATGAGATGATCGAGGCCGTGTGGGGCTATACCAGCGACGTCGGCAGCGACCGCACCGTCGACGTCCACGTCCGCCATCTGCGCCAAAAGCTGGAGGACGACCCCGCCAACCCCCGCTGGATCGTCACCGTCCGTGGGGTGGGCTACAAGTTTGAGCGCTAACTGATCTGTTGACCATTATCGAACCTTAACACAACCATAATGATGGCGCAACCACCATCTGCTAGGATATCGCTGGAGGTGATGCGTGTCCTACACTGGCTCTAGCTGGACGGACGGGACTGCGGAGTGGGGGGAAGGGGAGGTTGATGTATTGGTCATCAATCCCTCAGAGCCCCGGCCCACGTCCTGGTTTGCCCTCGATTTCGATCTCGTTCGGGAACTAGAACACTTTTGGAGGAGGTACGTCTCGATGAACAAGGGGGTTTTGAGAGTATTGGGATGGGTGGCTGCGCTGACCTTGGTGCTGGTCACAGGCGCGGTCGCCGGCGGTGGCGCTGTATATGCCATGACGCGGTTAAATGGGAGTAGGGACCAGTCGATTCAGGTGGCTATCCCAGAGGAGCTTGATCCGGAGCCGGGCATCGTGGTCGCTTCAGTCGTGCCGGGCGAGCCGGCAGATGAAGCGGGCGTGGAACGGGGTGATATCCTGCTCCAGGTCGACGGCGAATCGGTCGATAGCGTGCCCGATCTGGTGACGCGTCTCAGGGAATACGAGGCCGGTGATGACGTCGAGTTGGTGGTACTCCACGGCGACGAGGAGCGCACGCTTACGGTGACGCTGGGTGAACTCGATGGCAGTCCCTACCTAGGGCTGGTTCCCTGTGCGCCTATGCCAGGCGTTGACCAGCACCTGATGGTTAGGGTACACGGTGTCGGGCCGGGTGCCGTGATCGTCAGCGTGGAGGAGGACAGCCCGGCCAGCAAAGCCGGACTTCAACCCGGGGACGTGATCGTGTCCGTTGCTGGGCAGGAACTGGACTCTGAAAACAGCCTGGCCGACCTGATCGCCGGGTATGAGCCTGGCGATACGGTGACGCTGACAGTCGAACGTCCTGGCCAAGATAAAGGTGAGGAATCGCGCGAGGTAGACGTCGAGCTGGGCCAGCATCCTGAGGAAAAGGGACTGGCCTATCTGGGGGTGCGGTATCAGGCTTCCGCCCGCGTCCCGCTTCTGCCCGGGATGGAGGGTTGGCAGCTTCCTTTTCAAAGGCGGCATGATGGGCCATTCTTCGACGGCCAGGTCCCAGAGTTTTCCAGTGAAGGGATGTTCCAGGGGGCCGTCATTCAGAGCGTGACGGAGGATAGCCCGGCCGAGTCAGCAGGGCTGAACGAGGGCGACGTCATCACAGCTATCGATGGCGACCCGGTCAAGGGGCCCGGTGACGTGGTTGAAGCTATCGCCGCGCACGCGCCTGGAGACCAGGTGACGTTGACACTCGTCTCACCGGAGGATGGTGAAGAGCGCGACGTCGAGGTCAAACTGGCTGAGCATCCGGACGAAGAGGGTAAGGCCTACCTGGGCGTGCAAATCGGGGCATTTATCCACGTGCGCCGTTTTCACTCCGGGGATGGCGAATTTCCCAAGCGCGAGGGCGAGGAGTTCGAGTACAACTATGACTTTGATTGGGAGATGCCGCCTGACGGCCTCCACCTGGAGCTGCCTCCTCTGGACGAACTCGATCTTGACCATCCCTTTCCCTTTGGCGCCGACCAGGCAAACTGCTGTGGAGGAGATGTCTAGTGGGACCATTTGGATGGGTATATCCCAGGAAAAGACGGCGCTAAGCAGTGTAGACAGGGGCACGCACGAGTTCCCCTGTCTACCGTCTGTGATACAATACCGTATGAGTGTGGCGAAAAACTGTGGGGAGCTTACTTGCAGAGGGTTGGCCGCAGACTAACGCAGATACACGCTGTTTTTTCTCTTGGAGATGTGAGGGGATCGACATGTTCCATTCCATACGGTGGCGACTGGTGGCGAGCTATGTGCTTCTGACCTTGCTGACGGTCAGTATGGTGGGCGTACTGGCCTTGTCGTTGATTCAGCGATACGTGCAGCAGCAGGAGCAAGAATACCTCAGGTCGAACGCCGAAGCGGTGGCGCGTCAGGCACTGCCGCTCATGCAGCCCGTCGTGCGCCAAACGGATCTGAGCGAGCTGGTTCGCACTGCCTCCTTCCTGGGAAACGTCCAGGTGAGGATACTCAACGATCGCCATCTGACGATGGTTGACTCTGGGCGCCCGGCCACCTCGGATGCGTTCGTGTGGATTCTTGCCCCATCGGGCGTCCGTATTCAATCATCCGATACGTCCCTCGGCACCTCGTTTATGTTGCTGCCCCATCGGCTGACCGCGCCCTTTCCGGACAACGGATCGTTCGATATCTTTGAGCAGTTGCCACCCCACGCAGAATTTGTGGTTGTGCGCAGGTTTGAACACCCGTGGGGCAGTAGAATCGTGTTCGGGGCCAGGCAGCCCGTGGGAATGGTCTCGGTCGCCGGCACCTTTACGTCCACGATGTCCTTCCCCGATGCGCTCGCCGAGGAGGATGACCCCACACCTCGCTCTGAGCGAGTGGCTTTGGCTCCGATTGGCGAGGGTGATCCCCTGGGCTACGTGGAGTTGAGCAGGGGGCCGGGCTTTGGCGCTGAGGCGCTGACGACGGCCCGGCAGGCCTTTCTGCTTGCCGGGGGTGGCGCAGCCTTGCTGGCGTTGATCGTCGGACTGTTGGTCAGTCGAGGGCTCACGGCACCACTGCGCAATCTGACCGCCGCCGCCGGTCAGATGAGTGGAGGAGATCTATCGATCCGCGCGCCCGTGACGAGCAAGGACGAGTTCGGGCAGCTTGCCCGGCAGTTCAACGATATGGCCGGGCGGCTGGAGGTCAGTTTCGCCGATCTGGCGGCCGAGCGGGACAGCCTGCGCCGGTTTATCGCCGACGCGTCGCACGGGCTGCGCACGCCGATCACGGCTCTGAAGAACTTTAACGAGCTGCTCCAGGGCGCTGCGGCCGACGATTCGGCCGCTCGGGCCGAATTCCTGGTCGAGAGCCAGATTCAGCTCGACCGGCTGGAGTGGCTCACCCACAATCTCCTCGACCTATCCCGGCTCGACGCTGGGTTGGTGACTCTCGACTTGGGAGACCACGACGCGGACGAGCTGATTGGCGCGGCGGCGGCTGCATTCAGGACGATGGCTCAGGAGAAGGGCATATCCCTCACGGTCCAACCGGCGTTGCAGCCGTTCCAGATTCGGTGCGATCGCCGCCGGATCGAGCTGGCACTGTCAAACCTGCTCGATAACGGGCTGAAATTCACCCCTGCTGGCGGACAGGTCGAGATCGGCGCCCGGCTGGCTGAGATGGCAGAGGGTCTGGGTCAATTGTGGGTCTGGAACACTGGCCCTGGTATCCTGCTGGAGGAGCAGGACCGTATCTTTGAACGCTTCTATCGGGGCGAGGGCAATCACCTCGAAGGCAGTGGGCTGGGTCTGGCTATCGTGCGCAGTATCGCCCAGGCTCACGCCGGACGCGTCTTTGTCGAGAGCATGCTTGACGACGACGGCAGTCGTTTTGTGATCGAGCTGCCGCTTCTGCGTGAGATGTAGAACGTAAGACGGGAGGCATCACCCGGCCTCCCGTCCCTAGCTCTGCGTTTTAGGTCTCACCACTCTACTCGTGGATGTTGACCAAAGTCCCCACGTCTGCGAAACCGAACAGCCATTCCGCCTGCTCTGTCGGCAGGTTCACGCAGCCGTGGCTCATCGGGTGGCCAAAGTTGCCGTGCCAGGTGACGCCGTGCAGCCCGTACCCCTGGTGAAAGTACATCACGAACGGGACGTCCTTGATGTAGTAGCCAGCGCCGGCCATATCGTCGGTGCGTAGTTTGATCCAGATACGGAACTGGCCCACGGGCGTCGGCGTGGCGGGCAGCCCCGAAGATATCAGAAAGGAGTGCACGGGCGTGTCGCCCTCGTACGCTGTCAGCCTTTGATCCGAAAGGTCCACGTCGATCCACCGTTCCTCGTCTATCCCCTCGGGTGAGGCGGGCGCCGGAATTGGCGTTGGCTGGTCGGGAATCTCTGTCGGGGTGGGGGAGCCGGGTTCCTGGGGCGATGTCGCGGCTTCGGGGCTGCCATCCGGAATGACGAGCGTCCAGCCGACGTAGAGCAGGTCAGGATTGGTGATGTCGTTGGCTGCGATTAGATCCTCGACGCTGACGCCATAGGCGCGGGCGACACCGCTCAGCGTATCTCCCTCTCGGATGGTATACGATAGTTGGTTGACTGATTCCGTGGTTGATTCAACGGCTGGTTCGTTGACGGGAGGCGTGGTGGGAACGGTGTGTGTCACAGTGGTTGTGGGCTCGGGAGTCGTCAGCGAGGTCGATAGAGGAGGAGACGACTCGGTGTCTGGTTTTGGTGTACCATTGGCTGGGGATTCCTCACCCGGCGCGGCAGCCGATGCGCTTTGCACCAGACGTTCTCCCACCCATACGACTGCCGTGGACACGAAGCACATCGCCAGCATTATGGTCAGGAGCAGCTTTATCAGACCCATCAAGGAAAGGCTGTGGTTTTGAGTTCTGTCGCTCATCGTGATCTCCTTTTGCCGTCTGCTACGAGCCTTTTCTCGTTTATTCTTGCTCACAGTATAGCAAAAGCGACTCCCCGGCGCATCGGCCAGCCGGGGGGTCTTTTGCCTGTCCGCGTGGGCGGTTTTTCAACTGGTCAACAGTACGAGGATCATCCTGGTCACATGGCCAGGTAAGCGGGAGACATCGGTCTCAGCGGAAAAGCAAAACGCCTGACCTGTGGCCGGGCGTTGGGTTCACCGTTAAATTGGACTCGTTTCAGAGGAGCGTGGAGACACCTTTGTGATTATGGCACATTTGTCCGCAGTGACCGGTGGAGGGCGCTATCTGGTTTTTCAGTATCCCCGATTATCTATGTGTTCCACACTTCGTCATAAGGGTGAGGAAGAAGATCCTTTAATCTCACAACGCGGTCTTCACCCAGAATGACAACAGTGTTTGAAAGATTCGTATTGTCGATTTGGTACATGAACTCGCGGCATCGGCCGCAGGGTGGAAGCACCACGCCATCCCCCCAAACCGCAACTATCTTTGAGATGCTGCTTTCTCCAGCGGTTATCATTGCCGCGATTGCGCTGTGTTCTGCACAGAATCCTATACCGCTCCCAACGTCAATGCAAACGCCGAAGTAAAGATTGCCTGTCGAACTGAGTAAAGCACAGGCAACATCACCAGCAGTGTTATCATTCGATAGCTTTCTGGGGCGAAGCACAGCCTTCGCTTTTTCGATCATCTGAAAATTGGTGAGTTCTCTCATCATATATTGCACCTTGTGAAACCGCACAAACACTGATTATGCCGAGTTTCGGTTATCATACCTGAAGCCTGAATGGGCACCCTGGTTGCGCTGCATGTCCGGCGGTGACGTTATGACGTTATTGTGCACCCAAGAATCTCTTTTGTCAAACGGAGGAGTCAGTCTACGGAAGAGCATCATCCCAAGGAGCTATTTGGATCAAGTCTGCCTGTCCTGAGCTTGCCGAAGGGATGCTATCCGTCTCCAACACTGCTCGTCTCACACCGAGCAGGTCTACGTCGGTTGGACGCCTCCTCGATCTGCCGGGTGGCCGGGTGGCGGAAACTGAAACCGTGGCTTGTGTTCGCGCGGATTTGCCAGTCCTCGTCTAGGGCCACTTACTTGCTGACTGACGGGAGTGAGGTTGGGTGTACTGACAGGGAAGCGATCATCGCGTCCAGCAACGTGAGATCGGGGAAAAAGCTGGCGTCATTCTGCGTGTTGAGCTGCTGCTCCGTCCTGCCGATGTAGGCTGGGAAGCCGTCTCGATAGCTTTCCTCCGCAGCGTCTGCTGCGGTGGCGGGCAGCACGGGGTGTGATACCGGCAGGAGCGCTGCCACATAGTACCGACCGTCGGCCGTTGTGCCCTGGAAGGAGAAGACCATCCCCCGGTTGTGGATTGGAACGTTGGCAGTGCCGTGGGCAAACTGAGTCAGGAAGCGTACACCCATCCCGTTCTCAAAGTCCACGTACTTGATCTGAGCATTCATCTCCTGTCGCGCGCCAAGAAGCGGCAGGACGGGTAGACTCGAGGCTGCCTCCGGCATTCCCTCCGGTCTCTCCGCCAGCAATTGCTTCAATCGCTCAGCGATCGTCCAAGCGTCGTCGACGGCTGGGTCGAGGCCGCTCAGGGGATAGACCTGGATGTATGGCCTGTGAGAGCTATCCGGCAGGATGTAGCCATCAAAAGAGAACTCGACGTGTTCCGGCAAGATGCCGCCGCCCCCATCGAGCAGTTCCATGGGCGGGGTAGTCTCGATCATCACGTCGCTGGCGAGCGAGGCATCGTAGGAGAAACTGATGCCCTCGTGCACCACATCGCGCGTTGGCGCACTCGTCGGTTGCGCTGTATTGGTCGGCTTCGGGGTCGCGGTGGGTGGGACGGCGGTCGCTCCGCAGCCGCCGACGAAAATTGCGCTCAGTGCGAGCGTTAGGATCAAAATGGAGAATCCGCGTTTCATTCGATGGATCCTTACTCTGTGGATTACTTCAAAAGACTTACAGGTTCATTGGCATTATGAGCTGCACGCACGTATGTTAGGTGACGATAGATTGGTGTTGTATCAATGTGCGGAAACTGCCTTTCTACCAAATGAAGCGTTTCTTCGAGTATCAGTTTTGTGTCAGTAATCGTCTCCTCGTAGGATACTTCAAACGCTTGCCGAAAACGGTGGCCGATAGCCTCAGGCTTGATTTGCATTGACTCAAGCGAATGATAGAGCCATTTGAACGTAGGGAAGTAGCTTCGGTTCAGCGCCATCAGAACAAGGAATATTTCTTGTTGGAGAAAGCTTAACTGGGCATAGAAGGCGCTAGGATTTTTTCGTTGAGCCATAATGAATAATTCCCCTATGCCGAAAGAAGCAATATGTTCTTGAATTATCTTCTCCGCTAATCTGTCTGGATACTCTTGTGCGCGAAGTCTCCACCCCCGAACAATCTCTTCACCATAAAGTGGAATGCAAGAGCGAATTGTATCTAGCGCATTGAGGCTGCTCAAGTCAAAGTGGTGTTCGTGTAAAACAGCATCGAGTATTGCTTCTTCATGTGTTATGGCAATGTGCCATAAGTCAACTTGGACGCCCTTAATCAGAAGTTGGTCCTCACGAGCAGGACCATCGTAAGTATACAGGAAATCGGCATTCAGGGTGGCTACAATCGTATGACGGATTGTGTCATCGGGCAGTGTTTCCCAAAAGATCGGGATTTCCACATCAGAGTATTCGTCGGCGTAGCCACGCGCGACTGAGCCCGCGATTACTATGGCCTTTATTCCCTCGAAAGTCACAAGGCGCTTTGCAAGATGTTGTGATAAATCAATTCGCCATTTTATATGAAGATTCTGCATAGAAGATCCTGAAATAGTATTTGATGCTCCTACCGCGACTTTCTGTTTAGAACTCAACAAAGTAGCGGAAGTCTCGGGTGTCCTCGTCTTCTGAGGTGCGAAGAACAACCCAGTGATGCTTGTCATCTGGCGGTGACGTTTCTTCGATCTTCCATTCAAGATTATTCACGAAAAATGATGCCGCCCGCTCGATGCCCGGCAGGTTGTAATCGTCAAGGATAATAATCCCTCCCTTACGCACCAAATGCCCCAGGTAATACAGATCCAGGAAGACCGCGTCAAAACGATGATTGCCGTCAACAAAGGCAAGATCGAACTGCCGGCCTTCCTTGAGAAACTGGGGAAGGGCTAGTTGTGATTTTTCACTATGGAACTCTACAAGAGGCTTGACTCCGGCTTCCTCAAGGATTTCAAGGCCACGATTGGCATATCCTGATAACTGCCAAGGGTCAAGCGTTACGTGCCTCGGATCGGGATTTCCATTCAAGAGCAAACCCTCACAAATGTACAACGCAGAAAATCCAAAAGCAAGGCCAATTTCAATGGTATGTGTGGCGTTTTCGTTTAGCACCCATTTTTGAAGCGTTTCACCTTCTCTGGTGGTGATAGTCACCGTACGAAAATCAGCTTTCGCATCACCGGCATCTATCGGGGTCGCTCCTTCTCGATCCAGGCTTTCGATGACAGCGCGAACCTGTTGCACTGCTGCATCATGAACAATTGTGTCTTTAGTGTTCACCAAATCTCTTTGTGGCTTGTCTTGCACTAACGTCAAAGCTGAGCGGCGCGGCGGACCGGGCTCGGAACCCTCTACAAACCCGTTTTACAAGCTGGCAAAGCTCCATGATTCAAGCGTGGCGTAGCCGCGTCCGCTCCAGCGCAAGTCAGGTGCACTTCACCTTCAATAGATAGCCACGTGGATCTCTAACCTTCCCAACTCCAGACCTGATCGGGCGCCGTGGTCAGCAGTTCCGGCTTGGTGTAGTAGGATGTCGCAGTTGATTGCGCCGTTCTTGCACCTCGTCGTGTTCTTCCAAGACGCGGTACATCGTTCGCCAGTGGCACAAGTAGATGCTTTCGTCCAGCAACGTGGCGTACACCTCGCGCGGCGAGCAATTCCAGAAACGCTCGCAGTTGAGCGTCTGATGCACCTCGGCTTTCTCCTCCAGGCTCAACGCTCGCTCAGGCGTCGGCCGCGGCGCAAGCCGGCGCTGCGGTTGGCGCGCTCGATACAGGCGGTTCCGCGGAACCCCCAGAATCTGGCAGGCCCTCGAAACGCTGGCGCTCTTGCCCAATTCCTCGGCTGCCTCGATCATTCGCGCCGTCCTACCTGCCGATAGGGTTATGTATAAAATGAGATGGTCAATATTTGTCACCTCAAAACCCATTTGCCTGAGCAATCTTGCCCAAATAATGAGCACTGCCTTTCACCATTCTTTGTTGGGTCTTGCGGTCAACCGCAATCAGCCCAAAGGTTTTGCTGTAACCCATAATCCACTCGTAATTGTCAAAAGCCGACCAGTAGTAATAGCCATCAACCCGAATGCCGTCCCTAATGCAACTATGAAGCCCTTTTAAAGCACGTTCAATAAACTCAACTCGACGGTTATCATCATCAACCGCCACCCCATTTTCTGTGATGATAATGGGGATGTCTAGGTCTTTTGCTACCTGCCGTACCACGCCTCCAAGTGCTTCGGGATAGTATTCATAACCCATCTGCGTACGCTCAGCCGTTTCGGCTAAGGGCATTGAGCCATCTGGCCCTACAATGTCTCGAGTGTAGTTTTGCAGGGCGAAAAAGTCATCCTCTTTTAGGGTCGGTAAATATTGTCTAAATAGAGTATGCCATACAGCTTCCGCTTTGGCTTCCGCTCCAGGTAGAGCTTGAATTTCATGAAGTGCCAGCGAAAAACCTACTTTGGTCTTCGGATTGATTCGCTTAATAGTAGTTCTTGCCATGCGGTGAGCTGCAAGCGCCGTCTCTACAAAATTCCCACGTTTGACAAAGGTAAAGGGAAAAGGGTGTATTTCTGTCCTTGCATCCAGGCCAAAAGCAAGTGCTGCTTGATTTAGCCAGGATACATCTTGTTCCCCATCATTTATGCCTACAGGCGCATGACTTGCGGCTGATTCACGAGCAGCCATAATAAATGCCAGCAGGTCGGGTAAATTGACTTCGTTCAGCGTGCAAACATAAGGAATCAGGCCATCCAGTTCCTCCATGACATAGGCTGTGTACCGAGCAAACCGCTCAGGCGTTTCATCTGCGGTCCACCCCCCCAGTTTCATAAGCCAGCGCGGCGAGGTGAAGTGGTGCAGTGTAACCATTGGGATAAGCCCATATTCATGGCAGGCGTTTAGCATGTCGCGGTAGTGTGTAATGACCGCTGGCGAAAACATACCGTCTTCCGGCTCAACCCTGGCCCACTCAATTGAAAAACGGTAGGTCTTGAACCCCAGCTCTGCCAACAACTTTATGTCCTCACGGTAACGGTGGTAATGATCGCAAGCATCCCCTGAAGGCTCACTGACTATTGTTCCTGGTATATGCTCCAAAACCCAGAAATCTGAGTTGACATTATTGCCTTCAACCTGATGAGCAGCTGTCGCTGTTCCCCAGAGAAACCCCTCGTGGAATTCATAATTTTGTGCCATCACTTCTCCTTATCATTATTTTTCTGAAAATCATATATGAATGAACTTTGGTCGTGACTAACCCATTTCAACTGAATCTGATCTCCAGACTGCAAACTGTCTACCGCTTAACGGTATGCGCATAAGCCGCCGCCCGGTTGTGTTACGGGCCGGATTAGGTGGAGGCAAAAAGCCAGGATAAATGGCGGGGGCAG
>CAYUIS010000157.1:0-11388 GCA_964444825.1 uncultured Anaerolineales bacterium | reverse complement strand
ATAGCACGAGGGCCAGGAGGTTCTGGACGCTTCTGCTCTCGGGTATCGGGGTCCTGGCCATGATCCTGCTGGCCGGCAGCCTGGCTGAGATGGAGCTTGTTCCCGGCCGTCCCTTCTCTCTTGGCGGAGGCGCACCATCCGAGAGGGGGGCATCTGGAGCGTCTGCGAATGTGGAGGCCCTTCTTGTCGTGTTCGGCGTCAGCTTTGCTCTTGCTTGGTTCCTTCTGCCTGTGGCCATTGTTCTTCTCGTCATCTCGCCCAAATTCAGAAAACAGGTGCTCAGGGGGATCGTGTCGCTCGTGGTTTTTATGGCGCTGGCGTATATGATGGCGTTCGGACTGGCTGAGCGCTCCCGGGACGAAGGTGAAGGGCTGATGCCAGGAGGGCTGTCTCTACCCGGGCAGTTGTCGCCGTTGCCAACCGCCGAGTTTGTCGCAGAGCCCTCAAGGTGGCTTGTCCTGGTGGCGAGTTTTGGCATGGCCCTTCTGCTTGCTGGCCTCCTCGCGGGGGGCGGTTGGCTTGTCTGGCGTCGTCTTCGTCTCCGCCGTATGGCTGACCCTGTGGAGCGGCTGGCCCGGCAGGCCAAGAGTGCACTGGATTCTCTGCGAATTGGGGTGGACCTGGAGAACGTCGTGGTGCGCTGTTATGTGGAAATGGCCCGAATCCTGAATGAGCAGCAGGGGATCGAGCGGCAGAGACATATGACGGCCAGGGAGTTTGAGACCCGGCTGGAGGAGGCGGGCTTTCCAGGCGAGCCGGTTCGGCAGCTCACGCGACTCTTCGAGCAAGTGCGCTACGGAGCCAAGGTCCTCGGCACACAGGAGGAGCGCCAAGCCGTCGCCTGTTTGACGGCCATCGTCGAGGCGTCCGGCAATAGGCCGCCGGAAATGTCAGGACTGGCTCGGGTGGCGAACGGGGCGGTGTCAGAATGAGCGACAGGCGACAGAACCGAGCCAAAGTGGACCGACGTCTGCTGCTGCTGGTTGGACTCGTGCTACTTCTGGCGATTCCCCTAATGTTTGTGCTGAGGGACGTGACACGCGAGATGATCGTGGTTCCGTTTCTGTATTTCCTCTGGCTGGGGCGACTGCTGTGGCACAGCCTCCCTCAGGCGCTCCTGTGGGTCCTGTTTCTCGTATTGTGTCTTTACCTGGCGGCGAGAAGCCTCAGTGTCGGACGAGATCAACCTCATCGGGGGAGAGCCGTCCGGAAGTCACCCATAGACGAGGCTGGGTATTCAGGGGCGGTGGCGGTTTGGGCGAGGCGGGTTGAGTCGGCCGGACGCGGGGAATACTACAGGTGGTATCTGGCACAGCACCTGGGAAGACTGGCGCAGGAGGTGCTGGCCTATCGCGCGCGGCTGGCCCCCGATCAGGTCAAATCTCACCTTGTGCTCGAGGAAGATAGGCTGGATGTGCCGCCAGAGATTAGGGCCTATTTTGAGGCAGGTCAGCAACTGGCGTCTCCACGACGTGTTCGTTTCCCTCGTCTGTCTCGACTGGTCTCCCGTCTTCGATCGCCTGCGGCAAGCCCTCCCCTCGATCTTGATCCGGAGAGGGTCATCCGGTTCCTGGAGCGCCAATTGGAGGATTGACGTGAGCGTAAACACGACGATGAAAATCGATGACTTGGCGACCATGGCCGACCGAGTGATAGAGGAAGTCGAACGGGCTGTAGTTGGGAAGCGAACGGTCCTGGAGATGATCATGGCCGCTGTCCTGACCACCGGCGGACACGTGCTACTGGAGGACTATCCCGGCCTGGCGAAGACGTTGATCGCCAAGAGTTTCGCCACCACGCTTGGTCTGGCCTTCAAGCGTATCCAGTTCACGCCTGATCTGCTCCCCGGCGACATCACGGGAGGGTACGTGTACGCTCGTTCCCCGGATGCCCAGACGTACGACTTTACGCTCCGCAAGGGCCCCCTCTTTGCCAACATCATCCTGGCTGATGAGATAAACCGCGCTTCGCCCAAGACACAGTCGGCGCTCCTCGAGGCCATGCAGGAGGTCCAGGTGACGCTGGAGGGCGAGACGATGAAGCTTCCCGAGCCCTTTGTCGTCATCGCGACCCAGAATCCGATTGAGTATGAAGGCACTTTTCCCCTTCCGGAGGCCCAGCTTGATCGCTTTATCATCAAGCTGTCGATTGGCTACCCCTTGCCCGATGAGGAACACGAGATCCTGAGGCGGAGACGCGAACGCCAGCACGATGGTTTTGATCTCACGCAGGTGATGGATGGTGCTCAGCTAATCGCGATGCGCCAGGCAGTGGAGCAGGTGTACATCGATCCAGATATCGAGCGCTACATCATTGCTCTGGTAGCCAGGACGCGTCAGCACCGGCAGATAGCGGTGGGAGCGAGCCCCAGGGGCTCATTGGCGTTGCTCAAGCTCACCCGGGCTTGGGCAGCCCTGCAAGGGCGTGACTATGTACTCCCTGACGACGTCAAGCGGTTTGCCCAACCGGTCCTCGTCCACCGGCTGATCCTGGAGCCCGATCTGTGGATGAAACAGCGTGCGGCTGAGGGGGTTGTGGCCGACATTGTCGATTCTGTTCCCGTTCCTGTGATTGAGGGGGGATAGCTGAGGAGATCTCGATGCGCAGGCTCCTGCTGCTGAGCGGCGTGGTCTACGGGCTGCTCTTTCTCGGCCTGGTGATGCTGAGAGGTGATTTGGTGGCGTTGGCCATACCTATCGCCGTGTATCTGGGAGCAGTGTTTCTCTATAGCCCTCCAAAACCGCAGTTGAGGACTATACGGACTCTGAGCGCCAGTTGTGTTTCCCAGGATGTGTTAGTCGTCGTGAGGCTCTCGGTCGTCAATGAGGGCTCTCAACTGGATGAGGTATTTATACAAGACATCATCCCGAATCAGCTTGAGTTTGTTGGCGGCACGCCTCGAGCCCTCGCCGTGCTCCCGCCTGGCGGGATAGTCGAGCTGGAATACACGGTTAGGGGGAGGCGAGGGAGCTTTGACTTCCGCGATGTTCAAGTAACGGTGAGTGACGTCCTGGGGCTCTTTCAGCGGCGAGCGACGATTGAGGCTCATGGTCGGCTCACTATTCTCCCGCACGTCTCAAGATTGCGGCGAGTGACGATACGCCCGCGCAGAACGCTAGCCTATGCCGGCTCTATTCCCGCCCAGCAGGGTGGCTCCGGTGTCGAGTTCTTTGGGATACGGGAGTATCAGTGGGGCGATCCCAGGCGGTGGATCAACTGGCGAGCAAGCGCCCGCCACGTTCCGGCTCTTTTCACCAACGAGTTCGAGCAGGAACGCATCGCGGATGTAGGGCTCATCCTCGATGCACGGGAGCAGACCAACGTCCGGGTTCGGCAGGGCGCGCTCTTTGAGCACGCGGTCCACGCTACTGCCTCGTTGGCGGATGCCTTCCTGAACGATGGCAACCGGGTAGGTTTGCTGGTCTACGGATGGTTCAGGGATTGGACGGTGCCCGGCTACGGCAAGATCCAGAGAGAGCGCATCCTGCGGGCATTGGCTCGGGCCAGGACAGGGGAAAGCATGGTCTTTGGGGATCTGGACGCGCTCCCGACGCGGCTTTTCCCCGCCCGGTCGCAGCTCGTCCTTATTAGCCCTCTGCGCGAGGATGACTTGCCGATGCTCGTTCGGCTGCGAGCGCGCGGGTACGAGCTCCTGGTAATAAGTCCTGATCACGTTGCCTTCGCCGCAGACGCTGCTGGATCACAGCGTGCCGTGGTGCTGGCAACTCGCATCGCCCACCTGGAGCGGACCCTGCTGCTGCGACGGATCAGAGACGCCGGCATTCGGATCGTTGACTGGCGGGTAACCACTCCTCTGGATCAAGCGATCCGCGTATCGCTGGGTCGTGCGCCGTTTCGTTTCCACGGACCGGTGATAGGATGACGCTTGTAGGAATCTTGGCGCTCACGAGCACGATCCTGGCAGCCTCGACGCTGGCAGTGGGCTATGCGACGAGTCGCTTGTGGAACGGAGCGTTGCTGATCCTTGCCTGCGGTGGGGTGTGGTTGTTGGCGCAGCGTCGTAGGTGGCGAGCGGATTCGGTGATGCTGGTCGTCTTTCTCGTCACGGCGGCGCTGGGCCTGTTGATTGGCGTTGGAAGCGGTTGGATGCTGCTCGGCGTGACGGCGGCGCTGGGCGCGTGGGATCTGGATCGTTTCTCCCGGCGACTGGAGTTTGCCCAGCAGGGCGCAGGGGACGGCGAACTGGAGAGGCGTCACCTCCTGCGGTTACTGATGGTCAGCAGCATAGGTCTCCTGCTCGGCGCTGTCGCTCTGGCGCTCAGCCTAAGGATCGGCTTTGGTATGATCTTGTTGCTGGGGCTGCTTGCCATCATGGGTCTGGGCCAGTTGGTTGGTTTCCTGAGACGCGAGAGCGATTGAACATTGGGAGTTGTGTGGTGTCCTATGCAGAGGCAGCGATAGGGGCAAGGGACTAGAATGGGGGGAGCGAGAGATGCGAGACATAGTGGCTGACCTGGGCCGCTGGCTGGCCGCTGGCGAACGGGTCGCGCTGGCGACGGTGGTCCGGGCTGAGGGGCCGTCACCCCGGCCGTTGGGCTCACGATTGGCGGTGACCGCGTCGGGACAGATGGTGGGCTCGGTCAGCGGTGGGTGCGTAGAGGGAGCCGTATTCCAGGAGGCCCAGGCGGTGCTCTCCGGTGAGCCGCCAAAGCGGCTGCGCTATAGCGTGGTCGATGAGACGGGATGGGAGGTAGGACTGGCTTGCGGAGGCACCATTGAGGTGTACGTCGAACCTCTGGCGGATGGTCATCGCCTGTTGCTCGCGGCCCTGGAGGCAGAGGAGACGGTCGCTCTGGCGACGTGGCTCGACGGCAACGCTCACCTCCTGGCCTGGCCCGACGGTCGTCTCAAAACCAGTTCAGACGGGATCGTCAGATCCCCGCATCTTATCGCCACGTTGACCGCGCTGTTCCCCGGACCGGCAGCCGAATTACGTCACAGCGATGCGGGAGAGGTGTTTCTGGAGGTGTTTGCGCCACCACCGACGTTGATCATCGTCGGTGCGGTGCACGTAGCAGTGCCACTAGTGAGCCTGGCGCAGACGCTGGGGTTTCACGTGCGATTGGTGGATGCACGCCGTGCCTTCGCCACCCGCGAACGTTTTCCGACCGTGGATGAACTGGTCGTAGCCTGGCCTCAGGACGCTCTAAAGTCCGAGGAATTGGGACCCCGGCATTACGTGGTGATCCTTTCCCACGATCCCAAGTTTGACCTTCCAGCGCTTGAAATCGCGCTGCGCAGCCGGGCGGCTTATGTGGGACTCATCGGTTCGCGCACCACACAGTCCAAGCGCAAAGCCGCGCTGTGGGAGGCCGGATTCAGTGAGGGGGAACTGGCGCGTATCCACGGCCCAATCGGGCTTGACCTGGGCGGCCGAAAGCCGGCCGAGATCGCCCTGGCGATCCTGGCAGAGATCATCGCCGTGAACCACGGGCGCAGTGGTGAGACTCTGAGCGCGCAGCCCGGCGTGGACCAGTCGGCTGACGCAATCGGTCCCCAACTGGTTTGACAGTCAGGTCAGGGGAAGTATAATCACAGGCGAAAATCCGAAGAAGGACACGTGCGGAGAACAGGGGGGGATTATGGCAGCACAGTTTCGGTTACGCTGGCCCGTCGATGGTCGGGTCATCACTCAGCGTTTTGGCGAGAACCCGCAGCTCTATGCCCAGTTTAACCAGGCCGGGCATGAAGGGCTTGACTTTTCATCCCCGGTTGGAGCTAACGTCTATGCCTGTGCAGATGCTAAGGTGCTCGACATCCGGCCCAACGACGGCAATGCCTATGGTCTCTACGTGCGCCTGCAGCATTCCGTGAATGGTCAAGAGTATCAGACCATATATGCGCATTTGTCCAGGGCACTGGTCTCTGAGGGCCAGTCCGTCAGGGCCGGCGACGTGATCGCCCTGTCCGGCAACACAGGCCATTCTTTTGGACCGCATCTCCATCTCACGCTAAAGCTGATCGGTGCCAAGACGCCGGGCTATCCAGAAGGCGTGATCGACCCGTTGCCCTACTTGCAGGAGGGTGCGGCACCGACCCCCAGCGATCTGACGGTATTCGCCACCGACCAGGTGCGGCTGCGGTCTGGCCCCACGACCGCTTCGGCCCACCTGGCCTGGATAGCCAAGGGAGAAGCGTTGACCGTGTTGGGTGATGCCAATGTTGCCCGCGCCAGGGTGGGGCAGCATGGACAGTGGATACAGATTCGGCGCGCCAATGGGATGGCCGGATATGTGGCTGCCTGGTACGTTCAACTTCAATCCCCTGGTCCGATGCCACCGGAGCCGGAACCGGAGCCTGAGCCTGAACCGGTGGGTGAGCTGACCGTCTACACCAGCGAAGCGTTGAACGTGCGCAATGGTCCCTCGGCCAGCACGAGCCGCGTTGGAATTGCACTGCCTGACGAAGGGCTAGAGGTCTTGGGTGACGCGCACGCGGCGCTGGCAAAGGTGGGGGATCGGGGTGAATGGTTGCACGTGCGTCTCCCCGATGGCAGCAGGGGCTATGTCGCGGCCTGGTACGTTCAGACACAGCCGGGGTCGGAGCTGCCACCATTGTTGACGGTGTCACCCACCGAGGATATGAATATGCGTGAGCGGCCAACCACAAGCTCTCGGCGCGTCGAACGGCTGTTGGCGAGCACGATGCTCACCGTTCATGATGATCCAGAGAGGGCAGAGGCATTGGTGGGGCGATATGGTGAGTGGCTCTACGTTGAGACGTCGGGGAAAAAGCGAGGTTGGGTGGCGGCCTGGTACGTGGAGCTACAGGCCCCGAGCTTTGTTGTGGTCGAACCCGCGCCCGTTTCCGAGCCTGCCGCTCCGTTGCTCGTCCACACCACCGAAGCGTTGAACGTGCGCAACGGTCCATCGCCGGACACGAGCCGCATCGCAATCGTCCTGCCGAATGAAGCGCTGACCGCGCTCGACGATCCATGGGACGCACGCTCGATCCTGGGCGAATTGGGTGAGTGGCTTCAGGTGCGTATCCCGGACGGCCGCGAGGGCTACGTGGCTGCCTGGTACGTACAGACTGATCCCGGGCCTGCACCCACGGGTCTGCTGACGGTCTTTCCCACGCAGGATATGAACATGCGGGAGCGTCCTGCCGTGAGCGCTCGGCTGGTACGGCAGTTGGCACACAACACGCCGCTGACGGTGCACGATGATCCGGCGCGCGCGGAGGTGCTGGTGGGGCGGTTCGATGAATGGCTCTACGTGGAGACAGAGGATGGGGAACGGGGTTGGGTAGCTGCTTGGTACGTCTCGACAACAGAGACGTAGGCTGTAGGGGGTTGGCCAGTTCCCGTTTTCTTCATTTGGAACAGCAAAACGTGAGACGTGATGCCCGATCTGGCGCGGGCGCTGCGTCTCACGTTTTCTTTCTCGCGTGGATAGAGCTGTGCTGCTGCCTCTGGTCGAGTCTATGGCCTCACTTGCCGGAACTCGAGGGATGGCACACCCGCCCATCCGATGAGTTCGTCCAGAGTTGGCACCATTGAGCGGGTCTGGAAGCCATACAGAGCGTCGAGGAACGAAGGCACTGATCTCAATTCGATTATCCGGGGTTCACCCTCGATACCACCCAGCTCGGCCGCTTTGGCGATGGCATCCGCCGGTATTCCCAGTTCGTCGACCAGACCTACTTCGAGGGCCTGTCTGCCGGTGTAAACCCTGCCGTCAGCCAGTTCTCGCGTGTCTTCCACTGACAGCCCTCGCGCCTGGGCCACGATTTCCACAAAGCCGACGTAAACCTGGTCTATGATCTCTTTCCACAGGGCTTGCTCTTCCTCACTCATCTCCCGGAAGGCGCTGCCCGTGTCCTTTCGTGGACCGGAGGTGATAACCACCACGTTTATCCCTATCTCGTCTATCAGCTCCTCGACATTGATGAACTGGCTGATCACGCCGATGGAGCCGGTCAGTGTGTCTGGGTGGGCAAATACATAGTCACTTCCACACGAGATATAGTACCCCCCCGATGCAGCCATCTCGCCCATCCAGATGACGATTGGTTTCTCGAAATCGAGGAACATGTGATAGATCTGATCGGAGGCGACTACGCTGCCTCCTGGGCTGTTAACCTGGATCACCGCGGCTTTGATGTCTGGATTGGCCGCGGCTTGTTCCAGCAGATCGGCCACACGGTCTGGCGTAATACCTGTGGTGGTGAAATAACCCTCCTCGCCACTGGTGATGGTGCCGTCGAGCCGGATGACGGCTACTGCGTCACCGCCGCCGATGGCCGTTGGCACCGGCTCGCCTGCCACTCGACCCAGGGCTGTCAACGCAACAAACCCCGTGCCGACACAACTACATACTGGCAGTACAAAGCCCAGCGTAAAGGCCAGAAACACCCATAGGACAGTTCGATCCTTCATCAGATCCTCCTTCAAGTCGGGTCAGTGTCTTCTCAATGGTCTACCCTGGCGACAATGTGAGGAATCGGCGCTTCCCTACTTGGAGTACCGTTCGCTCCGTCACCTCGATATCCGCCTCGATACTGGTCAGACGCTCGCCATCCAGTTTGACCGCTCCCTGCTGCACCAGCCGGCGGGCCTGGCTTTTGCTCGGCGCGAATCCTGCGTCGTAGATGATGTCCACGATGTTTGTTGGGCCGGTGACAACCCGAGTAGGTACGTCCTCTGGCAACTGCCGTTCCTGGTGCACTCGCTCAAAGTGGGCGGCGGCTCCGCCAGCGGCGTCATCCCCGTCAAAGATGGATACAATCTCCCAGGCGAGCTGCTTCTTTGCCTCCATAGGGTGGATCTCGGCTCGTTCCACCTTGTCCAGTAGTTCATTGATCTGCTCCGGCGCCCACCGCGTAACCAGCTCGAGCCAATTGCGCATAGCTGAATCAGGAATGGACATTGTCTTGCCGTACTTGTCCTCGGGGGGTTCTGTGAGACCGACATAGTTCCCTTTGCTTTTTCCCATTCGAACGTGTCCATCGGTTCCCACCAGGATTGGCAGCGTGATGCATACCTGTGGACGTTGCCCGAATGCCTCCTGAAGTTTGCGGCCCGCCAGGAGGTTGAATAGCTGATCAGTGCCGCCCACCTGGACGTCGGTTTCCTGGGCCACAGCGTCGTATCCCTGCATCAGGGCGTAAAAGAACTCGTGCAGCCAGATGGCATCCCCATTTGTGTGCCGCAGCGCAAAGTTCTCCCGAGATAGAAACTGCTGAACGGTAAAGTAGGAGGCCAAATGAATGACATCACTGAACGTGAGCTTGCTCAGCCATTCGGCGTTTTCCCGTACGATGGTCTTGTCTGGATCGAGTATCTTGAACGCCTGGGCGGTGTAGGTGCGTGCGTTCTCGCTCACCTCCTCTGGCGTCCGCCGAGCCCGCGCACCGGTCGTGTCACTGGGGTCACCAATAAGGCCCGTGAATGAGCCGATGAGGAACGTCACCTCGTGGCCCAATTCCTGGAACTGGCGCAGCTTGCGCATGGGCACAGTGTGGCCAATCGTCAGATACGTGGCTGTGGGATCAAACCCGGCGTAGACCCGCAGGGGGCGCTGTGTTTTCTCCGCTTCGATCAGTCGCTCGTGCAGTTCTGCGCGCATATGGTCCTTGATCTGATCATCGCCATACTCTGCACCTCGCATCAGAATGGCGACTTGTTGGTCAATCGTTGGTTTGCTCATCGTTTACTTCTCCTCTCTCAGAATCCGGGATGTCTGGGGCAACAAAAAACCCACCGAGTGTGGGTTTAGGGAATGCGGATTGCACGCAGAACAGCACGCAGCCTAGCGCCTGCCGCGCCACAATCCGCAGGAATAGATGTAGGTCGGGAATCTCCAGGTGTAAAACAACAACTCCATGTTCACCCATCTCACCAAGCTAATGATGTCCGGATTATACCGAAAAACCGGGAAAAAGGCAATCAGTAGGCCAGCACTGGAAACGAGGTGGCCGATTCCGGTCGCGTCTAGTGGCTCCTCGTTGGTCTGCTTAACCCGGATCGGTCGGCGCCGTCATTGGCGTAGGCCCTGCCGGAGCTGGCTCAGTAGGTGAGGATATGAGGGGCGGCTGCGTGGGGGTTGGTGCGCTAGGTCGCTGCCCACGGGGTCTGAGGGTGTTTGTCGGTTGTAGCGCCGGCGTCGGCGTTGACGTGGGGAGGATGGGCCTGGGGGTCGCTGTTGGTGTTGGCGTGCTCGGGCGTGGTGAGAGGTCGATCGCAGGCACTGTAATCGTGTTTGTGGGGAGCATGGTCGGTTCTGGCGTGGGACTGGCTGTGGGGGTCGCGGTGGGTGTCTCTGTGGGGGGGGAGGTGGTCGTTGGAGAGAGGGTGGCAATCGCGGTGGCTGTGGTCGTAGGGGTCGGAGTGGCTGTGGCGACGCTCCCAGGGCCGAGTACGCCGGCTGCCCACGAGGTGATCACTATGATCAGGGACAAGAGAGCAACCATCACAAGCACAGTCGGAATTGGGTATCTGGTTTGGAGTCTTCTCAAACCCCTGACGCTCAGTATCGCGGTAGCCTGGGAAGGGTACGCTGTGTTTGACTCGCCTCTGGTCTGCACGACGCTTTCCGTTTGCTCCGGCAGCGGTTCACCGAGCAGCGCTTTGTGCATCTCTGCGATACTCTGAAAGCGTTGAATTGGTTTTAAGTTTAGAGCTTTCATGATCGCCCAGTCGGTGATGCGGGTGATGTCATCCCTGTGCTGACGCACTGGAATGAGGCTTTCGGGATTAATAACCCGCTCTGACAGCATCGGCGGTGGCTCTCCCGCGAGTGCATGATATAGAGTTGCGCTCAGGGAGTAGACATCGGTGCGAGCATCGGTGCGTCCCTGTTTCATATCGTATTGTTCGGGGGGGGCATACTCTGGAGTACCCAGACCGCGCATCACGGTCCGAGTGCGCGGATTGCTGGGGTCCACCAGCTTGGCCAATCCAAAGTCAACCAGTATGGCCCTATTGTCTTCTGTGATGATCACGTTTTGGGGCTTGACATCACGATGAATCACCCTATGCGCGTGGCAATGAGCGAGGGCTCCCATCAACTGGCGTGCCCAGGCAAGTACCTGCTCCTCGGATAGTTTCCCTTCCTGAGCGACGACGTCGTCCAGCCTCCTGCCCCGGACAAGATCCATCACCAGGTACGCGTTGCCGTCCTCCTCAAAATGGTCAGTGACGCGGGGGAGGTTAGGATGCCGAAGTTCTGCCAAAACCTGGGCTTCCTGACGGAATTGTGCACGGAGGTCAGGCAGCGCCGTTCCCATGGTACCAGGGTAGGGCACCATTTCCTTGAGCGCACAGGCGACATCCAGAATGGTGTCCTTGGCCTCGTAGACAGCACCCATGCCACCCTGGCTCCGCAGGGCGACGATGTGGTACCGACCACGGACAACCTGTCCAGG
>CAYUIS010000156.1:0-11584 GCA_964444825.1 uncultured Anaerolineales bacterium | reverse complement strand
CCGGAGCTGGTTTGGACGTTGATGGGGTCACGGCGAGAGCCCATCAGGCGGGCCGGTGCGCCAGCGGTACTGAAAAGCACATAGTCGTACATCCCGTGATACTGGCCCTCGAACTTGATAAAGCGCTCCCGCCCGGTATACCCGCGAGCGATGCGCAGAGCGTGCATCGTCGCCTCGGTACCGCTATTGGCGAGCCGCACCTTGTCCACGCCCGTCATACGGACGAGTCGCTCTGCCACCAGGATCTCCAGGGGCGTCGTCCATGCAAAGACTGTGCTATCCCGGATCGCCTCCGTCACTCGCTCTACAACCGCCGGGTAGGCGTGGCCCAGGATGATCGGGCCAAAGCCCAGTCGGTAGTCGATATACTCGTTCTCATCCATATCCCAGATACGCGACCCTTCACCCCGTAGAATGACCAGGGTGCTTTCATCCCCCCAATAACGAAAGTTGGAGTTGACCCCATGGGGCATAAACTGCTTTCCCTTGGCGAAAAGCTCCTGTGTCCGACTCAGATTGCGTGTCATGTCTTTCTCCTTATGATATCACTACAAACGCTCTGCAATTGTCCGCTCACTGTCGAGGGCTATGCCAGATCCCCCTCCTCCACGATCTCCTCATCTTCCTCCAAGTATCGGTTGATCGACCTTAGGACAAGGGAAGCTGCCGCCCCAGATGTAACGCCATCGCCCTCCGATACACTTCGGGCAGGATGGCCGCGTACTCGCCCCAGATTCCCAGGGCGATATAGGTGATGATCTCGTCAGGCGACTCCCGACCCAGTTTCCGCCCGGCCACAATGTCCGGCCACTGGGCATGCACGTCCTCGGGTCCAAACCTCCCCTGCTGAGCCAGCACCTTGAGCTCAGGGATGCGCGGTCGAACGTAGGTCCAGCTGTCTACCACCACCTTGTCGACATCGGTGATGACGTCCAGTGCCACCTCCTGGTATGAGCCCAATCGGGCGACAAAAGCGCCCGGGCGCAACCACTTCCGTTCCACCAGCGCCTGATCACCGGTGGTGACGGTAAAGACCATATCGGAATCGCACACAGCCCGCTCCCGCTCCTCGAGCGAGACAGCCTCCACTGGAAAGTCCACCTCAGCCCCCAGCTCAGCCACGTACGCCTGCGCTGCCTCAGGCAAAATGTCCACGACAAAGGCGCGAGACAGAGAGAACCGATGGGTCAAAGCTCGCAGGTGCATACGCCCCAGTGTCCCTGCGCCAAAGATAGTCACCGTCGCCGCGTCCGGCCGGGCCAGATAGACAGCGGTTACGGCGGACGAGGCGCCCGTTTTCAGAGCGGTGACCCAACCACCCTCCATCAGGCAGACCGGAAAGCCCGTCTCGGCATCGAACAGAAGCACCATCGACGATGTCGTCGACCGACCGAACTGCTCCGGATTGCCAGGAAAGAAACTAAAAGTCTTGACAAAGGCCAGTTCCTCCCCGAGCATATAGCCCGAGAACGGTTTGATAAAGCCAGCCTCGCCCACGTCCATATAGAACTTGTTGCCGGCGACGCGACCGGCCGCATCGGCCTTGATGCCTCTCTCGGCCAGGTCCACCGCCTCCGCCACCGTCAACGTCCGCTGGACATCGGACTCGGTGAGATAGAGTAGCGCTTCAGGTAAAGACATGATACCCTCCTATTATAGCCCTAGGCAACCGTTTCCGCTAGTGCCTCTCGAAAGACCACCAGGGCTTGCGATACCTGTTCCTGGGTGACGATCAAGGGTGGAATCCAGCGGATAGTGTTCCCCCACGGACCGCAGGTGAGCAGCATCAGGCGACGCTTCAGACATGCCTTTACGACCGCTTTGGCCACATCGGCAGCGGGTGACCCGTCGGCAGCGGTGAACTCGACGCCGATCATCAGACCCAGCCCACGCACATCCCCGATGACGGGGAACTCGGACTGGAGCGCCCGCAGCTCATCCATCAACCACGCCCCGGTCTGCGCCGCGTTTTCCAGCAGTCCCTCATCGCGGATGGTGCGGATAGTGGCAACGGCAGCGGCGCAGGCCACCGCATTGCCGCCGTAGGTACCGCCGTGGGAGCCAGGGATCCAGCGCTCCATCAACTCGCGCCGGGCAGCCACCCCGGAGAGCGGCAGGCCGGATGCCAATCCCTTGGCCATCGTTATGATGTCCGGCACTACGACGAAATGCTCCAGCGCGAACCACCTGCCAGTGCGCCCAAAGCCTGACTGGACTTCGTCGATGATGAGCAAGAGATCGTTTTCATCACATATGCGGCGCAAACCCTTGAGAAAACCCGGCGGTGGCACGACGTAGCCGCCCTCGCCGAGAACCGGCTCAACCACGATGGCGGCAGTCTCAGACGGCGCGGTCTGGGTCTTGAGCAAGAACTCGACTTCGTTCAAACAGAAATCTTGAGTCTCCTCAGGGCCCCATCCAAAACGGTAGGCATAGGGATAGGGAGCGACAAAGATACCCGCAGGTAGCGGTTGGTAACCGACCCGGTAGATGGTCTTGGACGTGGTCATCGCCATCGTCAAAGCAGTTCGACCGTGAAAGCTCCCCTGGAATACGATGACGTTGGGCCGACCGGTGGCGTGGCGGGCGAGCTTGACAGCCCCCTCCACCGCCTCTGCCCCGCTGTTGGAGAAAAAGAAGCAATCGAGCGCCTGCGGCACGATCGCCCGTAGCTCTTCGGCCAGCTCAAGGAGCGGGGGATGGTAGATGATGTTGACCTGCGCGTGCAGGAGCTTGGCCGCCTGCTCCTGAATCGCCTGGACCACCCGTGGGTGACAGTGACCGGTGTTGGTCACGCCAATACCGCAGGTAAAATCCAGGTAGCGGGTGCCATCCTGGTCGTAGACGTAGGCGCCCTCCGCTCGCTCCGCCAGGATGGGCGTGACTCGCGTCCACACAGGAGAGATATAGGATTCAGGCACGTCAGGTCTAGGTGTAGATTCGTTCATTGGGTCCTCCTAGTGATCTGAATAGCGGTCTCTGGTCTCAGGTCGCATAGTGTCTGCGTCTTAGCGACCCGCTCCCAGCACTTGATAAAACTCTACCTGCTCGTGTATCTCGATGCGGCGCTTGGACAACTCGGCGAAAAAGATATCGGGGTCGATAGCCGTCTCGGGCGGAAGGACTCCCCTCAACTCGACGTCGCCCCGAGCGATCATCTGCGCACCGATGCTCAGGGGAATGGCAATGTTCTTATAGTAGGCTGCCTTGCCCCCCCACTCTGCCATCGATGGGTGCCGGTTCCACAACTTGACCTTGACGTCGCGCCCGTCCCGCTTGCCGAACACCTCGACCACGAGCCCATAGGCCCACAGCGGGGTCTCTTTGGTCGTCGGTAGTTGGATCAGGATTTCGTGCATGAACTCGAGCGGCGTGCCCTCGGCGCCTTTGACGGAAACTGTCTCCTCCTCGTACAGTCCCCACGCCAACAGCGTCTTGGCCAACTGCATCGCCTGGGGTGGGAAACAGCCGTGGACCGAAACCGCCTTGGCGCCCAGGCTCTTGGGCATGGTGCGGGTCTCTGGGTGCGGGATGTAGCACACTTCCTGCTCCCCGATAGGACCTGGGAAGGTCACCGTCTTGAGACCCTCGAACGGACCGACCAGGTGGAACTCGCCATCCTTGTAATACAGGCGGCTATCGATCTGGGGATGGAACTCCCACAGGAAGGTGATGAGCAGACCTGGAGCCGGAGCAGGGCAGCGGAAGGCGGCAAAGTTGATCTGGATCTCGTCCACCTCGTCGAGTTGATCGGCGCCCCGCCGCGCCATCGCGTTCGTGATCCCGGGCGTCGCTCCAACGCCTGGAATAAAGATAATGTCCTTCTCCCTGGCAGCCCCATCATAGTCCCACTGGGTCTCTTCCGTCGATACGTCCAGGCCGCTGACACCCGCCTCAACACAGGCCCTGGTCACGGCCAGATCATACTTCCAGGGCAGGCCATTCAGCACGACGTCAAAGCCTCCAAACGTCTTGACCAACCCATCATAGTCCTCAGCGTCCACTTTGAGGACCTTTACCCGGGGATCCCCGATATCGGCCGCCAGCTTGTTCGCCGCCTCGACGTTATAGTCACCGATGACGATCTCGTCAAAGTCAGAGAACTCGGCCAGGTCCCGGGTGGCGTGCTCGCACACGGCGCCAGCCCCACCAAGAGATAGAATCTTCATCGTAACCTCCCTCTTTTCAGTTTCGATAGTTAGCTAACCTAACAAAAAGACACACAGATCAAGCGACCGAAGCCGACGCTTTCCTCGGTTCCCCCAGTCCCAGCGACAGGATCACGGCTACGACACCACAGATCAGCGCAAACAGAAACAACGGCTCAAAGCCCAACCAGTCGACGATGACCCCGCCGAGCGGTGAGACAAAAAGCGCCAGGCCGACGATACCGTGAGCCAGGCTGATGTACAGCACCCGCTCTATCGAGGGAACCAGCTCCAACACATAGTTATTGCTGCCGATGCTTTGGGCCGTGGTGTGCAGACCCTGAAACACGAACACGAGCGCAAACAGCATGCTTCTATCCAGGGCTATCTCGGGCAGCCGCGCGATGAGTAAGGCCACAACGGGCGGTAGTACCGCGGTCAAGGCTGCCAGCCGTACCAACAGACGGTTACCGTATCGGTCGCTCAGATAACCTGCGACGAGATTGGAGAGCACGCTCGCCGTGGTCGAGCCGATGATGTATACCCCAACCCTGTCCTCCGGTGCGTTCAGCACGCGCCGCGCATACACAGCATAGAACGGCAACGCATAGCCAACAGCCACGATGGCCAGGCGCAGCCCCAGGTAACGCCTATAGCTGCGATCCTGCATCGGCAGGCGCACGGCACGCCGGAACTGCTCGACCAGCCCTGCCCGGTGTGAGTCGGTGAATTCGGCCGGCTCCACGACAAAGCTGAACGTCCCTACAAGGGCAATCGTGACCAGGCAGCCCAGGAAAAAGAGGAGCGCGTAATTGTCGGGGAAGCTCAGGCCGGAGCCGGGAGATAGGATGACCTTGACCAGCACACCACCGAACAACCCGAGAAAGCCGCCCGCGAAACGCCGCCAGCCAAAGTACATCCCGCGTTTGGTGGGCGGAATGGTCTTGGCCACTACGTTCAGAAACGGCAATGCCGCCACGCCAGCCGCCACACTGTTCGCCGTGAACGCCGCCAGGAAAACGACCAACAGTACGGACGTTCCCTCCAGAGTAAGCGTAGCCAGGGTCAGGACGATCAAGGCAACCACGCGGACACCGGCCATAGCCCGGTACAGCCCCATCGTACGGGGCCGGCGCTGTACATAGCCCGAGAGAACCAGTTGCAGGAAATACCAACTCCCCAGTTCAATAGGAACGAGCAGGCTGATGAGCAGATTGGATTCGGTCAACTCGCTCAGGAACCAGGTCATCACCAACTCGGTGCTGAGCACGGTAACGTAGAGGTTGTACGCAACACCGCTGATCACGCCCAGCGTAAAGTTGCGTCGCAGGTGGCTGCGCGTCTCTCCCGGCAACCGACCACCGCTTTGCTTCACCACCACCCTGGGCAAAATGCTCATTCCCTATACTCTTGCTACCTATCCCAAGATTGCTCTAGCCCTCATCCTCGGGGGCGAATGCTCATTCTCTATACGCTTACTCTATCCAGGCACAGCCTGGTGTACTCTGCCTGGCACGGCTCTCCCATCGAGACATACATCTCACCGGCGGTTAGATCAATGATCATCGAGGCCAACGTGGCACCCCGCTCGATCTCGGACAGAGTTGGGGCAGGGTGACGGCAGATCGCGTGGGGGTAGTTAAAATGGTCGCGAAACAGATCCTGGAGCACCTCCAGCGTGACCTTTCCGGAACTACCGTTCAACAGGCGAACCGCCCTTCCATATCGTGCCAGCGTATTGTCCGAGTCCACGATGCCCACATCGCCAGCCTGGAGACGCGGCGTGAGAAAATGATTGGTGTGCACCAGCACCCCATCCTGGGGATGCAGAAAACCGACATCGGACGGTGTAGCCTCCAGGTTGACCGCCTCACCATCGGCATGGGCCAGCAAATAGTTGCCCGAGTCGGCGCGCCGCCCTCGATAGATGGCCGCGACAGCAAGGCCCAGCCGATCCGCTTCGAGCGCTGACCGCAGAAGGACGTGGAACGGCACGCCGGCGCGCCGGTGATCGTGCCGCAGGAAATTAGTGCACACGCCCACCCCAGCGCTGTTGAGGCCGATCTTGCCCACCATTCCTGCTTCGGTGAGCGTCAATACCGTCGGGCGATCGGGCTGCTCGACCCGCAACAACACCGTGCCGCCGCGCAGCACATTAGACCAGTCCCAGTTCTGAGCCACGTACGTGTGGCCATTGGCGGTCGCCTCCGGGGCGACAAACAGAGCCGTACACTCGTCCAGCAAGGGGATGCTCCCCATCGAGAGGATCTCGGTGCGGCAATTGAGGACCAGGATGTCGTCCAGCGAGACGCCAGCCCCCTCGGCGATGCCGCGCATCTCCTCGAACAGATGAGGAGCGTATTCCTCGATGGGGCGCTCGTACTGCCGCGCCCGGCTCAGAACCTGTGACCAGTCCAGGCCGGTGTTGTAATCGAACAGTCGGCGGTAGCCCTCCAGGTTGAACCGGATCAGATCGCTAGCCTGCTCACCGTGCTGCCGGCCCCGTTCAAGAGCACCGCCCTTTGTCTCTATCAGTGGAAATCCTTTCATTTTCCTCCCTCATGTGCGCACATCCAGCCCGCATCAGCTTACGAGACCACCACTTCCCTGATACATGCCTCCGTGAACCTCAACGGAGCCCCCATATCCGACATGGCCTTCAAAAAGACCATCGGGTCGAGGCACTCGGGGGCGATCACACCCTTTGCCACGCCCTCGACGCACATCTTGGCCCCAATGGCTGCGGGCAGGGCAATATAGATCTGGACGGTCCCGAGGCGCGCGAATATCGTCCCCCGCTCCTCGGCCGAGGGCGGCAGCACCACAGTGAGCCTGTACGTGACGTCCTCTCCGGACCTACCCCCCTTCACCTCCACGATCAGGGCGTAGGCATAGGGCAGGGGAAGTTGGACGGTCTCCTCGCTCTCCATAAAGAACGCGCCAACCGGCCGCGGCACCAACACCGAGATCACGTCGAGGGGCGCCACCTGCACGCCCTTCACGTCCAGAGGCTCCTCACTGGCGAAACCCATCTTGACCAGCGCGCCCGCAATAGGGTCTATCGGGTACTTGAACTCGCAGTACCCAAGCCCCTTGCCGATAAAACGTCCCAGAAGCGGTGCTTCCTCGTGGGCGTGGTGAGCGATCGTGATTCGACCGACCGGGTCTGGGAACGTGTACTCCTCGACGCCACTGAAAGGCGGATACTCGACGCACCGCCCATCCTCAAACACGGGCGACGGGGACGCATAGTCGGTGAGCGCGACCTCGGGGGCCCACCCTGGGTCCCATCCGCTGACTACCTCCTCCTCACCCCACTCCCTCTCACCCAGCCTGACACGGATCTCGTCCACGCGATCCAGTTTGTCGCAGACGTATCGGGCCAGCACGTTGGTGATACCGGGCGTCGCGCCGCAACCGACCAGCGCCGTCAGCCCGGCATCTTTGAACTCCCGGTCGAGGGCGATCGGCTCGCCAGCCACAAACTGATCCCACACCGGATCGCCCAAAGCGGTATCCACGTAATGGGCGCCACTGTTCAGCGCCGCCTGCATCACGTTGTGGTTGAACCGGATCAGCGTCAGGTTGATGACGACATCCACCCCCTGTGCCGCTTTCTCGACCTCCTCGACGCTGGCGGCATCCAGCCTGACGGTGGTGATCTTGTCGCTCTCGATCCTGGCCTTCACCCGGTTGGCCAGGTCGAGATCGATATCACCCAGCTTTATGCTGGAGACGTCGTTATCACGCGCCAGAATCGACGCGCAGGGCGCCCCCTGCCCACCCGCCCCCACTATCAGCACCCTCATAGTCACCGACCTCCCTTCATCTGGAAACGAGCTTCCTACCAAGGTCGTACGCTTTCTGCATGACATCCTCGTTTGCCTTGATTTCCCCAGGGTCGCTCGCACATCCGTACACAATGTCCACGATCTCGGCCGGGATGTACCTGAACACATCCTGGAATGTGCGGATGGCGTTGATCGCCCCGGAGTCGAACGGATCGTCACCACCGTAGGTCAAAACGACGCCGATACGTTTCCCCGCCAGGGCATGATCCTCGACCTCGTCGCCGCCCAGGGCATAGCAGCGGTCCATAAAGAGCTTCAACTGCGCCGAGATGGTGAACCAGTAAATAGGGCTGGCGTAAACCACGGCGTCAGCCTCGCGCAGCTTGGGATACAACAACTGCATATCGTCGTCGACGATACACTCGGCGTCAGCACTTGCCTGGCACGCTTCGCAGGCGTCACAAGGGCTGATGTCCATCCCGTGCAGATAAAAGCTCTCGACCTGCGCTCCAGCCTCCCGAGCGCCCGCGGCCACCTGATCGGCAAGCGCGGCGCTGTTCCCATTTTTCCTCGGGCTCCCCTTAACAATCAAAATCTTTGTCATCGACTATACTCCCTCATGTACGATCTGCCCGCCGATCACCGTTTTCTCGACCGGGATGTCCTTGATGGACCTGGGATCGATCTCGAAGGGGTCCTCGGCTAATACGACGAAATCGCCCATCTTCCCCACTTCCAGCGAGCCCCGGTCGTGCTCCTGGAAGGCGATGCGGGCAGCGTTGATGGTGTAGAGCTCCAGCGCTCTGTACACGCTCGTCCGCTCGGCCGGATTGGAGTGATTGACGGCCGCGTGCACGCCGATCAGCGGCCCCAGCGGCGTGACGGTGCTATCGGACCCTCCGGCCATCAGCAGACCCGGACGCATCAAACTGCTCACCGGGTCAGCCCGCCAGGCGCGCTCGTAACCCAAACTGGGGTAATACTCGCTGTGATGCCAATAGTGGTTAAAAGGCGGCTGGATGGCCAGGGCTACTCCCAGCCGCAACGCACGCTCAACCTGCTCCTCCCGAATGACCTCACAATGCTCTATCCGGTGGCGATGGTCGTTCCGGGGATGGGCATTCAGAGCCGCCTCGTAAGCATCCAGCGCCTGCTCAACCGCCGCGTCACCGACGGCGTGCATAGCCACCTGCAGTCCCGCCTTGTGCGCCTCGAGCACAAAACCGTCAATCTCCTCCTGCGTATGATACAAGCTGCCGTAGCACGCCGGATCGTCGATGTAGGGCTCTGAAAGGGCCGCCGTGCGCGGCCCGACGTCGCCATCCAACAAAATGCAGCCGCCGATGCGGGGCAGCCCCAACTTGAGCACCCTTTCGACGTCCAGAATCTGATAATAGAACACAAAGCGCAAAGGCAGCGACGGTATGGCGGCCAGGAACTCTTCCGCGGCCTCGTTGTCCCCTACACTTCCACCCTCCAACGCGTGGACGGTGGTCAACCCCACGGAATGGGCCCTCTCAACCGCTCGGGCGATCATCTCGGCCGCTTTCTCGTCCGTTCCGTACCGTTCACCGAATATGCCGAACGCCTCATTGTTAGCCTTGTCGGCCAACAGACCGTTGGGCTGTCTATTCGCGTCGACCATAATACCCGGCGTTCCCTCGGGAAAGCTCAGCAACTCCAGCCCAGCGGTATTGGCAGCCGACGTGTGGCCGGTTACGCCGATCAGGAGGAGCGGGTTTTCGGGGGCAACGACATCCAGCGCCTGGATGATCGGGCTGAACGTCTTGGTGTCCAGGGCATACTCGGTGAAACCCATACCGAGAAGCGGTTCACCCGGCGGCCTATCGGCGACGGCCCGGCAGACGATCTCTTGCAGCGTCGGATGATCCTTGGCGGCACTCACATCGAGTGCAGCCAAACTCAACGCTGTCCAGAGAAAGTGCGTGTGAGTGTCGATCAACCCAGGCACCACCGTCTTGCCCGCCAGGTCGAGCACCACGGCACCATCGACGTGCGGCTCCACGTCCTCCCAGGAGCCCACAGCGACGATGTTTCCCTCGCGCACAGCCAGCGCTTCGGCCCGAGGCTGCTGGGGATTCATAGTGATGATGTTGGCGCTGCAAACAGCCAGGTTATTCTTCAACATAACGCCCCCTTGGAATAGACGATCTCTCCTCCGACGACGGTCATTTCTACTGCGATGTCGGCAATGGTCTCCGACGCGGCGCTCATCGGGTCGTCCGAAAGCACCACCAGGTCACCCAGCTTGCCGGCCTCCAACGAGCCCTTGTCGCGCTCTTCAAAGGCTAACACAGCATTGTCCAGGGTATAGAGTTGTAGCGCCCGTTCGACGTCCAACCGCTCGGCCGGATTGGAGTGGTTGACAGCGCTGTGGACGCCATACAGGGGCTGCATCGGGGTCACGGTACTATCCGAACCACCGCCAACGGGGACACCGGCCTCGATCAGAGAGCGGACGGGATCGGAGCGGGCCGCGCGTTCCTCCCCAAGAAGAGGGATCAACCGGGTATGCCCTCCGAAATAGACGTTAAACGGCGGCTGGATGGCCAGATGTACACCCAGCCTACGGGTGCGCTCCACCAGCCCTTCGTCGTAAACCTCAAAATGCTCGATCCGATGCCGGTGGTCCGGGCGTGGCCAGCGCTCCAGCGCCCGTTCATAGGCGTTTAGCGCCTGTTCCGCAGCCCGGTCGCCGACGGCGTGCATGGCGATCTGCAGGCCAGCCCGATGGGCGGCCTCAACGAAAGCGTCCACCTCTCCCTGGGTATAATACAGGGTGCCCCAGTTTTCAGGCTGGTCGGCATAGGGCTCCAACAACGCCGCTGTGTGAGGCCCAAAGTCGCCATCAAGCAGGATGCAGCCGCCAATGCGGGGCAGCCCCAAATCGTGAACCGCCTGCACGTCAGTCGTCTGGTACCAGATCACGATCCGCACAGGCAACATTGGCGCGATGTCCAGTAGCGCCTGCACCTCCGGATCGCCGCGCTGATCATCGCCTTCGAGCGCGTGGACGGTGGTGAGCCCTACGGCGACGGCCAGTCCTGCGGCTGCCCGATGCAGCCGCTCCAACTCTTGCTCCTGGGCGAAGCGGGTGCTCATCCTGTGGTCGGCCATCGAGTTGGCGCGGTCGCGCAGCAGGCCGGTGGGATCAAGACCCGGGGTATCGGGAGGCAGGTCCAGCTCTCGAAGACAGCGGGTATTGGCCAGGGCATAGTGTCCGGTGACGCCCCCGATGAACACGGGGTGACTCGGCGCGACGACGTCAAGCTGTGCCGAGGTAGGCAACCGGTGGCCCGGAAAGCGATAGTGATTGAGCCCCATGCCGAATATAAGCCGGCCAGGAGAGGTCTCGGCAGCAGCCTGGGATAGGATAGCCTGCACATCCTCGACCGACACGGCGAACCCAAAGTCAAGCGCAGCCTCCTGCATACCGGTCCAGGTAAAATGGGTGTGGCTGTCGATGAAACCGGGCAGCACCGTCTTGCCATTCAGGTTCAGCGTGCGCACGCCTTCGGCATAGGGCTGCACGTCCTCCCAAGAACCCACGGCGACGATACGCCCCTCGCGCACCGCCAGCGCCTCGGCCCGCGGCTGCTGCGGATCTATGGTGATGATATTGGC
>CAYUIS010000155.1:0-11628 GCA_964444825.1 uncultured Anaerolineales bacterium | reverse complement strand
ATTATCATTTGAGGGAACTATACCACCAGGGTAAGATTATAGATGAATGAATGCGTATTGTTGCTCTAAACCCTAAATGCCAGTACAATAAAGCCGCTGGCCCACCATCTCCCGTCCTTTCCACGAAGATCAGGATTCTCTGGTTTTGCCGGGAGGACACCGTTCTTTTAGACAGGGGAATTGATCGCAGTGGATGCCAACCGACAGTTATGGAACCGGCAGCAAAAGGAGCTACGGCAGGCCCTCACGGGTTCGGGCGACCGTCAACACGCCATCCAGTTGTTCCTCAGCCAGCACGCGATGGTTCACTCGGCCGTCATGTCCCAGTCAGGCTTGTGGTCCTGCGAGGACGAGCTTTGGCACGATATCTCCGAGGAGATCGTCCGCCGTATCCCCCGCAACTGTGAGCACTCCATCGCCTGGATTATGTACCACATTGCCCGCATCGAGGACGTGACGATGAATCTGCTGGTGGCCGGTAGCCCGCGACTTGTCTTCCGGGGCGATTGGCTCGAGCGGATGAAGGTGTCCATCCGCGATATCGGCAAAGCGAGTGCGGGATGAGGGAGCCGTGGTGGAGGCGGCGAGCGCCGTCCTGGATTACTGGAGCAAGCGCACCATCGCTGGACGGCTGCTGATGCCTCCCACCCGGCATTGTTTCCTCCATCTGAACGAAGCACAGCGCCTCAAGCATAGACGTCGGTGCGAGGATTATGATAAAGTCGCCTTCCCAGCAGAGGACTAGAGCCGGACGACACGTGCCACGAGGGACAGCACCAAGCCCACGAGTTCGCCGGAAGCCGTGGCCAGGTTCTGTCACTTGCCTGATTTCGGCTTCACCGATTTCGAAGGGAGAGACCTTGGAGTTATGATGTCACAAGCTATCGGCAACATCACCCTGGTATTCGATCCTGCCGAGCAAGAGACCGCGGATCTGATCGCCAGCGTCTGTGAGAGAGCCATCCAACTCGCCCAGGAGATGTGGGGCCTGGGATCGCCGCAGGACTGTCGTATCTATGTGATGACCTCTTGGCTGACCTTTGTGTTCCAGTCGGCCCCCTGGCACTGGCGGCTGTTGCTGGGCGCGACCATGCCGCTCTGGTGCTGTCGCGCCCGCCGCACGTGGCCATACAGCGCGGCCTGGACCCAGCGCTACGGGAAAAGGGTCGCCATCGGCGTCAAGCCCCCGCGCCTGTTGGAGCAGAGCGACCGGTCCATCGGCGTGCGTATGTATGTGGAAGAAAAGGATATGGCCCTGAACGTCCAGCACGTCACCTGCCACGAGTTGGTGCACGCCTGTTCGGTCCACTTGCGGTTGCCGCCCTGGCTCAACGAGGGCATCGCCACGGTGACGACCGACCGATACCTGGGCCGGCCAACGATCAGACAGGAGACGCTAGACCTGGTACGCGACTTGGCTCCAAAAGGCCCATCGGTGTCGTACCGGGCGTTGTCTCGTATGCAAGGAGAGGCCATAGCCTATCACGGGGTCCGGGGATATTGGCTCGTGCGCTATCTGGAGGAACAGCATCCTGGCTTCCTCAGGCGGGCCTTTTCGCTCTGTCAGGATGCGGCGACGATCGAGCGTGAGACAGCCAGGGAGCTTGGGATGGAGCCGGAGAGCTTTTGGCACGAGATAGATGATGTGCTGGTCAGCCATTTCAGGAGCAAGTGAAAGAACGCTTCCCTGTCTCACAGAGAGATGGTGATTCCGGTAACCCGTCATTCTGAGTAGCGAAGCGACAAAGAATCTCGCTCCTGCTCACTACCTGAGAGGATTGTACAATGGACGATCGACGGCAGGCCGCCCCAACAGACAAACTCAGAACCGTCCTCCTTGACATTGCGGGTTGGCTGATCCCGCTCCTAGCCTCGGCCCCTTCGCTCTTTATCTGGGCCGGGCTGATGACACTGCCGCTGGTCATGTACCTGGCCCTGATGTTTCTCTCCCTGTTCAACCCAGCCATCAAATTCCACGGTCAGCCGCCCGCCATTCCCTACTTCCTGAGCGCTATCGAGGTGCTTTTGCTGGGGGGACCGCACCTGCCGGACCAGCTGATGTCGATCCTTGGCGTCTTTGTTGTGATCTATGCCACCGTCTACCTTAACCGTAAAAGAAAGGGAGGGTTGGTCACATCGGGTCCGTACCGCTTGGTTAGGAATCCCCAATACCTGGGGGCCCTTCTCTTTATCATCAACCTCACCAGCCGATCGTATCGTGAGGTCTTGGGCGATGTGGGATGGCTTGGCCCCACAGGTACGCTGCTGGTATGGTTCGGCACACTGGTCGCCTATATCCTCCTGGCCCTGGTTGAGGAGATTCATCTGTCCAGGTTGTTCGGCGACAAGTATGATTCGTATCGTGACAGAACCCCATTCTTGATCCCTTTCTTCAAGGCCCGGCGCAGGTGGCTAGAGATTGCCATCTCTGTCCTGGTCCCAGCAGTGCTGTTGTGGGCGCTCGCCCAACTGAATCGAGTGTTGTATCCATAGGTGCGTTGCACCTTGTCAGGCTATCAACCAGAAAAACGGAGAAACCCAATATGCCCGAATGGGACCCAGAGCTAGAGCGCTTTATGACCTACTGGTTCTCAGGACTGGTAAGAGGCCTGGAGAGCGTTAACCAGCAGAGCCGAGAGACCATCCTCGCCGAGTGCGGAAAGGCCTGCGGTCGCTCCTACACCATCCAGGTGTTTCAGGACGCCAGGCGGCACAGCGCCGATCTGAACGCCTTTCTCGACCACCTCGCCACCAGCTTTCCCGAAGCCACCTATGAGCGGCTTGATGCCCACACCATCCGGGTGACCTACGTTCGCTGCGAATGCGACCTGGTCAAGTGCGGCTTGGTCAGTTCGCCCATCCTCTGCGAATGCTCGGCCCACAATCTCCAGGAGAACCTCCAACAATCTCTGGGCACGCCCGTGTCGGTCACGATCGAGACGTCGATTCTCGGTGGCGACCCGCAATGTGTCTTCCTGGCCACGATGGAGGATTAAGCCAGCCCTCTCTATTACACAGTCAACAGTGTCAGAAACCACACTGGAGGCGCAAAGGAGGCATACCCGTGAAGATAGACCTGCCCGTGATCCCCCCACCCGACGTTCAACCCGGCTGGGACGGTCAATTTCGCATATTCTGTTGGTACAACTTTGTGTTCAATGTGCCTACACCTGTGTTCATAATCACTACGCGAAAAGAAAATGACTTGCCGAATGCCCAGCTCAACGCCTGGGGGATGCTTCTTGGCTCTGGCGCTGAACCAAAGTCCATGCTCCAACTAATGAACAACTCTGACACCCTGCGGCTGATTCAGGCTCACGGGGAGTTTGTCGTCAACTTCCCCACCTTTGGCCTCAGGGAGCTTATGATGAAAACGACAACCCACTACCCTGACGATGTTGACGAGATCACCGCCTCCGGGCTAACGCCCGAACCCTGTCAGATCGTGTCTGTGCCCCGGGTGAAAGAGTGCTACGCCCACTACGAGTGTCTCCTCGACTAGCTCCGCCCCATCGAGGTCGAAGCTCCCGTGAACACGCTGGTGATGGGTTCTGTGGTCCACGCCACGATCGATGAGGCATATCTCCCGCCCGAGATCAGGGCCTCTTTCACCAAACGCGCCATTCCCTACCATTTTGGCGAGTTCTACAACCACCAGGAAAAGAGAGCCACCGGGTTGGGTGGATTCTGCCAACTTGACGTCCCCGACTTTGACTTTTCGTGACTCGGAGATCGAGCTCCGACTTGGCCAGCGCCAACCACACCACTGGCAGCCTGGGGCCGGCCCAGGACCTTGAGGGTAGCGTGGCGCTTGGCTTCAAGGGTGATATAATGTGTGAGGGTCTGGAATGAAAAGCTACGAAAACGTCACCCAGTTGATCGGTCACACCCCCCTCCTGCGCCTCAACCGCCTGGCCGCAGACTGGGAGATCTATGCCAAGTGTGAGTTTATGAACCCGCTCAGCCTCAAGGACCGGCCGGTGTTGCAGATCATCCAGGACGCCGAAGCTGCGGGCCAACTGTTGCCCGGCAGCACCCTCATCGAGGCCACCAGCGGCAACACCGGTATGGCCGTGGCCTTTATCGCCGCCATCAAAGGTTACCGGGCCATCCTCGTGATGTCCGAAATCCAGAGCCTGGAGCGCCGCAAAATACTCCGGGCTTTTGGCGCCGAGCTGATCCTGACCCCCGCCGCCGAGGGCACGGCAGGGTCCCGGCGCAAGCTCAAACAGATCCTGGCCGAGCATCCCGAGTACTTTTACGTCGGACAGCACGTCAACCCATCCAACCCCCAGGCCCACTATCGCTCCACCGGTCCCGAGATATGGGACGATACCGAAGGTCAGATCGACGTCCTGGTGGCTGCCTTAGGCACGGGTGGCACCATCTGTGGAGCCGGACGTTTCCTCAAGGAGCGCAAGCCTGACGTGCGCTTGATCGCCGTCGAGCCGGAGGAATCGCCCACCATCTCCCAGGGCAAGTTCCGGCCCCATCGCTTGATGGGCACCGCCCCCGGCTTTGTGCCCGACACGCTGGATCGTGACATCATCGACGAGATCACCCTGGTGAGCGAGGAGCAGGCCTTTCAGATGTGCCGGAACATCGCCCGTCAGGAGGGCCTGCTGGTGGGCATCTCGTCCGGCGCTGTGGCCCACGCCGCCATCGAGATCGCCCGGCGACCGGCCTGCGCGGACCAGGTGATCGTCGGCATCTTTGCTGACACCGGCCAAAGGTACTTGAGCGTGGAGGGACTGTTCGTGTGATTTGATCTCGGGATCGTCAGATCGGGCAACTCGCTTTCTGGACGCCAATATGGAGGTCAATATGATTACGTGCCCCTGGTGCGGCACCAACTATGCCGAGCACCGGCCAAGCTGCAAGAACTGCGGCGGCTCCCTGCCCCTGCCACAGGAATTGCCGTCCACTCCACCTCAGGAGGCGACGCCGGCACGCCCCATATCGGTCCCCCCGCCCGCGCCCCGTGCCGTGCCTCGCAACTATACCTGGCGCATCCTCTTCACCGACGGCTGGGCAATTGTCGGAGGCATCTTTGCCTTTATCGGGTCGATCTTTGCTTTCGTCGGGATCGGCCTCACACTCGGCATCGTCACCGCCTTTGTCGGCCTGCCCTTTGCCGGATTGGGGCTGCTGTTCTTCGCCAGCGGCGGAGCGCTCCTGATCTGGCGCTATGGCCAGGCGCAGGCAACCGTGGAGGTGCTGCGGGAAGGAGAAGCCACCCTGGGCGAGATCGTCGAGATCTACCAGAACTACCAGGTGCAAGTCAATGGGCGGTATCCCTGGACGCTCGCCTATCGATACCAGGTAGGGGAACGGGAATACGCTGGCAAGGTCACGACCCTGACTCGACCCGACCTGAGACAGCAACCCGGCGTGGCCGCCTACGTCCTGTATGCGCGGGACAATCCCCAACAGAGCACCATCTACCCCCACCCCTACGGGTATCACAGCGTTTGATCGAAGGTGGCAATGGACCCTGAGGCAATGGCCCCGTACGGTTTGGCCCTACACGATTCCTTCAATCGAGACGGGAGCGCGGCGGTCACGATTTGTCGCGATGACGGCTATGTTTCCGAAATGCCGGTGGACGTTTTCTTCCGCCAGCCTCCTGACTTTTCCCCACTTGAGCAGGCCGCCCTGGCGCTGTGCCAGGGTCACGTGCTTGACGTGGGAGCGGGCACAGGATGCCACAGCCTGGCCCTCCAGGACCAGGGCTTTCAGGTTATGGCTATCGACATCTCGCCCCACGCCGTCGAGATTATGCGCGCGCGCGGTGTGCGCCACGTCGAATGCGTCGACGTCTTCGATCTGGGACGCAATCGACTGCACACCTTTGACACGCTGTTGTTGATGATGCACGGCATCGGGATGGTCGAGACTCTGGCAGGCATGGATCGATTCCTCCAGCACGCACGCCAGTTGCTCAGACCAAATGGCCAGATCGTGTGCGACTCTCTTGATGTCCGTGTGAGCACCGATCCGATTCATACGGCCTACCACGAGGCCAATCGCCAGGCAGGGAGATACGTGGGGGAAATACGCACGTTTTTCGAATACCAGGGTCACGTTGGCCCAGTTTGCGGATGGCTCCACGTCGATGCGGAGACTCTGTCCCACCACGCCCGGCAGGCAGGATGGGACTGTCGGGTCGTCCATCGCGAGGAGAATGGAGATTATCTGGCCCAACTGGCCCGGGCCTAGCGCACAATCCCATACGCCCCCGACGCCGCCCAGGCGGTGAGCGCGATCAGGAATCTACTCTGAGGCAGACCTATGGACCCGATACCTAACCACCCTCCCCAGCTTCGCCCGCCTGCCGTCTGGGTCCTGACCTTTGACCACAGACCATCCACCGGCGAATGACGTCCGTGTTCGTCACAGGTCGCCTCGCATCGCCAATGGCAGGTAGACGTGCCAGCCGTTGACGATAGCCGAAACCCACACACTCCGGCCGCTCTCAGTGGCCGTCAGCCAGGCGGTGTTGACGATGGGCTGCGATAGGTCCAGTGAACCCGTGCCCGTGATACCGGGCGTGACTCGGAAGCACAGCCTCCTGATATGCTGCCGGGCGGATTTCCCCTTGAGCTTCTATCGAAAGACGCTCCGCTTCGCCACAGAACCTTCGTTCTGTGGCGCGATTAGCCCAGTCGGCTCCATCCGCTGGTCATACAACGTTCTCGGAATCCATCACGGACCACAAGATGCTCGCGAGTACACAACTGTCACGCCATCTGGTGACCAAGCCGGATCTGCTATCACGTGCCCGACTTGTTCATCAACCCCGAAAAGCCGCTGATGCTCTCCTGTTTCCACATCCAACACAGCGATATCTTCGAAACCACTCACGCAGCCCGAGTAGTACAGAAGTTTACCTCCATCCGGAGACCATGAAACGGAATAGAATCCTCCCAATACTGCCTGGGCAACAAGCCTTGGTGAGCCTCGTTCCACTACGATCACGCCGATACCCTCGTGTTCTCGGATTATCGGTGGATGTCCCTCAGGTGGGGGAAGGAAGCCCCACTCGCGCGACTGGGTGACCACAGCCATTGTTTCCCTATCTGGCGACCATGCCACCGAGAGAAATGACTCGCAGGGCCGATTTCGACTCTCACACCACCTGACCAGTACTTCCGATACACTCGATTCGCCAGCAACCGTGGCTGTGTACACTGACGACATCTTTGAAGGTCGCGGAGAAACTGATATGAAAGCTATCTGTTTGCCACCAGGTAGCCAGTAAGGGGAGGACTCGGCATCACTTCGCCGAGTTAGCCGTCTAGTGCCGGTTCCGTCGGCATTCATAATGTAGACCTGTTGTGTACCCATCCGGTCAGCCACAAAGGCGAACCGCTTGCCACCAGGCGACCATTTCAGGTCAGAACACTTTCCTTCTTGCTCTGCGATGATTTTATGCGTGCCCGTACTCAGGTCCAAGACCTGGATTGTGGAGTCATCTCGGATGAATGCTACCCTTTCTCCACCTGGCGAGAACGTTGGTGAGGAATCGCGGACAGCCCCCTCCGTTAGTTGCGTGTCTACACCTGTCGCTATGTTGTGTGCAAAGATATGCCACTGTTTTTCCTTTTTGTTGGTACACATTGGTGGCGGCACCCACGCAGAAGGAGTCAGATGAACTGTAGGTGCCAAAGGTAGGTCAGTGCAACTTGAAAGCTGCACCATCAAGATGATCCAGAGCAATACAAATACCTGGTCTCTTCTTTCTGTCTGCATAGGCTACCTTGCCTGAAAAGCTGCATAGCCGTCCCGGGCTCAGCCGCCAGCAGGCTTGGGTTGGGTTTCGTTCCTCAACCCAACTCCTCCGGTAGCCTCCAGACACAATGCAAAGTCTCGGGCAGGCGTTGGGTTGCGGCAAACCCCTACGATCTAGCGCTCCGCCGTCCCTACGCCACTGCGCACCAGAAACACCACCGCCGCCAGGATGAGCACCCCACCGACGAGCCGCAGCGGTTCTAGCCGATCGCCCAGAAATAGCCAGGCCAGGACTACTGTGACCACCGGCTCGGAAGTCGAGAGGATTGCCCCATTCGTGGTCCCGATCTCTTCGATTCCCGCAAAGAACCCTCCAAGAGCGACGATGGAAAAGACCGCCGCAGCCAGGATCGCCCACCACCCTAAAGCCGCATCCGGTCCTTCAAAGCCCGCCACCGCCACGATGCCGCCATAGATGATCCCCGCTGTCAACATGATCACCGTCGTCGCCGGAAAGGCGGCCACCTCCCGCAGCAGAATCCCGCTGACCACGATGTAGCCCGCGTAAAGCAGCGCCGAGGTCCCCGCCAGAGCAATCCCCATCATCTCCCCGTCGCCACCCGGTCCGATCGTCAGGATCGCGCCCACCATCGCCAATCCCAGCGCGATCAGCTTGGGCTGTGTCATCCGCTCCTTGAGCACCAGCGCCGATATCAGCGCCACAATCGCTGGATACAGGTAGAGCAACAGCGCCACCAGGCCTGGCGAGGTCGTGCGCAGCGCGGTAAAGTAGCACAGCGATTGCGCCACGTACCACACACCCATCAGCATCAGCCGCCCCAACATCTTCCCACGGGGAAACGGCAAACGGCGCACGACCATCACCACCGCCATCATTGTCCCCGCGATGATAAATCGCAGAAACAGGAACGTGACCGGCGTGGCGCCGGCCCGATAGGACAGCGGGGCAAATATCGATAGCGTGCCAAAAGCCGTCGCCGAGATGATGACCAATACGACGCCGCTCAATGGCCTGACCCTGCGCCGCTCTGCCACGGTCGCTCTCATTGATTGTCCTCGACTCCAGTCACGCGGACCGGCGGCTTTTCTTCCCCGTCGACGATCAGCCGCAGCACGTCCGGCCGGGCATAGTGCCCAACCACGTCAAAGTCCACCTTGGCCCGCACGATCTCAGCCCGATCCAGCTTCGCGGTGAGGATGCCCTCCTGATCGTAGAGCGGCCCCGCCAGCACCTCCCCAAACGGGGAGACGATCGCGCTCCCGCCGCGGCACATTACCTCCGGCTGCCGCTGCAGCTCCTCCAGCTCTTGTATACCGGCGGGGTACATATCGCCGCGCACGAACTGGTTGCAGCCCAGCACAAAACACCGCCCCTCGCACGCGATGTGCCGCAACGTCGCCTGCCACGTCTCCCGGGCGTCGGCCGTCGGGGCCAGGTAGATCTCGACACCCTGGCCGTACATCGCCATCCGCGCCAGTGGCATATAGTTCTCCCAGCAGATCAATCCGCCGATCCGGCCCAGGCCGGTCTCGAGCACCGTCAACGTGCTGCCATCCCCCTCGCCCCAGACCAAGCGCTCCGCCCCGGTGGGCTTTAGCTTGCGGTGTTTGCCGAGAATCTCTCCGTCCGGCCCATAATAGAGCAGCGTGCAGTAGAGCGTCCCCCCGCTGAACTGGCTATCCCGCTCGATGATGCCTATCGCCAGATACACGCCCGTCTCGCGGACCACGTTGCCCAGCTTTCTGATCGCCGGGCCGGGGACCTCGACCGCGTTCTCCCAGTATCGCTGCCAGATCAGCCGCCCCTCGGGGCTGCGGCTGCCCACCACCATCCCAAAGCTCAGGCCCCGCGGATAGGCCGGGATGAATGCCTCGGGGAACAGGATCAGTTGAGCCCCAAGGCCGGCGGCCTCGCGCACGAGCCGGCAGGCCTTTTCCACCGTGGCCTCCCGGTCGAACAACACCGGCGCCGCCTGCACGACGGCTACTCTGACTGAAGAACGCTCTTCTTTCATCGCCTGCCCTCACGCCGATATGGCGGTCTTTCTCCGCTGCAGCCAATCCCGCACCGCCGGCTCGGTCCCGAACGGCCACGGACGCAACTTGTCCGGGTGCACCAGCTTGATCCCGACCAACTCCTCGCCGACGACGATCTCGCCCTCCGCCCGGACGTGAAAGGCCAGGATCACCTGGTTCCTCTGGAGGAACGAGTAATAGCCCACAAAGTCCACGATCTCCCCATCCAGCCCCAGCTCCTCCCGCACCTCGCGCAGGATGCTGGCTTCGACCGTCTCCCCCTTTTCCAGAAAGCCCGCCACCAGCCCGTACATCTTGGCCGGCCAGCCGTCCTTGCGCGTCAGGACGACCTGCTCGTCCAGCTCGACGATAGCGGCGACGACCGGCGTGGGGTTGTCCCAAAACACAAAGGGGCAATCGTCCGACGTGCACCTGAGCCGCTCGCGACCATCCACCTCGGCCGCTGCCAGATCGCTCCCACATTCAGGGCAGACCCTCATGCCGTCCTACCCCTCTTCTTGTCCCACGATCAGCGTGTAGCCCGTATACGGCCTTGCTTCCCTCGTCACCTGTGCATCGATCCGGCTGGCCTGTCGGAAGCGCGGCTCCCGCAGCAACTTGAGCAGGATTTTGGGATAGACAACCACCATAAAGCTCACTCAATGGGATAGGTCCCGACGTCGTGCACTGCCTCGATGGCGGCCAGGATGTTCTCCGGTGGCACGGTGTACTGGATGTTGTGCACCCCGGCCCAGATAAAACCGCCGCCCGGCGCCAGCACCCGCACCCGCTCGACCACGTGGTCGTAGATCTCCTCCGGCGTGCCAAAAGGCAGTACGCGCTGGGTATCTACCCCAGCGCCCCAGAACGTGATCCGATCTCCAAAAGAGTCCTTTAGCCATTCAGCATCCATCCCGCCCGCCGAGGTCTGCACCGGGTTGAGCACGTCGATGCCCGTCCGGATCATTGGCTCCATCAGGTTCGGGATACTCCCACAGCAATGCTTGGCCGTCTTCCAGGGTGTGTTCTCGTGAATCCAATCACACTGGGCTTTGTAGCACGGCTCGTAATAGTCCTCGAACATCGCCGAGGAGAACAGCTCCCGGTTCTGCGCGCCAAAGTCGTAGCCGTCGAGGTGGATAATGTCGATAGAACCGCCCAGCGCGGCCCAGTAGAGCTTGAGGTTGTCGATGGCGATCTCTGTTCCCAGGTCCATCAGCTCCCGCACATAGCTCGGCTCTGACGCCAGCAGGACCAGCCATTCGGGCAGCGAGCCGACCGACGGCGCCCCGAGCGGCGCCCCCGAATCCAGGTCGCCCCAGTCGGTCAGAACGAGCGCCTTGTCGGTCGTGCTGCGCAGCAAGCGCGCCCGCTGTTGCAGGTATTCGAGCCGTTCGTAGGTCAGCCGTCGCCAGTCCGAGTTCCTCAACGTCTCCAGGCCCGGCGGCGTGTAGTGAGGGTCCCAATCGGTGCTGGACGGGATATCGAAGTAAAAGCCATTCTCCGGCATACGGGCGATCACCGGCCTGGCAGGGTCGCCCTGCTCGTGCAGCAGCCAGGACCCCTCCGGCGACACCTCCACCTGGAAGTTGCCCGGCACCAGGACGTCTGTCCCATCAAACAGCGTCCACGGCTTATAGTCGCGGTTGCGCAGGTGCCCGAAGGTGATGGCCTCCGGCTCGACGGGCAGGAGGTCAATCTTGAACCGTTCCACCAGATCCTCGGTCACCCGGCCCAGCATCTGGAAAATATCATACACCTCGACCGGGCGGCCGTTCATCCCCAGGTGCTCCCGCAGCCGGGCCAGCGCCCCGGCCATGATCCCGCTCACGATCGATCCGCCAACGTCGATCGGCACGC
>CAYUIS010000154.1:0-11847 GCA_964444825.1 uncultured Anaerolineales bacterium | reverse complement strand
AGATAGCTGCGCCAACCAAAACCGCTGATCTGTCCCACGCAGACCGGGGCGATGAGCGACTTGTGCCGGAACGATTCGCGGGCGTGGATGTTCGATAGGTGTACCTCCACCGTGGGCAGACCCACGCCCGTGACTGCGTCCCGCAGCGCGATGCTGGTGTGCGTGTAGGCCCCAGGATTGGCGAGGATGCCGTCTGCCCAGTCGATTGCCTCGTGAACTGCATCGACGAGGTCCCCTTCATGGTTCGATTGGTGGATCCGCAATTCTGCGCCGCGCTCGCTGGCCGCCTCCTGTAGCGCGGCATTGATCTCGTCCAGCGTCACGCGGCCATAGCTCTCAGGCTCCCGCCGGCCCAGTAGGTTGAGGTTAGGGCCGTGGAGGACCAGGATTCTGGGATTTAAGATTTCAGATTCGAGATCTGGGCTTTGGGGTTTGAGGTCTGCCATCCTACCTTGCTCCTAGGCCGCGCAGGACCGAATTGACCATCTCCGCCGGCACATCCTCGACGATCTCCACCACACCAATCTCACGCGGCAGCACCCAGCGAAGCACCCCACCCCGCCTCTTTTTGTCGTGCGCCATCGCCTCCTGGATAGCCTCGGCATCGAACGGTGGGCACCGGGTCGGCAGTCCCCAGGCTGACAGGACCGCCTCTATGCGGTCGGCCAGCGACGGGGCAGCGCGCCCCATTTCGGCGGCGATTCGCGCCGCCGCGACCATCCCGACGCTCACCGCTTCACCGTGGCGTCGCTCAAAATCACTCAAGCGCTCCAGGGCATGCCCCACCGTGTGGCCCAGGTTGAGCACGGCACGGCGACCTTGCTCAAATGGATCTTGCCCCACGATCTGGATCTTGACACGCAGTGCCAGCCCAATGTCCGAGCCGCTGACCACAAACTCAGAGTCGCGCTCCCCAGATTCCAGTACCGCAAAGAGATCGGGCGCGCCGATGATCCCGTGTTTGATCACCTCCGCCATACCACTGCGAATCTCTTCGCCAGGTAGTGTCGCCAGCACGGTGGGATCGACGATCACCACCTCAGGCTGCTTGAACGCGCCGACCAGGTTCTTGCCCTGGTCTAGGTCCACGCCCGTCTTGCCACCCACGCTGGCATCCACCATCGCCAGCAGCGTGGTCGGCGCCTGGGCAAAGCGAACACCACGCATAAAGGTCGCCGCCGCGAATCCCGCCTCATCCCCGGTGACGCCACCGCCCAGGGAGAGGACGGTACCGCTGCGATCCAGTCCGCCAGAGAGGAACTGATCATAGAGCGCGGCGACGGTCGCAAGCGTCTTGTGTTGCTCTCCATCGGGCACAGTGCAAACAAAGGACCGGAACCCCGCCGAACGCAAGGCTCGCTCCACCCGCGCGCCGTACAGCGGCGCGACGGTAGGATTGGAGACGACGGCAACACTACTGCCCTCCGGAATGCCCGCCGCGAGCAGCGCGCCGCCGGCGTGCTCCAGCAGGCCGTTGCCAACGTGTATCGGATACTCGCCGCCTGGGTGTTGGACGGGAAGCGTGACGGCGTCGGCGATCTCTACCACTCGCGCGGCCACTTGTTCAACCGAGAGGCCAGTCGTATCTATGTGCCAGGGGATGGCCTGGTACGCTTCGCGACGCGCCTCAAGCAGGACCTCGATCTCGGTGGACGGATCGGGCACATCGAGCAACGGTCTATGAAAGTCGCCTGCAGCTTTCACCCGCTCGAGAATCTCGTACGCGTCGCAGGTCAGGCAGATAACGACCCCGCTTGTCTTCATCAAAGCCCGGTTGACAGGATCGACCAACGTCCCACCGCCCGTGGAAATCACCATCTCTTTCTGTGCGCTCAGCTCTCTGTTGGTTGCGGTCTCCAGACGGCGAAAGGCTGACTGCCCATCCTCGGCAAAGATCGCGGGGATCGGCTTGCCCGCGCGCGCCTCGATCTCCACGTCCATATCCACGAACGCACGCCCCAGCCGCCGGGCCACCTCCTGGCCGACAGTGGTCTTGCCTGTAGCCATAAATCCCGTCAGAATCACGTTGCCGTTCATCGTTCCTCCAATCCCAACCTTGAACACAAGCTGCGCCAGGCCACGTGAGAAACTAGCACCTTTTTACTGACCAGATTGGTCCAATCTTAAAGATTGGACCAATCTCAGGAGCCGCGTAAGGTCAGACATGCTGCACTCGCCGAAAGGCGCGGGGGGCTGGTCAAGTGGCTCTTCATCTCCTCCACGTTATCCCCACCAAGTTTCTCGATCAGCGCATCGGCCAGCACCCAGGCCACCATCGCCTCGCCAACGACCGATGCCGCCGGTACGGCACAGACATCCGAGCGTTGGTATTGGGTCTCGGCCGGCTCACCTGTCTCCAGATCAACCGAGCGCAGCGGCGTAAGGGTGGTTGGGATAGGCTTCATCGCCGCCCGCACTTCAATGGGTTGCCCGTTGCTCATCCCTCCCTCGATCCCCCCTGCCCGGTTCGAGGCACGTGTTACAAACCAACTCGCTGACTCGCCCACGCGCTGATTCGCTGACTCGCTGACTCGCTCAAACTCGTCGTGCACCCGCGTGCCGGGCCGGCGGGCGTTCTCAAACGCCGGTCCGATCTCTATCCCCCTCATGGCCTGAATCGAAATCACCGCCGCCGCCAACCGGGCGTCGAGCCGCCGATCCCAATGGACGTGGCTGCCTAACCCGATCGGGACGCCTGTGGCAACGACGACAAAAACGCCGCCTATGGAGTCTCCTGCCTGGCGGGCTGCGTCGATGGCCGCCCGCATCCCCGTCGCGGCTTGTTCGTCAGGGCAGCGCACGTCGCTGGCCTCGGCCAGCGCCCAGAGCTCCTCCGGCGGCAGATCGGGCACCGTTGCGACGACGTCGCCAATCTCGACGACGTAACTACCGACGGCAACATCAAAGGCGGCGAGAAGAAGCTTGGCCAATGCGCCCACCGCTACCCGCGCTGCCGTCTCCCGCGCGCTGGCCCGCTCCAGCACAGGCCGTGCGTCGTCCAGGCCGTACTTGATCATCCCGGCGTAATCGGCGTGACCGGGTCTCGGAACGGTCAGCCTTGGCAAATCACCCGCGGCCCACCGGTCACGCCAGTTGGCCCAGTCCCGGTTCTCGATGCGCAGCGCGACCGGGGCGCCCGTCGTCCGGCCCGCGATAAGGCCCCCTACGATCTCTACGCGATCCCGCTCGATATTCATCCGCCCACCACGCCCATAGCCGCCTTGGCGGCGGGCCAGTTCGCGGTCGATAGCCTCACTGTCCACAACCAGCCCGGCCGGCATTCCCTCCACGATAGCGGTCAAGCACGGGCCGTGGGATTCACCAGCAGTCAAAAATCGCATCATCCACTCCTCCAGTCCCCATAGCCTCTGAGCACAAGCGGCAAAAAGACCTGATGGGTGTAGACCAACACGCCCCCGCTCCGATCGAGAAACACTGTGCCGGAGAAGGTGGCGCGATTGCTCACGTAACCATCGCTGATGACCGCCTGGGCTTGAATCGTGAGTGTCACGGCCTCCGACTTTCCGACCGACACTGTCCAGTTGACCAACTGCCCATTCACTGTGGGCACAGGGCTCTTGCTCCCAGCGGCGGTGATGACGCTCGTCTCCGCGGGCACTGTGTCGCTGATGACTAGCGTATGGGCATCCTCGTCGCCAGCGTCGTAGACCAAGAGATAGTCAAAGGTCTCACCTTGCCTGACAGCGCCCCTGTCAGCCGTCTTGGCGGCGCTCGCGGGCGCCGGCTCCCGGATGGCCTCAACATCGAGATAGTTCAGCATCGTGTACTCATCAAAAATGCCCATGGCCATCGTCAGTTTGTTGTCGGTGATCGTGACGGGATTGGTGCGCACGATGTACGGACTGGTGGGCGTCGTGGCTTCGTCATCGACAAAGCTGATGCCCTCAATATCGATCTTGTGATGCGAGTAGGTCCTCCCCTGCCACCCGACAGAGACGGTCACGCTGTACGTCCCATTGGGCAGGTCAAACTCAAAGACCTTTTGCCTGCCCCAGTCGTCGTACAGGATGCTCCTCTGAAGCACGTTCGGTCCGCTGTCCAGGTACTGGGCCATCACGTGGGCCATGTCTCCATACCAGCCATATCCGAGCGAGGTGTCAGCCTCGTACTCGTTCCAGCCGATCTTTATGTACGTGTTCCCGTTCACGATCAATGGATCGGCGCTCGGCTCTCCCTGGGGATCCTGGAAGTTGACGTAATAGTCGCCAGGTTCGCCCTCTGCCCTGGGATGCCCGACTGGCGGCTGGATGTTGGGGATGGTCGTTATCTCCCCACCGTTCTTGAGGCCGATGAGACGCCGCAGGTTGTACATAAACTCGCCGTCGCGCGTATAGCTGGTCAACCCGGAAATGATCTTGTCGACGTGTGGATCGGCGTCGTTTGCCAGATCGACCTCCGGCCGGCCGCCGGTTAGCACGTACAGATACTCGTAATCCTCCAGGCCGTCGCGCATCAGCTCGAACCGGATCGAGGGCACAAAGCGGTGATTGTTCGAACCGTAAGGGATATCCTCGTTCGTCTTGGAGGGTGGATAGAGCATGAACAGGTCGCCATTGTGATTATCGTTCCTCGGATCCGTCCAGGGGTTTTGGCTCCAGTCGTTGAGCGAATAGTACGCCAGACCACGGATCCGGTATTTCCACAGGAACCAGCCGGTGAGCTTGCTCTCGATGCCCGGATGATCCAGGGTGATCGGGTTAAAATAGGGCGGCCTCGTGCCGTGCAAAAAATAGATCCAGGTCTCTTCATCCTGATTCTGCTCACGGTCGTGCGAGGTTGTGGGATCGTACTGATTCAAGACCGCCAGCCAGATGTCGATCTTGGACCCTGTGTGGGTAGGGTGGTCATAGATCTCTGACTTTGGTTCCTCCGAGACCATGAGCATTATGTCCGGCGCGGCGTTCTTGAGTTGCTCCGAATACCAGGCCACCGCGTCATAGTCGGCTTGATCCTGGGGCTCGTTGGCAAAGTAGTAGTAGGCCTCGTCCAGATAACCCAGGCTGTCCAGGTAAGCCTGAACCGCAGCCATGTAGGTGAACCATTGCTGATTGTAGGCGGAGGTGGGATTGTCGCCGGTGTACCAATCGCTGCCTGTCCTCGTCTCTCCGCAGAAGGTGTCCGGCCTCTGATCGGCGGAGGCGTCATTGTCCTGAAAGGTGATGGCCATAAAGGACGGAAACCCCGTGCCATCGTTGAATCCACTCCCATCCAGGTATTTGTTCGCAGGGTGCTCAAAACCCCAGATACCATGTGGGTCTGACAGCGTATGGGTGACACAGTCATAGTCGATAAAGGGCGCCCCGCCATTGCTCGTCAGACCGCCGGGCCACAACGGCCCCTTGGGCGTCAGCCGGTGGTCGAAAAAGTACTGCTTCATGTTATCGACGTACATCCAGTACTCGGTATCGAATCCAGGCACGCTGTATCTCGCCAGAACCGTCTCGTGTGAAAAGTTCATCTGCGATTTGACGTGCAGTTCGTCGGGGATCGCAAAGCCGAACACGTGCAAACTGACCGGGATATCGACGCCGCCAATCTGCACGTTCGTGGTATAGTCACCCATCGGTGTGGAGGGAGGGACAAAGACGCTGAACCAGAACGCCGTGTTCTCAGCGGCCGTCACGGCCACCGAAGCGCCGTTTTCCAGCGGCCACAGGGGGTCGGGATAGTCACCCGTCCTGCCGAGGCTGTCGGTGACCTGCGAGATAGTGACATAGTCTACCTGATAGATCTCAGTCGTGATCCCAGAGCCAAAGCTCCCGACGTTAACCGTGACGCTGCCCGACGTACTCGGTCTCACAACCACCTGGAACGGCTCGAACTCGTTCTGAGCAGCGAACACTTTCACCTCCGAACCTGTGTCGGCAGGCACGGCGGAATCCTTGAACACCCGTTCGCTGGGAACCGTCGTCCAGAACTGGTAATCGGCGTTGGACTGGGTCAGTGTGTAGGTAAAGTCGATCACGTCCCCGTTAAACGCCCGAGATACAGGCACGTATCCTAACGAAGCGAGCAGGGCAATTTGCAACAGAATAGAAGCGGTCTTGAGTCTCATGGGCATCATTATACAAAACTGTACCCCAACAAGTCAAGCCCGGAAACAATCACGGGGACGTTTGCTCCTAGGGGTACTCTGGTATTCCCGTCATTGCGAGGGTGCCTTTTGCCCGAAGCAATCTCCCATTTCGCTACGTGGAGATTGCTTCGCTTCGCTCGCAATGACAGGTGCCCCGAACGACAAATGCACCCAACAATCACGAGGGGGCAAACACCCTCTGTCGGGCAACGGGTCATAAGCACCTCCCCGCACAGCTCGGGTGTGCCGTCACCCGTTACGGCCAAGTGCACGCTCACACGCAGCACGCATCACGACGCAGAGTTCGTCCATCGGGATACCCTGATCGGTCCACAGGTTGAACGCCAGGGCCCCTTGCCGCACCAGCATTCCCAACCCGTCGATGGCACGGGCCCCTGACCCCCGTGCCTGCTGCAAGAGCCGGGTGTCCAGTGGATTGTAGACCAGGTCAAACACGGTCAGATGGGGCGGAATGGGCACGCCATCGGGCCACACAGAACCGTGACCGTGAGGCCACATCCCCAGGGGCGTCGTATTGACCGCCAGGGCAGCCGCCCGCGCCGACTCGACCAAGACCTCCGGGGTGAGCGAGAGGGCGTGCAGGCGGGACGACCACCCGCGATGGCCGCCCAGGTCCGAGACGAGCGCCTGTGCTCGATCCAGCGTGCGGTTGAGCACCACGATTCCCCCGTCACCCGCCTGCAGCAGGCCAAAGACCACGGCCCGCGCCGCGCCGCCCGCGCCCACCACGACAGCGCTGCCCCCGTCCTGGGGCTCAAATCCGCCCTGGCGAAGCGCCCCCACAAAACCCTCGGCATCCGTGTTGCGACCGTCGATCGCTGGCGTTGTGCCGGCGCGCCGATCGACGACCAAGGTGTTGACCGCGCCAAGCACCCGAGCCGCCGGACTTATGGTGCTGAGCGCCGGCATCACGGCCCGCTTGTGCGGGACGGTGACGTTCGCGCCCCTGAAACCCAGGGCCGCCAACCCTCGCGCGGCCGTCTCAACCTGTCCCGGCGGCACAGGCAGCGGGACATAGCGCCAGTTCAGTCCGAAGGCGTCAAAGGCTGCGTTGTGCATGACGGGCGAGAGGCTGTGTGTAACAGGCCAGCCGATCAAGCCCACCAGGTTTGTGTGTCCATCAATCATAGCCAATCGGTTACTATTCACCCTGGCCATTCTTTCGACAAGATTTACAGGATTTCCAGGATTTCTCCGGCGATTTCATCTTGTGAATCCTGTTAATCCTGTCACATATCTTCGCGTGTGCCATCGCTATGGGTACAGGCTGAGTAGCTTGAAATGTCACATTTCATCAAGATACCCGTTCTCGCTCAAAGGGATTCCTTCGACAGACTCAGGACAGGCTGCCAGATCCCCGTCTGAAGCGACGGCGCACCTGCATCAGGCCGGGATCTGGCGACACTTGTACCTGCGCCACAAGTGCAGGTGTCCCTGGCGAGCAAACGACCGAAAGTGACATTGTCAAGGTAGTTGCGCCAAATGAAATCAGATTGCGCTCAGGCAGCCTGAATATGGGCCCCCACCCCTTGGATCAACTCGACAAAACCGGGAAATGAATCGGCGATACATTCGGTCTGCTCGACCACGACCTCTCCCTCCGCGACCAGCCCTGCCACAGCCAGGGCCATCGCCAGCCGGTGATCGCCAAGGCTATCCACGACCGCGCCGTGCAGTACCGTCGGTCCCTCTACCCTGAACCCATCGGGCAGCGGGTCGATACGCGCGCCCAGGGCGCGCAATCCGGCGACGATGGCGGCGATGCGATCCGTCTCCTTGACGCGCAACTCGGCGGCATCGCGCACGATGGTGACCCCCAATGCCTGCGTGGCAGCGACCGCCAACGCCGGGAACTCGTCGATCATACGTACAACGGTGTGAGCACCCACCTCCACACCCCGCAGCTCCGACGTGCGCAGGGCCACGTCAGCCACCGGCTCATTTCCCTCTTCACGCAGGTTGTCCATCACGACGCTGGCGCCCATCTCCTGCAGCACGTCCAGCAACCCCGTGCGCGTGGGGTTGACGCCCACCCCCTCAACGACGATCTCGGAGCCGGGCGCTATCGCCGCCGCGACGAACAGGAACGCCGCCGATGAGATGTCACCCGGTACATGGATCGATAGTGGGGATAGGGATAGGGATGGAGATCGATTCAGCGTGACGGCCAGATCCGCCACCTGCACGTCGGCGCCCATCGCCACGAGCATACGCTCGGTGTGATCGCGGGCAGGTCCCGGTTGGCGGACCGTGGTGGGGCCATCGGCGTACAACCCCGCCAACAGCAACGCGCTCTTGACCTGCGCGCTGGCGACGGCCAGCGTGTGATCGGTGCCGCGCAGCGACCGCCCTCGAACGAGCAGAGGGGCGTGACCGTCGGTGTCCTCAATCTCAGCCCCCATGCTTCGGAGGGGTTCGACGACACGGCGCATAGGCCGCCTGCGCAACTGTGGCTCACCCGTAAGCGTGCTGGTGAACGGTTGACCGGCCAGAATGCCCGCCAAAAGCCGCATGGTCGTGCCAGAGCGAACACAGTTCAACGGCGCGGCAGGCGTCCGCAACCCCCGCAGACCACGCCCGTAGACGGTCAGGGTGGTGTTTTCGTGGAACTCGATCTCCATACCCATCGAGCGGAGGCAGGCCAGGGTGGCCAGGCAATCATTTGATGGCAGGAAACCACTGATACGGCTGGCCCCCTCGGCCAGGCTGCCGAGCAACAATGCCCGATGGGAGACAGACTTGTCACCCGGCACGCGCACACGCCCCCCAAGGGATGGACTCGAACGCACGCTCAACCGCTTCGTCTGGATCATGGGAACATCCGCATCCGCTCGTCGCGGACAGCGCTGAGCGCGGCCCGCATCTCCTCCTCGTCGCCGCTCGCTACGAGGCGCGTCAGGTCGCCCAGCTTTGCCTGGTACGTGCCCAGCGCCTTGAGCACCTCGTCCCGGTTGGTCAGTAAGATGTCCATCATCATAGCCACGTCGCTGCCCGCGACGCGGGACGTGTCGCGGAACCCCCCCGCAAAAACCTCCCACGCCGCCGGATCGGCCGAGGTCGTGGCGTCGGCTGTGGCGACGAGCGCACAGGCCAACAGATAGGGCAGATGGCTGACGGTGGCGACGATAAAATCCTGGCGCTCTGGTTCGAGCAAAAGCACGTGGGCGCCGACAGCCTCGGCCAGCGCCCGTCCCAAAGCCAGCGCGGCTTCCGACGTGCGCGGCAGCGGCGTGAGGATAAAGGTACGATCACGATACAGGGAAGGATCTGCCGCCTCCAGCCCCGATATCTCCTTGCCACACATTGGGTGCGCGCCTAGCGGCTGGACGTGTTCAGGCAGCCGGGCCATCTCGGCCACGATTCGGGCCTTGGTGCTGCCCAGATCCATCACCAGACATCCCTGAGGTACAAGTGGCCCGATCTCACCCAACTGCTGTATGATGATGCGCACCGGCGTGGCCAGCACGACGACATCCGCCTCGCGCACGCCCTCGGCCAGGTCGCTCGTGGCCCAATCGACCAATCCGTCTGCCAGCGCCGCCTCAACCGTCGCCGCGCGACGTGCCACGCCCACGACGGCCCGACATTGGCCCCGCAGCGCGCCGGCCAGGGACCCTCCCATCAACCCCAGTCCGACGACGGTGACCTGGGCATCGGCCAGTTCGTTCACAGCGTCCTCCCGACCGCCTCGACGATAGGCCGCAGATTCTGCATCAGTTCGGCAAAGCGGGCCGGCTTGAGAGACTGAGCGCCGTCAGAGAGCGCCTGATCAGGATGCGGGTGCACCTCGATCATCAGCCCATCGGCGCCAGCGGCCACGGCAGCCCGTGCTAACGGCTCCACCAGTTCCCACTTGCCCGACCCGTGGCTCGGATCCACAATGACCGGCAGGTGACAGAGCTGCTTGAGCACCGGCACGGCGCTGATATCTAGCGTGTTGCGGGTATACGGCTCAAACGTGCGAATACCGCGCTCGCACAGGATGACACGGTCATTGCCGTGGGAGAGAATATACTCGGCTGCCATCAGCAACTCCTCGACGGTAGACATCATACCGCGCTTGAGCAACACCGGTCGCTGGGCCTCGCCCACAGCGTGGAGCAGGGCATAATTCTGCATATTACGGGCGCCGATCTGGAGAACGTCGGCGTAGGTGGTGACCAGAGGGACCTGTTGCGGATCCATGACCTCGGTCACGACCGGTAGCCCGGTCTCCTCCCGCGCCGCGGCCAGGAGCCGCAATCCCTCCTCACCCAATCCCTGGAAGCTGTACGGAGAAGTGCGGGGTTTGTAGGCGCCACCACGCAGCATGTGCGCCCCGGCGTCCTTTACGATCTGCGCCGTCTCTAACAGTTGCTCGCGGCTCTCCACAGCACACGGTCCCGCCATCACGGTCAACTGTTTGCCGCCTACCGCCAGCCCATTGATCGAGACGACGGTATCGTGGGGATGAAAATCCCGGCTGCACAGCTTGAAGGGTCGCAAGATAGGTACCGTCCGTTCAACACCAGCGAGAAGTTCCAGTTGCGCAGGATCCAACGGACGTCCATTGCCGATGATGCCGATGATGGTGCGTTCCTCACCCTCGGAGAGATGCACCCGACACCCCAACTGCTCGATACGGGCCGTCACGTTGGCGATTTCGCCGCGCGTCGCGCTCTGTTTCATCACTACGATCATTTGATTGCCTCCCATACTTTGTACTTGTTCAGAAACAACTCCGTGCTTCTACGGCTGTTTTGCGTCTGATTCCTGTGCCAAAGTGCCAAGTTGTTAATGAACAAGTGCTTTACTCACGGTAGTATTGTGGTTCCATTGTCAAGCGCCGGCGTCGTCGCCGCCGGATAAGACCCCAACAGCTTGACGAACGAGGAACGTCGCAACAAAGCGATAAGGGCCGCCTCGCACTCGGTATCCTGGCAGTGACCTTCGAAATCCAGATAGAAGGCATACTGCCACGGCATGTTGAGACGCGGGCGGGACTCGATCTTGGTGAGATTGATACGCCGTCTGGCAAACTCGCCCAGGCACTCGTACAGGACCCCTGGCTGGTGAGGGGTGGTGAAAACGATAGAGGTCTTGCTTCGCTGAGCGCGAGGAGGGCTTTCGACAGCCAGCACAAAGAAGCGGGTGTAGTTAAAGGGATAGTCTTCGACATCCCGATCGAGGATCTCCAGATCGTATAGCTCGGCAGCCAACGTACTGGCGATCACACCGACGCCCGCCTCCGGGTCTGCCGCCAGGTCACGAGCGCTCCCGGCAGTGTCAAACGCCGGCTCCGGCTCCAATCCGTGGCGCTCCAGATAGCGCTGGCATTGCGCCAGCGCCTGTGGATGCGAGCGTACCCGCTCCAGATCCTCCAGTTTGGCGCCGGGAGGAGCCAGCAACATGTGTCGCACGCGCAAGATCAGCTCGGCGTGAACACGCAAATCGTGTTCCATCAACAACTCATAGGACCGGGTCACGGAGCCAGCGACGGCATTCTCTATCGGTAGCATCCCATACTCGGCGTCGTGCCTTTCCACGGCAAAAAACACATCAGCCAGCGTTTGGCACGGTACGCCGTTCACCTCTGAGCCAAAGAACTGGCGAACGGCCTGTTCAGAATAAGCTCCCGCAACACCCTGAAATGCCACTCTGGTCATGTTCACCCTCCTGAGCCTGGGGCCAAGAAAAAAAGAGGACGTGGAGCCTGTTGCTCCACGTCCTCCCGTCTTCCCGGAATTCTG
>CAYUIS010000153.1:7853-12480 GCA_964444825.1 uncultured Anaerolineales bacterium | reverse complement strand
TGCCGCAACCCAGCCTATGGACTTGGTTGTAGGATAAGTGTTAGGTTGGAGCAGACCTTGCCGCAACGCAACTTACGGTTCGGCCGCTTCCTCGGTGTGAGCCAGGAAGGGGCGCAGCAGGTTGGTGAACTCCATGGGCAGCACGAACTTGGTGGCTGGGCTCTGCCCCAGAGCTCTTAGGGCGTCCAGGTACTGGAGGCTCATAGTCTTGGCGTCCACCGTTTTGGCCACGGAGTAGATCTTGTCCAAGGCCAAAGAGAACCCATCGGCGCGCAGGATCGCAGCCTGCCGGTCCCCCTCTGCCCTGAGTATCGCCGACTGTTTATCACCCTCGGCCACCGTGATGGTTGCTTCCCGCTTCCCATCGGCCTCCAGGACGACGGCCCGGCGGTTGCGCTCCGCCGTCATCTGGCGTGTCATGGCTTCTTGAACCTCCCGTGGAGGCAGGATCTCCCTGATCTCCACGGCGGTGACCTTCACCCCCCACCGCTCGGTGATCTCGTCCAGCTTCACCCTCAGCACCTGATTGATGTGCTCCCGCTTGGCCAGCACGTCGTCCAGGATGATGTCGCCTATGACGGCCCGCAGGGTGGTCGTGGCGATGCCCTGCGAGGCGCCTGCAAAGTTTGCCACCTCGATAACGCTCTCTGCAGCGCCTACCACTTTCCAGTAGACCAGGAAATCAACGGAGATGGGCGCGTTATCCTTGGTGATACAGGTCTGGTGAGGTATCTCGAGGAACTGCTCCCGAAGATCTACCCAGAAGGGGCGATCGACGACGGGTATCAAGAAAACGATCCCCGGCCCCTTCTGCCCGATGGAGCGCCCCAGTCTAAAGACTACCAACCGCTGGTACTCCCGCACGATCTTGATGGCTGTGCTGAGAACAACCGCCACCGCCGCCACGAACAAACTGAAGCCTATGATGTTTCCTAGCTGCATTTCGCACCTCCCCATGTGTGTCTAGATGAATCCAAATAGACCTTACTTCTCTGCTCGTACCTTTAGCTTCACGCCTTCCACGCCGACCACCTTCACCTGCTCATTCTGCCGGATACTCTCGGCCCCGTCAGCCACGGCAGTCCACAGCTCGCTCTTCACCTGCACGGTGCCCAGGGGATCAAGATCCGAAGTAGCCACACCTGTCGCTCCCACCAGGGCGTGTATCCCGCTGGTCACTCTGGCCCGCTGCGCCCTGATCCCAGCCGAGATGGCAAAGAGGAAGAACGCAGCAATCAGGGCTGTCATGGCAGTGATGAGGGGCCACGAAACGACGAGCCGTGGCATGGCTGGTGAGAGAGGGATGAAGGGGCTAAAGATCATCAGCGAGCCCAACACGAAAGCGATGCCCCCTCCTACGCTCAGGCCGTAGCCTGCGACCTTGATGTCGAGAATGAAAAGAACGATGGCCAGCACGATGAGAGCGACACCACCCCAGTTCACGGGCAGGCTTCCGAAGGCTACGAAGGCCAGGATCAAGCAGATAGCCCCCGTTACCCCAGGGAAGATGGCCCCTGGATGGTAGAACTCGGCAACGAGAGCCCAGATGCCGACGACGAAGAGTAGATAGGCGATGTTGGGATCGACGATGCCGTGCAATATCTGCTGCGGCAGGGACATCGGCACATATTGAATCTCGGCCCCCTTCGTCGCCAGGACCTGCACCCCCGCGGCCGTGGATACCTCGTGGCCGTCAATCTCCTCCAGCAGGTCCGACAAATCGTCGGCCAGGAGGTCAACCACCTGAAGTTCGAGCGCCTCCTGCGCCGTGACAGAGACACTCTCGCGTACAGCTTTCTCTGCCCAGGCGGCGTTGCGCCCCTGCCTTTCGGCGATAGCCCTGGCGTAGGCGGCAGCGTCGTTGGTCGCCTTCACATCCATCGTACCAGTTATCACACCCGTGATACCCACAGGATGGGCGGCCCCGATGTTAGTGCCGGGAGCCATAGCCGCGACGTGTGCAGCGAGGGCAATAAAGACCCCGGCTGAGCCTGCCCTCGCCCCGGCAGGGGAAACATAGACCACGATGGGCACATGGGAGTTCAGTATGCCCTGCACGATATCCCGCATCGAGCCATCTGTTCCACCGGGCGTGTCCAGTTCGATGACCAGGCATTGGGCTCCGTCCTGCTGGGCGATCTCAATTCCTTGCCCTGCGTACTGGGCAACGAAAGGATCGATGACGCCCTTGATACTGATGACATCCACATGTCCTCCACCCTGGGCCAGACCAATGGTATGGCAGAGGAGAAGGACCGCCACCACGTCCAGCGCAACCAAGATCGACCACTTAACCCTGCGAATTCGGTCCGTTCCCATGAGTCGAAACGCCTCCCTGGTGCTTCTGCTCCTCAATATGCTCCATGCTTCCGATGAAGGCAATGCCGTACTCGTACTTGGGGATGTATGTGTGTTACAGTGTATTAGCGTATCGTCAGATCTCTTGTCGCCCTTACGCCAGTCGCCAGGTTGTTATCATCATTTGATGTCGCTCACACTGCACCTCGTTACAGCAGGCTTTGGAGTGTTGTCATAGAGGGACGGGGCAATCTAGCAAGTACAGTATATCACCACTTGGTCATTTTGACGAACAGCGTGACGCCAGTCCAGGCAACTCGGCAATGATCGCCGATCAGCGTTGGCTCATCCAGGTTGGATGCTGCTGCACAGCCGACTTGTACAACAGACTGGGGCGGGGTAAAATACGCCCGCGCCACCCGGGCAATCGTTCGATAGGGCTCGTTCGCGAACGGTCCCCAACCACATCCTGACGCCGCTTCTAGGCCGTTCGACCGCAGGTGAATGGAAAGGAGGACGAGATGAGGATCAGGCACACGGCCATACTCGCGCTGGCGGTGACGTTGGCCCTGTTCAGCACCGTCGCCGGGATGGCGCAGGGGCCGTTCCCTCACGCCTGGGGGATCGAGCACGTGGATGGCTCTGGCGATCACGTCTCGCTGGCCCTGGCGCCAATCGCGCCGTACACGCCCCATATCAGCTACGCCGGGGGCGGCCTGCGGTACGCCACCCACGACGGCATCACCTGGGTCACGGAGGTGGTGGACGAGGTGCGGGTCTGGGGAGGCACCGCGGTGGCGGTGGCCCAGACGGAGCCCTATGCCCCCGCCATTGTCTATTATGACGCCGACAACGACGTCCTCAAGTTCGCCCGTCAGATCGAGCCTGGGGCGTGGTCGATCAACACGGTCGATAACGTCGGCGACCAGCACTGGGGCGTCTCGCTTGCCCTGGAGCCGGCGCCGCCTCACGTCGCTCACATCGCCTACATCGCTTACGGCGACCTCAAGTACGCCCACGGGACAGGCAGCGCGTGGTCGATAGAGACGGTGGACTACCAGACCGACGCATACTGGGCGCTCGATAGCCCCTCGCTGGCGTTGCCGCCATCCGCTCCTTCTGCTCCCCTGATCAGCTACCACGACACGAATACCGGCTACGTCAAGCTTGCCCGCCGGGTTGGGGGGAGTTGGAACCTGGAGAACATCGCCCACTCTTTGAACGGCACCGGCCATACCTCCCTGGCGCTCGATAGCGGGGGAAATCCCCACGTCGCCTACAACGAATGGTCCAATTGGTACCTCAAGTACGCCCGCTGGACCGGCGAAAACTGGGCCATAGAGTCGGTAGATGCTTCAGGCTACCCATCGCTGGCCCTCGATAGCGCCGATCAGCCGCGCATTGGATACGTCGTGGGCGGCAGCCTGCGCTACGCCTACAAGGATGGCGTCAACTGGCAGATGGAGACCGTCGACAGCGGGGTCTCTACCGGCTGGAACGTGCCTTCGATGGCCCTGGATGGGGATGGCCTTCCGCGTATCGTCTACGATGACGACGGCCTCACCTATGCCTATTACTACCTCCTGACCTATTCCGTCTCGGGCCGGGTGTTCGGTTGGGCCGGCAATCCCTTGGCCGGGGTGCAGATGTCGGCCGGCGAGGGGCGCACGACGACGACCAACTATACAGGTGCATACACGTTCGAGGAGCTTTTGCCCGGCAGCTATACAATCACGCCCACCCTGACCGGTTATGCTTTCGTGCCGCCTGCGCGCACCGTCACCGTGCCGCCCGATGCGAGCGGGGCGAACTTTTACGTCCTACCTGGCGCTGTGTCGACGACGCTATCGATGGCCGGAAACACCAGCATGCCGGGCAGCCTGGCGGTCGTCGATACCCAGGGCCTGACCACCACGCTCGATTTCCCGGCCGGGGCGGTGACCGAGACGACGACGATCGTGTTGACCTCGACGATGACGGGGAGTGGGGCGGGTCTGGCGTTTGGCGGGCACGCCTTTGACGTTGCCGCTTTTCAGGATGGCCACAGGCTGCCATCCCTCACCCTCGGCCAGCCGGTGACGGTCGCCGTCCACTATAGCGCTCAGGACGTCCGCCTGGTCAGCGACGAGGGCCAAATGGGGCTGTGGTGGTGGACGGGCGATGGATGGGAGAACGCGGTCAACACCTGTGACCCGCCGCTGGGCACCAGCCATCTCCCGACCCAGGGTTTGCTCCAGGTGCCCATATGCCACCTGAGCCTGTTCAGCCTGATGGGGCCGACAAACCAGGTCCATCTGCCCCTCGTCCTGCGCAGCCATTAGGATCGAGA
>CAYUIS010000153.1:0-7753 GCA_964444825.1 uncultured Anaerolineales bacterium | reverse complement strand
CGATGCCAGCTATCGCCATCATCACCGACACCGACTCCAGCCTGCCGAACGACTTTGCCGAACGACACGGGATTCAGCAGGTGTCCATCAACATCCACTTTGGGCAAGAGACCCTCAGGTCGAACGTGGATATCCACGACCCCGAGCTTGTCGCCCGCATCGACCGCGAGGGGAGGATGCCGACTACGTCGGCCCCCACGCCGGGCCAGTTCATCGATGCCTACCAGGCCGCCTTTGACGGCGGGGCCGAGGCGGTGCTCTGCTTCTGCGTCAGTGCGGTGATCAGCGCCACCTACAGCGCCGCGCTCACTGCCTGCGACCAGTTCCCCGGCCGTGACATCACCGTGGTCGATACGAACAGCCTGTCGCTGGGGCAGGGTTTTGTCGCGTTGGCGGCGGCCGAGGCGGTGGCGGAAGGGGCCTCGAAGGAGGAGGTGCTGGCGCTCGCTCAAGACGTGGGCGAGCGGGCCACCCTCTACGCCGCGCTGGACACCCTCAAATACCTGGCGATGAGCGGCCGTGTCAAGTCGATACAGGCCGGTATGGGCGATCTCCTGCGCGTCAAACCGATCCTGACCATCCGCGACGGCACGCTCGACCTGCTGGAGCGGGTGCGGACGCGCAGAAAGGCCTGGGCGCGGGTGGTCGAGCTGGCGGCCCAGGCGGCGGGCGACCGCCCGGTGGAGCGGATGGGGATCGTGCACGTCGACGCGCTCGACGAGGCGCGCCGCTTCGAGGAGGAGTTGCGCGCCGGGATGGCCTGCCCCGACGAGATCCTGATCGCGGGACTGTCGGCCGGCCTCGCCACGTACGGGGGAGCCGGTATGGTGGGCGTCGGCTTGGTGCGCGGAAAGGATTAGGGGTTGGACGCAGACGAACGCAGACACACGCTGTTTTTTTCTTTTTCTGCGTCCTACTATTGTGTGCGGGGAAATGAGGTTGCGCCGTGAGCGCGTTCAGGAAAGCGGCTGTGATCCTCCTGATCCTGTGCTTGTGCGTGGGCTGCGATCAGGTCACCAAGAGCCTGGCCAGGGAGCACCTGGCGCTGCCACAGCCCATCCACCTCTTGGGGGACGTGTTCCGATTCCAATACACCGAGAACACGGGTGCTTTTCTGGGCCTGGGGGCGAGCCTGCCGCCCGCCGTACGCTTCTGGTCCTTCGTCGTCTCTGTGGCCCTTTTGCTGATCGGCACGCTGGTGTTTATGTGGACCTCCGAGGAGATCAACCGACTTGGTATACTGGGCGGGTCGTTGGTCGTGGGCGGAGGGCTCGGCAACCTGATCGACCGTCTGCTTCACAGCGGGGCGGTCGTCGATTTTATGAATATGGGGGTGGGCAGGCTGCGCACGGGGGTCTTTAACGTGGCGGACGTGGCCATTATGGTTGGCGTTGGCCTGCTGCTCCTCGGCGTTTTGCGCCCTGGCCACAAGGAATCGATATGACCGACAAGAGGGACTGCCAGGAGGCCACGGGGATAACATCGAACAGGGTTGGACGCAGACTAACGCAGAACCACGCTGATCGTTTTCTTTTGGAGATTGGTGAATCCTCCTGAGTCGTTGTTATATGTCGTGCGCGCCCGGCACGGCCTGGCCTCCAAACCGGGATCGGGGACGGATGCCGGTTAGCGATATCACCTTGCGTCCCGCGACCCGGGACGACTATGATTTCCTGTGGGCGCTGCTCGTGGACACGCTGCGGCCCTACGTCGAGGCCACGTGGGGCTGGGATGAGGCATACCAGCGGACCCGCTTTCGGGATCACTTTGATCCGGCCCGCCAGGACATTGTCCTGGCCGATGGAGTCGCCGCGGGCGTCATCAGTGTCGAGCGGCGGGAGGATGTCATATTCCTCTCCAACATCGGGATTACACCGGCGTACCAGGGGCGCGGTATCGGGACCCGGTTGATCCAGGACCTGCTGGATGAGGGCAGAGCCAGGGGAGTGCCGGTCGAGTTGCAGGTGATCAAGGCCAACCCGGCCCGGGGTCTGTACGAGCGGCTGGGCTTTGCCGTCTATGACGAGTCCGAGACCCATTGGGAGATGCGCTGGAAACCGCCATCCGATAGCTAACTCGGTGATTATTCCTCGTTCGCTCGCCAGGGATCGTCAGATCCCGGGTCTGTGCAGCATAATAGTCGTCCGAAATGGGGATCTGACGATCCCCTTTGAGCGAATGCAAAGAGATTGAGAAGGTATATGAGTACAGGAAGGAACGACTACACGCTCTTCTCCCCGACTGAGGTCTGTGGCCTGACGCTGCCCAACCGGTTGGTCCGCTCTGCGACCTGGGATCCGTCCGTCGTGATCGCCCGCCGGGTGACGGACGAGGTGCTGGACCTGTACCGGGAGCTGGCGGTCGGCGGCGTGGGGATGATCATCTCCGGGGGTTTTCCCGTCTTTGAACAAAAGATGGCCCCGGATGGACAGGGTGACGGCCAGGTCCGCACCTACCCCGACCTCCGGGTGGACGGGCTCGCCCGCCTGGTCGACGTGGTACGCCGCGCGGGGACCGGCTGCAGGATCGTGGCCCAGCTCGAGGTCGGGTACGTGGCGGCTGGACCCTCGGATATCCCCTCCCCCTTTGGGGAAAAGATCAGGCCTCTCGCCACAAGAGAGATCGAGCTGATCGTCGATTGTTTCGTCGAGGCGATCGTCGGTATGAGGGCGGAGGGCTTTGACGGCGTCCAACTGCACGCCGCGCACGGCGGGCTGCTAAGCCGGTTCCTCTCCCCGTACACGAACCGGCGCGACGACGCCTATGGCGGTTCCCCCCGCAACCGGGTCCGTATTGTCCGCGAGATCGTCTCCCGGGCGCGAGGGGCGGTCGGTGACTTTCCCATCCTGATCAAGATGAACTCCACCGACTATGTGCCGGGTGGCATCGACAGCGATAACTTCCCCGAGCTGGCCCGGGAGATCGAGCGCGCCGGTATCGACGGGATCGAAGTCAGCGGCGGTATGTGGGATTGCCTGGCCCGGCCCGAGGAGGCGCTCGGCTTCCGGCCCGTCCCCTCCCCCGAGTCCCACACCCGCATCAATAGCCCCGAAAGGCAGAGTTATTTCCTCCCCTGCGCCGAGCGGCTGGATCTTTCCATCCCCGTGATCCTCGTGGGCGGCAACCGGGACGTCGGCCGGCTGGAGCACATCCTCCAGCAGGGACACGTGGACCTGATCGCGCTGTGCCGCCCGTTGATCAGCGAGCCGGACCTTCCAAACCGCTGGCTCGAGGGCCGGGGGAGCAGTTCTACCGACTGTATCTCGTGCAACTCGTGCATCCAAGATATGATCGTCCATCCGGGCCGGGAGACGCCCGGCCTGGTCCGCTGCGTGTTCAAACAGGACCGTGACCAGCACAGGGCAGCTCAGGCGTGGCTCGCCGCGTGGGTCGAGGAGAACGTCACCACGCCCCCGTAGGGGTAGGGCTCGTCCCTGCCCGCTTGTCCTTGCCCCTACATATCACCATACAAGGGAGAATCAAACCGAATGGAAACACCCGCATCTGACATCCCATTCTTCGAACGAGCGATCGAACTGGCGTTACAGGCCGAGGAACAGGGCAACCTGCCGATAGGTGCGGTCATCAGCCTTGACGGGAAGACCATTGGCGAGGGAAAGAATGCAATCTGGTATCCCGCGCGCAATCCGAAGCGCCACGCAGAGATCGAGGCGCTTCGTAGCGTCCCCGAGCACCTGTGGGACTTTTCACGCCGGATGACGCTCTACACGACGCTCGAACCCTGCTTGATGTGTATGGGAGCTATCCTGTTACACCGCATCGGCCGGGTCCTGTATGGCTCTGCCGACCATTATGGCGGCGCGAGCCTGGTGATCGGCCATATGCCCACCTATTTTGAGAACGAGATAGCACAGATCGAATGGCGCGGTCCAGCCTACCCGGCCGAGTGTGACAAGTTGTTCGAGCGGGTGATGATCCAGATCGAGAAGAGGAGGTCGCTTGAGTCAAGAGATTTGCGCGATTAGTGTTGTTGCTCGAAAGGGATCGCCAGATCCCGACCCAAGGCCGCCGGATCAGGCGATCCGGCTTGAGCAGAACTCGATGGGAGTTTGGGACAAGAGGAGAATCGCCTGAGAGGGAACCCGTGCGCCCGTTAGAATTCCTCATACTGGTCACGCTCTTTCTGAGCCTGTTTGGACGTTGGTTTCCTCCTATCAAGAGATCGCGCTTGATAGACCTGCTCCCCAGCCTGGCGGTGCTCCTGACCGTGATCCACTTGGCGCTGGAGAGATTCCGCTGGCAGATGGTGCCCGCGTATGGGTTGATCCTCTTGCTCTTTCTTCTGAGCCTGCCTCGGATCATACGGAGCGACCGGCCGGCGGATGCAGGATCGTCACGCCGGGTCCTGGCGATCACCGGGTTTCTGTTGAGGCTGCCGGTCTTTGTGTTTGTTGCCGCGTTACCCATACTGCTCCCCGTGTTCCGTCTGCCCGAGCCAACGGGTCCGTTTCCGGTGGGGACGACAAAGCTGCATCTTGTGGACCGCACACGGGCCGAGATCTTCACCCCAGGCCCGAGCGATCACCGCGAGCTTGTTGTCCAGGTCTGGTATCCCGCCCAGGTGGCGCCCGGCGCCAGGCGAGCCACCTATATGGAGAAGGCGCCTCTGCAGTTCAGCCACCTGTCCCTGGTGCGAACCCATTCGTTCCTGGACGCGCCGATCTCCGATGCCCAGCCCTCGTATCCGGTGCTCATCTTTTCCCACGGCTATGTCGTTTGTAGCATCGCGCATCCGTATCACGCCGTGGTGACCGTTTTTCCCGACGGGCGTGTCGTGCCCACGGACTCGACCTTGGTGAACCAGTATATGGCGGGCAGTTTCTCCGCGCGGGATATGGCCGAACATCTGCGTATCTGGACGGATGATACGCTGTTTCTGATCGACGAGCTGGAGACCCTCCGGGCAGGTGAACCCGCGAGCACGTTCGCCGGTAGACTGGATATGACCCGGCTCGGTTTCTTTGGGAATTCCTTCGGCGGCACGACGGCGGTCGAGGTCTGCTCGATCGACGAGCGCTGCCAAGCCGGCGTCAACCTGGATGGTGGCGCGGAGGCGGATTCCCCGCTGAAACAACCGTTTTTGTTCATCATGAGCGGGGGCCGGGCGAGCTACGTGCGCAGGGCCTTAAACGCTGTGGAAAACGCCGCCTATGGCATCACCGTCCGCGGAGCCACGCACTTGGACTTTTGCGACGTCACTCTGTATTCGCCTGTGTTCAAGTACACCAGGTTCTTTGGTCCGATAGGGGGACGCCGAATGGTCAGGATTGTCAACAAGTATACGTTGGCCTTCTTTGATAAACATCTCAAGGGCAGATCGTCGCCTTTGCTCGACGGGTGTGATCCCGACAGCCCTTGCGTTGAGGTCGTAGAATAGGTTGCGGCGGGCCCACCAGCCCGAAACCGACCTACACACTAAAAACACGGAGGATAAAATGAAAGTCCTAGTAGCCTACGGAACCAAGTACGGCGGGACGGCAGAGATTGCCGAAAAGATCGGGCAGGTGCTTCGTGATGGAGGTCTGACCGCCGACGTGCTGCCCGCAGAGCGTGTCGGCGACCTGGCTGCCTACAAGGCGGTCGTATTGGGCAGCGCCGTCTATGTCGGCGCGTGGCGCAAAGAGGCGGCGAATTTCCTGAAGGCGAACGCGGATGCGCTGGCCGGGAAGATGGTGTGGCTGTTCTCGAGCGGGCCCACGGGTGAGGGAGATGCGGAGGAGTTGTTGAAGGATTGGCGGCTTCCCAAAGCGCTGCTCCCCATCGCCGAGAGGGTCCAGCCCCGTGACATTGCCGTCTTTCACGGCGTGGTGGACGGAGACAAGCTGACCCGGATCGAGCGCTGGATGATCAAGAACGTCAAGGCGCCTGCGGGCGATTTTCGTGATTGGGATGGAATCACCGCCTGGGCGACGGCTGTTGCCGATGTGGTGAGGGAGGGTGGCGATACGGGGCAGGAATGAGAAGGGTGTGATTTGTTTGGTGTGAACCGAGCAGTCCTTGAGACGTATGGCGCAGGAACGCGATAAGAGTCGTTGGGAATGGCGTTGTTCTGCTCGCCGAGAATGAGTTTGCGTCACGGTGGTTTCTATTCTATACTGTGTGCGGCCAAGGTAGAAGTCGAGTAGCCGCCCAATCACCCTTTGTACTGAAGACAGTGTCGGGTTGCGGCGGGTTTTGCCGCAACCCAACGCTTGCGCGAGACGGGATCACACCGGCAGACCTGACGTTATGAGAAACGACGCGGACGTACTATCCTACCCCGATGCAGGCTCATCACAAGCATCATCAGGCGCGGACGACTTGGAGCAGGTATCACCAATCCGGAAGCAACAATGAAAAGGCGGGAGAAAAAATGGCAAGCTTTCTACAAGCTCTTGGCGGTCTAACCCTGTTCTTGTTTGGCGTGCGTATGCTCAGCAGTGGGATGGAGAAAATCGCTGGGGACAAGATCCAGGAGTGGCTGGAACGCATGACCGCCAGGCGACTCCAAGCAGCCTTGTTTGGCACCGGCGTTACCGCAGTTATGCAAAGCAGTAGCTTGATGATGGCCACCATGATCGGTCTTGTCAACACCAACCTCATGACCCTAGAACAAGCGGTGGGCATGATGATGGGAGATGAGATCGGCACGACGCTCACTGCTCAGATTGTTGCTTTTGATGTGGGCAATCTGGCTTACCTGTTCATTGCCCTGGGCTTTGTCTTGATCGAATTTCTCCCTCGTGGAAAGTGGCACGATTACGGTGAAGTCACTATGGGGTTTGGCATCCTGTTTCTGGGAATGAACCTGATGTCTGATGCGCTGAGGATGCTGACCACGATACCCGCTGTCGAGGCATGGCTCGTCATCATGGGGCGGAACGTGTTGGCTGGCGTGCTGGCAGGGGCCGTCGTTACAGCCATCGTCCAGAGTAGCTCAGCAGTGACTGGTCTGACAGTGGCGATGGGGATGAGCCAGGCGATCACGCTGGAGGGAGCCGTCGCCATACTGCTAGGCGCCAATATCGGGACGTGTGCTACGGGATTGATTGCCTCCTCGCGGCTTTCCAGAACCGCGCGGCAGGTCTCCATTGCTCAAATCCTGATCAATGTCGTCGGCGTTCTTATTTTCCTACCCTTTTTCTCTCCATTCACAAGGCTCGTGAGGCTTACAGCGCCTGGGTTGCCTCGCCAGATCGCCAACGCGCATACCATATTTAACGTCGCGGTGAGTGTTATTCTCTTTCCTTTCGTCGGGCACATCGCAAGGGCGGCCAGGCGGTTGGCGCCGGAAAAGGAGGAAAAAGAAACAAAGCTGACGGCATACATTGATCCGATGCAATACGGAATCCCCTCGCTTGCGTTGACAGAAGCGCTCAAAGAGTTGGTTCGAATGGGAGAGACGACGGCGCGAATGATCGAATACAGCCGCATGGCATTGATTGAAGACGATATGGATGCTGCTCAATGGGTGCTAGAGCAGGAGGACGAGTTTGTGGACCCTGTGACTAACATCCTGGAGAACTTTGTCAATACGTTGATGCAAGAGAGTCTGAGCGCAAGCCAGCAGAGGCGCTGCTTTCAATTGAAGAACCTGCTTACCGACGTTGAGAGGGTGGGCGATTTGACGGAGGATCTCGCCGAGGCCGCGCAAAAGAAAGTCAATAGTGAGACAAGGTTTAGTTCTGCGGCGACGCAAGACCTTGACCAGCTTTGTCGGCACGCGTACGATACCTATTCTCTTGCATTGCGG
>CAYUIS010000152.1:11323-12592 GCA_964444825.1 uncultured Anaerolineales bacterium | reverse complement strand
GATGTCGAGTTCGTGTATCACGCGGCGGCGCAGCCGGGCATATCTGCCACTGTCCCTTACGAGACCTACGTGCGGAACAATCTCACTGCCACGTACCGATTGGTCGAGGCGGTCAAAGATCTGCCCTCATTTCAGGGGTTCGTTTATCTTTCCACGTCGTCGGTCTATGGAGCTGTCGCCACGGGAAGTGAGGACTCGGAGCCGAGACCAACGTCCTACTATGGCGTGACCAAGCTGGCTGCCGAGCAACTGGCGCTGGCCTATGCCCGGGACAGGGGATTCCCCGCCTGTTCGTTGCGCCTGTTCTCCGTGTACGGACCCCGGGAGCGTCCGGACAAATTGTACCCCAAGCTGATACGTGGCCTACTTGAGGATAAGCCGGTTCCCCTGTTCGAGGGCTGTGAGAGCCATCGCCGCAGCTACACGTTCATTGGCGACATCGTCGACGGGCTGATCTCGGTCATGGACAACTGGGATCGATGCGAGGGCGAGGTCTTTAACATCGGCACCGATGCGTCTATTACCACCGGGGAGGGGATCAAGATCGCTGAGGAGATCGTCGGCCGGCCGGTGAGGGTCGATCGTAAGCCAAAGCGACCGGGTGATCAAAAGGAGACCCACGCCAACATCGAGAAGGCGCGCCGGTTACTGGGCTACGACCCGACCACCACGCCTCGAGAGGGACTGGCACGTACCGTCGAGTGGTACCGGCAGCATATCGTGGGCAAGGTGGAAACTGCCTGAGTCTCCCTGCCTCGTTTTACTACTCAGGTTATATGTCAAAAGACCCTAAAGGTTTTCACAAGGTGATTGTTTTGGAGGAAATCCCATAGCCGTCAGTTGTTCTATTGTAAAGACCTTGCGTAAACCTTTAGGGTCTCATCGGTATTGAGATAAGAGATTTGTCACTTGAGCTAGCTTTCTACCCCGGCTGTCTGATCCTCCAGCGTATGCCAGAGTACGAACTGGCGGCTCGCAGCGTGTTGAGAGCGCTGGGGATCGAGTTGCGCATCGTCCAGCAAGCGGTCTGCTGTGGTGCGCCCGTTGCCGAGTCCTTCACCCGTGACTGGATCTACCTGGCCGCATACAACCTGGCGCGGGTGGAAGACATGGGCCACGACACGGTCGTCACGCTGTGTGGCAGTTGCACCAATGGGCTGACCCGCGCCGCCCGAGCGTTGCAGGACCCGGACGTGTGCGCCGAGGCGAACCGCCGCCTGGAACCGTATGACCTCAGGGTGACGGCTCGACTGAGCTCGCCAAAGTCGG
>CAYUIS010000152.1:0-11223 GCA_964444825.1 uncultured Anaerolineales bacterium | reverse complement strand
GGTGGCGGTGAAACATCTGGTGCGACTGTTGGCCGAGCGAGAGGACGACGTGCGGGCACGGATCGTTCACCCGCTTCGTTTCCGTGTGGCGCTCACCAATCCGTGCCAGGTCTTTCGTCCCGGCGACGTGATGGGTGTGCCCGGCGAGGATCCGATGTTGCCCCAGAGTATGCGTCGCCTGGTCGAGCTGACCGGTGCGCAGATCGCCGACTATGGGGGTGAGGATGAATGCTGCGGTGCGACCCTCTATCTCGCCGCCCCCAAGCTGTCCCTGGCTGCTGGACGGCGCAAACTGGAGGCCACCCACCGGCAAGGGGCCGATCTCCTGCTGACCGGTTGTGGCAATAGCCAGTTCCTGTTGCGCAATTTCCAGAGCGTCATCCTGCGCGATACGCCGGACCTGCGCCAGCGCGCGCTATTCCTGCCCCAGTTGATCGGGTTGGCGATGGGTTTGCCGGAGGAAGCGCTCGGTCTGCGGGAGGGGGTGTGGCGGTGAATCATCCCGAGGAATGTATCCAGTGCGGCACCTGCGTCACCGTCTGTCCGGTGGAAATGGTGGGCGGTCACGCGATCGTCACCTGGTTGGCGGATCCCCAAGCTACCGACTATTCGGTGTGGTTGTGCACTTCCTGCTGGCGTTGTCACGAGGCCTGTCCGGCGGGGGTGGATATCTATGGGTTGATGATGGAACGACGGCGGAGCGAGCGGGCTCCGGCTGGATATCGGGAAGCATTCGAGCGCGTCCTGGCCTCCGGACTGGCGCTAGAGATCTCTCAGGATGACCTCGATCAGGCCAGGGCAATCTGGGGCCTGGAATCGGTCGGTCTGCCCCCGTTCACCGTGGCTCAAGAACTCCTAGACGGCGACGAGTGAGGCCCTAACCTACACCGCTGCCCACAACTTGCCCCCCCAAGTCATCGGTGTATACTATTCCCTGTTTGTTATCTATTGTTCCCAATCGTCAAGACCCTAAAGGTTTTCACAAGGTGATTGTTTTGGAAGGAATCTCATAGCCGTCAGTCGTTTTACTGTAAAGGCCTTACGTAAACCTTTAGGGTCTCAATCTCCGGTTCGCCATTCGTCTTATGAAAGAACGCATCGTTGTGATCATGCCGGCCTATAACGCGGCCAAGACCCTGGAACGCACCTACCGCGATCTGCCGATGGATGTCGTGGACAAGATCATCCTGGTGGACGACGTCAGCCAGGATGAGACGGTCGAGATCGCTCAGCGGCTGGGCATCAAAACCGTTGTACACGTCCAGAACAGGGGCTACGGTGGCAACCAAAAGACCTGTTATCTGGAGGCGCTGAAAGACGGCGCCGACGTCGTGGTGATGCTACATCCTGATTATCAGTATGATTCAACCCTCGTTCCAGAACTCGTCGCGCCTATTCGGCGGGGCGATGCCGATATGATGCTGGGATCACGTTTCCTGGGTGGGCAGGTGCGCACTGGAGGAATGCCGCTCTACAAGGTCATCGCCAACCGTTTCCTCACGTTGTGTGAGAACCTGGTGCTGGGCCTGCGTCTCTCGGAGGCGCACACCGGTTTCCGCGCCTACCGGCGTGAGGTGCTGGAGACCATTCCCTTTCTGCTCAACTCGGACGATTTTGTGTTTGATAGCCAGGTCATCGCCCAGGCCGTGGCCTTTGGATTTCGCATCGGTGAGATCGGCGTGCCGACGCGCTATTTTGAGGAGGCCTCGTCGGTGAACTTTTATCGCAGCGTGGTCTATGGCTTTGGGACGCTGTGGACGCTGGTCAGGTTCCTGGTTCACAAGTGGGGATTGGCGGAGGTGGATCAATTCAGCCAACGGCTGCGCGACGTGGTCAGCCGCTACCATCAGGCCGGGCTGTTTCGCGAAAACACGTGAAAGGCGATGATGCTGAAGCGGATTGTGGACCACAATTTGGGATTGGCCATCGTCGTAGCCCTGTTCTGTTTCCTCGGTGTGATACACAGTGTCGTTGTCCCCCTCTTTGAGGCCCCCGACGAGGTCTGGCATTTCTCTTTCGTGCGGGTGCTGGCCACGGAGTGGGCCCTGCCGGTACAACCCACGGAGGGCAAGGATCCGTGGCTGCGCGAGGCTGGGCAGCCCCCTTTATACTACCTCGTCGCTGCGCCGCCCATCGCGCTGCTGGACACATCTGATTTTCCTGGTTTTGTACGCTTCAACGTCGCACACCCGGCGGTGACCCCCGGAGTCCGGAGCCAAGCGCCCAACATATTCATCCATACGCACCAAGAAACGTTTCCGTATCGAGGTGGGGTGTTGGCCGTACACGTCGCCCGGCTGCTGAGCGTGCTGTGGGGAGCGGGGACGGTCGTTGGCACATACCTCCTGGCCCGCGAGATCCTATCGGATCGGCCCGAACTGGCGCTATTGGCAGCGTCAATCACCGCCTTTAATCCCCACTTTCTCTTCATCAGCAGCGTGGTGAACAACGACGTGTGCGCCGCCTGCGTATGTACGTTTGCCCTGTGGCTGGCCGTTCGTGTGGCAAGCGAAACCGGGCTTTTGACGAGGAACCTGGTCTCTCTGGGACTCGTCCTTGGTCTGGCTTCGCTCACCAAGATGAGCGCGCTGGCCCTGTTTCCACTGGCAGCGTTGGCGCTGGGGTTGGCGTGGTGGCGAGAGCGTGACACCCGGGCCTTGTTGGTGCGGGGAGGGGTCGCTTTTGGATTGGCTGGGCTGGTCGGATCGTGGTGGTATCTGCGCAATTGGCTCCTGTATGGCGACCCGCTGGCCTGGGGTGTGTGGCTGAGCGACCTCCCACCGTCCCGTTTCGGACCGATGGAGATCGTGCGTCAGTTGGGTCACGTAGCGACGTCGTACTGGTCGCCATATGATGGACTGTTTCCACGGGCGGTGTTTTGGGGTTTGGGCCTGCTGGTCGTGCTGGCCGCTGCCGGGTGGGCGGGTCTGATCGGTCGGCGTCTGTGGCGCGAAAAGCGCTCAGGGAAAAGCGCTCAGGGGCTGCTGCTGGCAGGGGTGTGGTTCCTGCTGCTCTTTGCCAGTCTCGTCAAGTACATGGTGACTACCCCCTCCGATGAAGGCCGGTTGTTGTTCCCCGGCATCGCGGCCTTCTCGCTGCTCCTGGCCTTGGGACTGGAAACGGCGGTGGCGCGGTCCTTCGACGAGCTCAGGACGCGGCCCTTCGATGGACTCAGGGCATGGCGGTGGGCCGCCACCGCAAGAGTTGTGGTGGCGGGAGGATTGCTCCTGCTGGCCATTGCTAGCCCGTTTGGCGCCATCGTGCTGAGGTATGCTCGACCCCTCATAAGTTCGACAGCCGATATCCCACAGGACGCACTGCTGAATGACGCTGTCTCTGGCGGCGTACGGCTGGTGGGGATAGACATCGAGCCCAAAACGGCTCAACCGGGCGAGACCGTCAGCGTGACGCTCTACTGGGAGGCGCGGGCCACCCCGACGGCTGCTCTGCGCGTTGTCGTGCAACTGTGGACCTTTGGCGGCCGTTTGGTGGGACAACAGGATCGGACGCCCGCTGGCGACCTGTATCCGCCCGACCTGTGGCGCGTGGGTGATGTCGTGCGTGACACTTACCGTTTCACGATGGTCGAGGAGACGCCCGCGATGTGCCACGTGACGGCCTTGGTACTGGACGGCGACGAACTGTTAGGCCAAGTGTCCTCACCAGCGGCGCTGAAGCTGGTGGGCATTCCCGTATCTGCAGACGATATCCCACTCCCGCTGATGGTTTCGCTGGGTGGGCAGATCGAGCTGGTCGGCTACGACGTGCCCGCCCATTCGCCCTCGCTTAGCGAAACACTCGAGATCACGCTCTATTGGCGGGCCCTGGCGGATATGGAGGAGGATTATACGGTCTTTGTGCACCTGCTGGGCGGGGATGGGACGTTGTATGGACAAGGGGACGGACCACCGCTGAACAACGACTATTCCACCTCCTACTGGTCCCCGGGCGAGGTATTGGCGGATGCGCGCACCATAACTCTGCACGATGGGCGGCCTGCCGGTGCCTATCTGCTCGTCGGGCTCTATCGGCTGGCGGATGGGGCGCGTCTGCCGGTGCACACCGCAGAGGGCGAGCGTATACTAGACGACGCGGTCAGGCTGGAGATCGATGCCTGGTAACTCGACGGGAAAACTCGGCCGTAGGGTGGAGGCGCTATGTGATCAGGCCAATAGGCTCACCGGCGGCGCTCTGGGGATCGTGTATGATGCCTTTCGGCACTTTGGCCAAGCCCACGCCCCCGAGGCTGCGGCCAGTATCGCCTTCTATGCCATCTTTTCCCTGTTCCCCATGTTGTTGGCGCTAATTGTCGCGGGTAGTTTTGTTCTACAAAGTGAACAGGTGCAGGAATGGGTGCTGGGTACCGTGGCGGGGGTTTTTCCAGTCGCCCAGGGCTTGATCGAGAGAAACATCAAGGGTGTGCTTTTCCTGCGCGGGACCGTGGGGACCGTAGCACTGATCAGCCTGGTGTGGTCGGCCACGAGTGTGCTCACCGCGTTTTCGCGTAACATCAATCGCGCCTGGACGAATGCCGAGCCCCGCAGCTTTGCGGGGGATCGTTTGATGGCCCTGGGGATGATCAGCGTCCTGGGGGTATTGCTGGCTGTCTCCTCAGTGTCCAGCACTGTGCTCAATGTCCTGGCACGATTCCGGATGCCGATTGGGGGAGGTCTTGCCGTGGACGAGACCCCCTTCTGGGCGACTCTGCTGACGGTGGTACCCCGGTTATTTGTGCTTCTGGCACTCATGGGGATGTATCGTTGGGTGCCGAACACACGGGTCAAATGGTCAGAGGCTTTCTGGGGCGCGCTGGTGGCGACACCAGCCGGAGAGATCGCCACCGATGCCTTTAGCTGGTATATCAGCACCGGGGTCGTGCGATATGAATTGGTGTACGGCTCCCTGGGAACGGTCGTGGTCTTGATGTTGCGGATATACATCGGCGCCCTGATCACCCTCTTTGGTGCGCATCTCAGCGCGGCCGTCGCCCGGCACCGGCGCGGTAGCTAGTACGCGTGGGCATAAGTACCAAACCGGTTCTGTGCTCGCCGGGGATCGGCTTTGCGCAGCGAGAACGACGCTTCAGACGGGGATCTGATAGCCTGTCCTGAGTCTGTCGAAGGAATCCCCTTTGAGCAGGGAACCAGATGCTCATTTCCGCCGCGATGCGCTAGCGCGATCGGATCGGCGCTCGGGCGATTGACGAAAATCTGTTCAAACGTTATAATCCCCCTTACCAATCTGCTGATCCACCGACGTACACCGAATTAAGGGAGGTAGCCCCAATGGGATTCGAGCCCCTTGATGCAGCTACGTTCGACTTTGGTCTGGCGGAGCGAGTTACGCCAGAGTGGGAGAAGCTGTTCTCCTGTATGCAATGTGGCACGTGCAGTTCTTCCTGTCCCACCGCCCACGCTATGGACTACACACCACGCCAGTTGTGGCAGATGATGCGGCTGGGGATGGAGGAGGAGGTGCTCAACAGCCAGACCTTTTGGCTGTGCACGGCGTGCAAGTCCTGCCAGGTGCGGTGTCCCCGCGGTATCTCTCTCACCGACACTATGCTTGCTCTCAAGGAATATGCCACCCGCAAGGGCATCAACGTTCCCAGGGGTATGCAGATGCTGGGCGAGACCGTCACGGCCAAGTACAATATCTCCGGCGATGACAACACCAGCCGCCAGATCTGGAGTGAGAATCTGCCTCGTACGCCCCTGGGCGTCCGGCCCCGGCGACGGCGGGCACAGGTGGTCTACTTTATCGGGTGCGTTGGCTCCTTCTACCCCCGCGTCTATACCATCCCCCAATCTATGGTGCAGGTGCTGGAACGGGCCGAAGTCGAGTTCACCACGATGGGTGAGGATGAGTGGTGCTGTGGCTATCCGCTGTACGTCGCAGGGATGAGGGAGCGATTGACCGATCTCGCACGACACAACGTGCAGCAGGTTCGATCAATCGGGGCGCAGCGGGTCGTCTTCACCTGTCCCTCCTGCTACTATGCCTGGTCTCACCTCTATCCAGAGGTGGCCGACATCTCTGGAATCCAGTTGCAGCACGCTACAGAGTTCATGGCCGAGATGCTCTCCGACGACGCGATAGCCCTGGGTCCTGTTGAGGAGGTGGTCACCTATCACGACCCCTGTGATCTGGGACGCAAGAGTGGGGTGTACGATGCGCCGCGCGAGGTGCTGGCGCGCATCCCGGGGCTGGAGCTGCGCGAGATGGCTGCCAGCCGTGAGAACGCCCTGTGCTGCGGCGGTGGCGGCGATGTGGAGATATCCGATCCCACGGTGTCTCCCACAGTAGCCAGGCGCAGACTGGCCCAGGCTCAGGCGACCGGTGCTAGCTACGTCGCCTCCGCCTGCCAGCAGTGCAAGCGTACGCTCCAGGATGGGGCGCGCCGGAACAAGATCCGCATGCGGGCGATCGACATTGCCGAACTAGTCTGGAGGTCGGTCGAGGCCGCTGAATCCTGATCTCTCTGAAGATACCTGCGCCGTAAGGGGAGGAGGTCATGGAGATGAATGAGATACAGGCGAGACTGCTGCGGCTGGAGAGAATTCTAGAATTCAGCCACGAACTGACCTCGACGGTGTCTCTGAGACCCTTGCTGCGCAAGATCGTAGAAGCAGCAGCCGAACTGACCGACAGCGAAGTATCTGCCATCCTGCTACTGAGCAAGAGTACCGGCGAGTTGCACTTTGTGACCGCCAGCAATCTGGTGGACGAGCTACTTGAGGTCCCTGTGCCGCTCGAGGGGTCTATCGCAGGCACGGCGTTGTCCTCTGGGAAGCCGGTGATCGTAGCTGATGCCCGCGGCGATCCCCGGCACTATAAGGCCGTCGATCAAGCGGTTGGCTTTGAGACCCGTTCGCTACTGGCGGTACCTCTGGAGTTTAGGGAGCATCGCATTGGCGTGCTGGAGGCGGAGAACAAGTGTGGCGAAGGGGGATTCTCTCAGGAGGACGTGGAAACCCTGAGCTTGTTGGCCGCTCACGCGACGGTTGCTATCGAAAACGCGCGCTTGTTGGGAGCGCTGCGCGAGTCCCACGCGGAGCTGGAGCGGCGGGTTGAGGAACGGACGGCGGAGCTTTCGACCGCCAACATAGCCCTGAGGGAGCAGATCGCCGAGCGTGAGCGGGCCGAGGCTGCGTTGCGCCAATACACCGCGGAGCTGGAAGCACGCAACAAGGAACTGGATGCCTTTGCCCACACCGTGGCCCACGATCTCAAGAATCCACTCAACATTATGCTTGGTTTTGCGCGTACGCTTCCAGATACCTGGACCACAATCTCGGCGGAGGAAGTGCAAGAGTACTTGCAGATCATCGCCAACACCGGCGCCAAGATGGAAAACATCATCGACGAGTTGCTGCTCCTGGCCAGTGTGCGCAAGGAGGAGGTGGAGACGACATCCCTGGATATGGAGAACATCGTCGCTGGGGCGCGGCAGCGATTGGGATATCTGATATGGGAATACCAGGCCAAGATCGTGATGCTGGGAGCGTGGCCCTCGGCATTGGGCTACGCACCGTGGATTGAGGAAGTGTGGGTCAACTATATCAGCAATGCCATCAAGTACGGTGGCCAACCGCCACGGGTGGAACTGGGCGCGAAGAAACAGGCGGATGGTACAGTACGGTTCTGGGTCAGTGACAACGGCCCTGGCATCCCGCCTGAGGATCAGGCCCGTCTGTTCACGCCTTTTACCCAACTCCACCAAATTCGTGCCGAGGGGCACGGCCTGGGGCTATCTATCGTGCAGCGTGTTATGGACAAGTTGGATGGACAGGTCGGGGTAGAGAGCCGGGTCGGCGAGGGGAGTTTTTTCTTTTTCGTTCTGCCAGGTGCGCCACAATGACCGGAGTTTGGAGACCTCGAAACGCTCGGCAGAGACTCAGTGGCCCGAATCGAACAAGACGTAAAGACTCTGGACGCCCACATACCTATGGATCGCCGTCAGGCGCTGGTCGGTGGCGAGATTCTACCCAATCAGTCTATCAGGTGCTATCCATAGATCGATGGCGCGCAGCAAGCAGGCTGTCACACCCTCCCCACGTAGTGGGGTGCCTGCAAGGAGGAGGTATTCAGTGATGAGCGATGCAGAGAATCGAACGCGACGCTTGGAGAGAATCCTAGAATTCAGCCATGAACTGACGTCCACGATGTCTCTGGAGCCCCTGTTGCACAAGATCGTGGCAGCGGCGGCCGAACTGACCGATAGCGAGGTGGCGTCCATCTTGCTGTTGGACGAGCGTACCGGTGAGTTGCGCTTCGTGGCCGCCAGCAACTTGGTCGATCAGCTTGTGGACATTCCCGTGCCCGTCGAGGGTTCCATCGCTGGCGCGACCCTGTCCTCGGGGGAGCCGATGATCATCCTCGATGCCCCCACCGACCCCCGCCATTACAAAGGAGTGGATCAGGTGGTTGGCATTCAGACGCGCTCGCTGTTGGCGGTGCCGCTACAGTTCCAGGATCAGCGGATCGGCGTGCTGGAGGCGGAGAACAAACGGGGGGACGAGGGCTTTGGCCAAGAGGACGTGGAGACGCTGACCACGCTGGCTGCCCAGGCGGCGGTGGCCGTCGAAAACGCGCGCCTGGTGCGAGTGCTGCAAGATTCACGCGACGGGCTCGAACAGCAGGTTGCAGAACGGACGACTGAGCTTTCGGCAGCCAATGCTGCCTTGACGAAGGAGATCGAGGAGCGGAAGCTGGCAGAGGAAGAGTTGCGGAAACACCGGGATCACCTGGAGGAACTGGTGGCGGAGCGTCTCGCTGAGCTGAGAAGTACCAATGAACAACTTGAACGAGAGATCGCCGAGCGCGTGCGGGCAGAGGCGGAGCGAGAACGGCTCTTGGAGGCCGAGCGCGGGCAGCGGAAGCTGGCCGAGGCTTTGCGCCAAGCCAGCGCCGCGTTGAGCAGCACGCTGAACTATGACGAGGTACTCGACCGCATCCTGGAGCAGATAGGACGGGTAGTGCCCGAGGCTGCGGCGAGCATTATGCTCATCGAGGGTGCGGAGCCTCTTGACGCCGATGAGGACCCTCGTCAAGTGGGGGATGGTAGTACGGTCCGTGTCCTTCGCGGACACGGTTACGAGCAGTTTGGGACCGAGGCGGGCCAAACCTCGATCACCCTCGACGTCGCAGACGTGGCCGGCCTGCAACAGATGCAGCGGACCGGCCAGCCCCTCGTTATCCCTTACGTGGAGCGCTACGAGGAGTGGGTGTACTCCCGGCCCGAGCACACCTGGATCAAATCCTATGTCGGGGTTCCCATCAGCATTCGGGATCGGGTCGCAGGTTTCCTGAATGTGAACAGCGCCACCCCTGGTTTTTTCGGCCAGACCGATGCGCAGAATCTACAGGTCTTTGCCGATCACGCCGCCATCGCCATCGAGAATGCCCGCTTGTATCATCAGGCTCAGCAAGAACTCGCCGAGCGGGTGCGAGCAGAGAGGGAATTGCAGAGACACCGCGACCACCTTGAGGAGTTGGTGAAGGAACGCACCGCTGAGCTGACAACTGCCAATCAGCAGCTTCAACGGGGGATTGCCGAGCGCAAGCAGGCGGAAAAGACATTGCGCCAATACACCATCGAGCTGGAATCGCGCAATGAGGAGTTGGATGCCTTTGCCCACACCGTGGCACACGATCTCAAGAATCCGTTGGCCCTCATCGTCGGCTATGCCGAGGCATTGGATGGCATCCCGTTGAAGGGTGAGGAACTGAGTTACCATCTGCGTCTGATGGCACGGAACGGGCACAAGATGAGCAGTATCATTGATGAGCTGCTGCTGCTGGCCAGTATGCGCAAATTGGGAGGGATGGAGATGGAGCCTCTCGACATGGCGCGCATTACGGATGAAGCCCGCGTGCGGTTGGTCTATTTGATCGAGGAGTGCCAGGCGGAGATCGTACTGCCCGAGGTATGGCCGGTACCGTTGGGCTATGGGCCATGGGTCGAGGAGGTGTGGGCCAACTATATGAGCAACGCGCTCAAGTATGGCGGCCAACCGCCGCGTGTGGAGATGGGCGCTACGGTGCAAGAGGATGACACCGTGCGCTTCTGGATACGCGACAACGGTCGTGGCCTCACCTCAGACGAGCAGGCCCGCTTGTTCACGCCGTTTACACGGCTCGATCGAGTCAGCGCCAAGGGACACGGGCTAGGACTGTCCATCGTGCGGCGGATCGTGGAAAAGATGGGTGGACAGGTCGGTGTCGAGAGCCAGGTAGGCCAGGGAAGTACCTTCTACTTCACCCTGCCAGTAGCGCCGCCGTGAGGCTCTGGGAGATTCCAGCATACGCTTTTTGCTGGATGGTGACTTGCAATTGCCCCACTTTCCCGAAGGCGAATATCAGGTTGCTCACCCCGACGACCTGCCGTCCTCGGGTGTGAGTCCTATCCCCGCTCGAGTGCCCGGCAACGTCGAACTCGTCGACCTAGTGCGAGCAAGAGTCCTGCCAGATCCGTTCCACACATCAGTCATCCCGCACCACCAGCGGCAGGTATACCCAAAAGTCTGCCACAGTGGAAGCGGTCGTAAACTGCCATATCCCACCCACGCTGACGCTCAACCCATCGGTAGCCGTGATGCCCCAGTAATATGTGGTGTCCAGTGCTAGTAGGCCAGGGTCGTACGTCGTCGTCGTCACCACCGGCGCAACCACCGGCGGCCGACTGACTGTCCCAAACGCCACGGTGTAGGTCACCGGATCATCGTCAATATCGCCCCCCTGCCAACTCAACGTCTGCGTGATGGGGATATTCGATGCACGGTCAGCCGGGATCAGGCTGGACGGTGTGACGGGCGCGTGGTTTACCGCCTCGTGATCTGCCTCTCTGGGTCTGGCGCTCAGCCCTCTGTCGTCTATGGCATAGATCACCACCCGGTATGTGCCGGGCTCCACAAAACCGTAGGATGCGGTATAGATGCCATCCTCATCCGGGTCCTGCAGCACTAGCTTGTCTACGTTGGGGTTATCCTCATCTCTCACCATATCTTGCCCGGGAGGTGGCGGCTCGTACGAAGGCCGATAGATCAGCGCCCACGTACTCGACACCACCCTGCCCCCCTGTGGCTGCACCTGAGCCTTGATCACCCCTTCTCCTATCTGAGCCACGGCCTGCGCGATGTAGGGCGGCCACTGCGGGTCGCTAAAGGTCCCGGCATAGGCGAATCCACGCTGTGCTGCCTCCAGCCCGTCCTCAACCTCGTT
>CAYUIS010000151.1:0-12748 GCA_964444825.1 uncultured Anaerolineales bacterium | reverse complement strand
GTATCCGCCGCGATTATACGTGATATTGTGCAGATGGCAAGCAATGCCCGCATCGCCACCCGTGCGCCCGCGGCGCAATAGGTGGAGCGCTTCTCCCTCCAGACCAGCGTCAACTCGTCCAGGTATTAGTTCCCCCGGATGCAGAACCACAGCACGGGCTCCGCCCCCACCCCGAACACGCTCCGCAGGTCTGCGTCAAGATCTGAACGCAAATGATTGCCACGTGCAGCGATTTGGTGTACAATCGAGAGCAATGAGTCACCTGTGGACACCTTGGCGGATGGCATACCTCCAGGGCGAGGAGCCCCTGCCGGACAATTGCCTTTTCTGCGTCACGCCCCGGTCGGAGGATGCCGAAGCGCACATCGTCCATCGGAATCGGCTATGCTACATCATGCTCAACCGCTTTCCCTACAACAATGGCCACCTGATGATCGTTCCCTACGCCCACGTGGCGACACTGGAGGAACTGGACGCAGAAACGGCGACCGAACTCACAAAGCTCAGCCAACTCAGCTTGCGTGTGCTGCGGGAGGCGTATGACCCCGAGGGGTTTAATCTGGGGATGAACATCGGTAATGTGGCGGGGGCGGGCATTGCGGACCACGTCCACCTGCATATTGTTCCCAGATGGGGAGGTGACACCAACTATATGACGACCACGGGCCAGGTGCGCGTTATCCCCGAGTGGCTGGATCAAACCTACGAGCGATTGCGGCCCCTGTTCGACCGGATAAGCACGCATTCCGGCCAACGAACGACAAAATCCCAGCGTTAAGGAGTCAGCAGTATGCACAAGGATCACACTGGAAAAGACGCCGTTATCGTATCGGCTGTCCGCACCCCGGTCGGCAAGTTCCAGGGCACGCTGACCACTCTCTCTGCGTCCGACCTGGGAGCGGTCGCCGTGCGCGCCGCCGTGGAACGAGCTGGCGTGGATCCCGCCTCGATCGACGAGGTACTGATGGGCAACGTGGTGCTGGCCGGACAGGGCCAGGCCCCCGCCCGCCAGGCCGCCATCAAGGCTGGCCTTCCGCCCACCGTCGGCGCGACCACCGTCAACAAGATCTGTGGCTCTGGCCTCAAGACGGTGATGCTGGCGGCCGCGATGGTCGCCGCCGGCGACGGTGACGTTTACGTCGCCGGTGGGATGGAGAGCATGAACAATGGGCCATACCTGCTCCGTAAGGCTCGCTTCGGCTACCGGCTGGGCGACGGCAAACTGGTAGACGCGATGGTGTACGACGGGCTGTGGTGCGCCTTTGAGGATCACCATATGGGCAACTCGGCCGAGTGGATCGCGCGGGAATACAACCTGACGCGGGAGGAATTGGACGAGTACGCCTACCGCAGCCAGAAAAAGGCGGTCGCCGCGATTGACGAAGGTCGCTTCAAAGATGAGATCGTGCCGGTCGAGGTGCCCCAGCGCAGGGGCGATCCGATCCTCTTTGACACCGACGAGGTCCCCCGGCGGGACACCAGCCTGGAAGGGCTGGCCCGTCTGAAGCCGGCCTTCCAGCCCGATGGCATCGTCACCGCCGGCAACGCGCCCGGCATCACCGACGGCGCCGCCGCGACGGTCGTGATGAGCCGCGCCAGGGCGGAGGAACTGGGCATCCAGCCGCTGGCCCGTGTCGTGGCTTACGACCAGGCTGCGGTCGAACCGCTCAAGGTCTTTGCCGCGCCCATCTTTGCGGTGCGCAAGCTACTGGCCAAGACCGGCGCCGCCGTGGACGACTATGACCTGGTCGAGATGAACGAGGCATTTGCCGCCCAGTGCCTGGCCGATGGGCGAGAATTGGGACTGGACTGGGAAAAGGTCAACGTCAACGGCGGGGCTATCGCCCTGGGCCATCCCATCGGCTGCTCTGGCGCGCGTGTGTTGGTCACCCTCATCCACGCGCTGCGCCAACGGGGGCTCAAGCGCGGGCTGGCCACCCTCTGCCTGGGCGGCGGTGAGGCGGTGGCGATGGCGATTGAGACCGAGTAACCCGGAGTCCAAAAGAACCATGTGTCGTAGAAGCGGGGAAAAGCGCGGGTGATCATGGCCACATGGACGGCCCATCTCGCGACCTGGCTTATTCTGGCCCTGGCCCATATGCTACTGCCAGTCGGGCTGATTCGCCTGCGTGGGTGCAAGGACACGGACGACGAACAGGTGCGGCTTCTCTTTGCCCTCTACAGCGGCCTGGGGGCGCTGTGGTGCCTGAGCGGCGCGCTGGTTGCCCTTATCGATCCGCATCCGGCCGTCGGAGAGACCGCCAGGATCGTTTTCGCCGGGCTGACGCCAGTCACCGCCGGATTGGCCCTGGTGCTCGAGCAGGCTTTTGCCGGGGAGGACGTCAACTGGATGGGAGGTATTGCGGGGGCGGTGTGGGCAAGCCTGGTGTTTTTCGCCGGTGTATACGCCTGGCGATCGGGCAACCTCCCCTGGATCCGAGTTGCCGTGGCTGCCTTGGGTTGGGCAAGCCTCTGGGCTCTCGCGGCGGCGATCTGGACGAGACGGTATGTGCGTGTGAAACTGACCCTCCACCGGAATAGAGCGCTATACTGGACGTGGGCCAGCGTACTTCTTATGGTGGGGCAAGGGCTGGCGCTTTTCTCCCCGTGGCCAGCGGGAGCTTTTGGCCTATTGCTGCACCTGGGTGGGCTGGTCGCCGTGCTGGTCGCGATCACCCGGCGGCAGTTGCCCAACGTACGAGCCGCACTGCGTCAAAGCTTTGCCATCGCCGTCATCGCGCTGGTGGCCACGCCGCTACTCGCGGGGAGCTGGCTGATACTCTCCTCTCTGCCCGGCACCCAATCGCTATTGCCCACCGCTATCGGATCGGCGGCCGTCGTGGCAGCAATTGTGGCCTGGATCTATAGGCCGCTCACAGGTCTGGCTGAACGGCTGGCGGAACGGTTGGTGCCGCGCGCTGGCTACAACATGGACGAGACGTTGAGCGAGTACAGCCTGGCCATCGGCAACATCATCGACCTGGATCAACTGGCGACCGTCATCGTGGGGATCGTGAGCGAGGTTCTGGACGTACAACGGGCAGCACTCGTCGTGGTGACCGAGGAAAATGACGAGATTCATCTGCGCCCCCTAAAGGGCATGGGCGATATTCCCCTGGAAGAGATCAGCTTTGGCACGCTCAACCCCATGATCGAACATATGGAGGCGCAGCAACGCTCGCTCTTCCACCAGGACATAGCCCACGACACGGCCTTTCGGGGTCTGCTTCCACAGATTCAGACGTGGCTAGAAAAGATGGGCATGGAGGTCTATGTGCCCATCTTTGCCAAGTCGGTCCTGATCGGGATCCTGGCAGCAGGGCCGCCGCGCAGCGGCGAGCCCTTTGGTCACAGAGACCGGACGTTTCTGACCATGGTGGCAGGCCAGACCTCGGTCGCCCTTCAGAACGCCAGTCTGTTCGAGAATATGCGGGAGCTCAATCTCGAGATCACACAACTGAACGAGGAACTGCGGCAGGCTATGGAACGGGTGGAGCGTCTGGATCGGGCCAAGAGCGATTTCCTGACCGTCGCCTCACACGAGCTACGCACACCACTGTCACATATGAAGGGATATGCCCATCTGCTGGAGGAGCTGCACAATGCGCGCGCCCTCACCCCAGAGCAGACCTTGGAGGTCAGCCACAGCATCAGTCGAGCGGTGGACCGCCTCGAGACCATTGTCAGCGCTATCGTCGACATGTCGCAGTTGGACAGGCATGAACTGGACACGGTCTTTGCGTCAACGACGTTGAAGGCAGTGCTGCGGTTCGCCCTGGAACTATGGATGGAGCCGATCAGGAGACGCCGACTCCGTCTCACGGTAAAGGGCGTTGAAGACATCCCACCCATCGTCGCAGACCTGCAGCGCCTATCACAGGCCTTTGAGAATCTGATCTCCAACGCAATCAAGTACACACCCGATGGCGGAGCCATCTCCATCCACGCTCACCAGACAGATGAAGCGCATTTGGAGGTGATCGTTTCCGACACCGGCGTAGGAATTGCCCCTGAGGATCAGGCGCATATCTTTGAAAGGTTCTTTCGGGTGGGCAGCGCAGACCGGCACTCGTCCAGCGGATTCGAATTCAAAGGAGGAGGGCCCGGACTGGGGCTTGCCATCGCCCGGGGGATCATCGAGGCGCACGGTGGACGCATCTGGGTTGAGAGCCAGGGGTATGACGAGACCCGGTGCCCGGGAAGCGAGTTCCACGTGGTGCTGCCTTTGCAAGCCGCTCCTGCCACCGAGCCACCGGCCACCACCTCGCCCTTCACGGTGACACCGGAAGATCTTTGATCAGGGGGAAACACCGAGGTCCATCAGCGCAACCACCGCTGGCGGCCAGTCCCGGTGGTAGCGCAGGGCTGCCTCAAAGTCGGCCCGAGCCCCATCCAGGTCTCCCTGCGCCTGCCGGGACATCCCGCGCCAATAGTAGGATTCCTCCAGATTCCCCGTGGTCTGCAACGTAGCGTTTGCCAGTGCGATGACGTCATCGTGACGTCCGACGGCGAAATAACTCTCGTAGGGCCCGAACTGGTACCACAGCATCCGGTAATGCAGGCCCAACTGCCGGGCCTGGTCGTAGGCCACGACCGCATCGGCATGCCGTCCGAGCGAGGTCAGGCTGGAACCAACGTTAAACAGGGAAAAAGTCAGCCAGTCGGCACAGTCGGCATAGGCCACACACGACTCAGGGAGGCTCCCTGCCTCGACGCGAGCCGTCTCCAACGCCCGCTCGTACATGCCTGCATCATCCAGATCGGATTCGAGAATCGACACCAGCAGATCCTGCTTGTCGATACCATAGACGATCAGGTAGGTCCGGTTATAGACCCGCCACAGCTCGTCCAGCTCACGATATCCGATGCTCTCGTCGGGACCGTGGAGCGAATCGTAGGTCAAGAACTCTTGTTGCTCATCGTCGTAGCCGACTATCAGGCGGTAGTGGCCAAGTTGATCGCGGGCGTCGCGCACGTACCACGTCTCGACGATGATGGGAAAACCCGCCCGCACCAGCGCCTTGAGCCGTTCGCGGGTGCCGCCGACGCGCACGAGCGCACCCAAGCCCAGCTCACGCGCGTAGGCCTCCATCTCCCACGGACTGACGTTCTTGTCCTCGGCGTCGGGTTTGAGAACGGCGGCGCAGTCGTATTGCGTCTCGCCACGCCCCCAATAGGAGAGCGCCATCGCCAGCGTGGTCGGTCCGCAGTTGTTCCACCCCTGAGGCTCGTGGCGCAGGCCAGACAGCGTAAAACGGATGGGAGGCGTAGGGGTGGGTATCGGCGTCGGAGAGGGAGTTGACGAAGGCAACGGTGAGGGAGTGGGAGAGGGATGAAGAGTTGCTGTGGGCGCCTGGGAGGGAAGCGGGGTCGTCGTGTAAACGACGGTTGGGGTGGAAGAATGGACGATCGCTGGGGTAGGAAGGGTATCCGGATGGGGATTGTGACGCAGTTCCTGGAGGGGTTCAGGCAGGTAGTAGGCGTAACGGCCTGGCAGCGCACGAATGAGAGCCACTCCCCCGAGCAGACAGATCGAGAGAACGAGGATCGTAACACCCATCACCAGGATCAACGCAGGGATTTGGCGCGACTTTTCCATACGTTTATCATACCGGAGTTGTTGGCAAGGCGCAAGGTTGCGGTTGGCAGTCGCATTTAGCGCTCCCAGTCCTCGTCCCCGAGGACGGCCTTCGAAATCGGGCTACAACAGCGGATTCTCATCGCGCCAGGCGCACCGGGGACAGGGCTCAAAGCCGTGGTCAGCGAAGGGCGGTCACCCGATTGCAGTTGGCGCATGCTGGTCTGAATGGAGAATCTATGGCATACTGAATACGCGAACATTGAAAGCCGAGGGCGAGGCAAGAGCCTGCCTGCTGATCCTATTCATTCAATTGTTGCACACTAGGTCGGAGGTCGAGTTCATCGATCAGACCGTTCAGCTCGGCATCGCTGAGTGGGCGGCCATGGCCCGCGTAGGCAGTTAGCGCCGCCTCCATCATGTTGGTGCCAAAGGAGCGACCTTCGTACCGGGGCGTGGTTGTGATCACCTGCCGCACACCGCGCGCCCGCAGCAGCTCGATGTTCTCCTCGGTGGTCGTATTGGTGACGATCGTCTTGCCGGCGAGATCATCGGGGAGGTGCTTTTTCATGAACAGGAAATCGCCTGCGAGCAAATCGGCGTCCCTGTAGTAGCGCTGGTACTTGGTCTCGCTCGTCTCGCCACCGCTGCCGTAGAAGAGCATGCTCATAGGAAAGTGGCTGACGATGGGCAAGAGCACGCGTGCCAGCCTGCGGAACGACGGGATGCCACGAACCGGAATGGGGATATCAAGAGCTACCATCAGGTCGCCAATGATCAATTCGTCTGCCACTTCTGAAACTGCCTCAGCCAGGCCCAAGCGATCGACGGCCACCGGCACGAACGCACGGCGGAAGCGTGGTTGTTCATCGAGCATCGGCCCGGCCAACTCGAAAACGCGCCGCTCCAATGTGTGTTTCAGGCCGCGACCATCGACCACAGGGGTCCGACGTACGTCCTTGACCAATTCCAGGGCCGCGTGCAGCGGATATTCGCGCTCGCCCAGCCGGAGATACAGGTCAACTCCCCCCACCCCCAGTGCATCGACCACACCGTCTAACTCGGCAAACAGGCGGCACGCTTTCTGCACATCACCGTCGGTGCCGATGCGCTCCACGCTGATCTGCTGACCTTTGAGCGTGATGATGACCCTTTTGTCTCGGGAGGAGCTTCCAAGACTGACGCTGACAGCTCGTTTCATAAAGTGACTCCTACGAGATAGGATAAGCACAGTGGAGGAATAACAGATGAGCGCTCCACCATCCAATTATACAACACGGACCGTTGATGTGGAAATCCCAAACAGGTCCACCGAGACCCTAAAGGTTTAGCGCAAGGTCTTTACAATAAAACACCTGACAACCTTTAGGGTCTTTAGTAACATATAAGGAGAAAGACCAGTGGCCCGCATAAACGTAAACGAGAAGAGATTCGCCAGTGCCCAGTTCGCCCGCGTCGCAAAAGACCAAGCTCGCAGGATACACTGGGCCAGTCTGGAGATACTGGAGCGCTTTGGCGCGCAACTGCATTATCAGGAAGCCATTGATCTGCTCAAGAAAGGCGGAGCGGACCTGAGCGATGGCAACGTGGTGCGCATCCCGTCAGGCATGGTTGAGAGGGCTTTTACGACCGTACCCAAGAGAGTGATGCTCTATGACCGGAACGGGCAGCCCGCGATGTCGCTGGAGGGGAATCGTTGTTTCTACGGGCCCGGATCCGACTGTCTGAACATCATCGACCATCGGACCGGAGAACGCCGCAGGGCGGTTCTAGACGACGTGGTAGAAGGCGCCACCGTGTGCGACGCACTGCCCAACATTGACTTTGTGATGTCTATGGTGCTGCCATCCGACGTGAACCAGGCAATCGCTGACACCCTCCAAATGGAGGCCATGCTCTCACACACAAGCAAGCCGATCATCGGCGTCTTTTATGAACTGAGCGGCCTGGTTAACGCCGTGGAAATGGCCGAGGTCGTGATGGGAGGCGCAGACGGACTGAGACGCTGTCCACTGATGACGTGCTACATCAACGTCGTCTCAGGGATGAACCACAACCAGGAGGCCCTGCAAAAGCTCCTCTATCTATCCGGCAAAGGCCTTCCATCCCTCTACATCCCGGCATCGACCGGCGGCGTCACCAGCCCGATCACACCGGCAGGGGCTGTAGCCCTGGACAACGCCGGCGTATTGCTGGGATTGGTGCTCTCTCAGTTGAAGCGGGAAGGAGCTCCGTACGTGATGCCCGGTATGAATCCTTCCCCGATGGATATGCGCACGATGGTAACCCCGTATGCGGACCCCGAGCGAGGTGTGTTTCAGGCGGTGGCCCGCCTCTACAACCTACCGGCATTCGGATGGGGAGGGGTTTCGGACGCCAAGGTCGTGGACCAACAGGCGGCGGCAGAGGCGGCCCTGACCCTCCTGGCGGAATCGCTCGTGGGAGGCAATATCATCCACGACCTGGGATACCTGGAAAGCGGTCTGACCTTTTCGTTTGCTCAACTGGTCATCTGTGAGGAGATGGTGGGATGGATCGAGGCTTTCCTCAGGGGGATAAAAGTATCGGATGAAACGCTGGCTTTGGACGTGATCGAACAAGCTGGCTCCACAGGCCAGTATCTCAACAAGGACCACACACGCAAGCACTACCGCGAGATATGGCGTCCGCGTCTTTTTGAGCGGGACGATTTCAAGGCCTGGGAGGGTAAAGGCAGCCAAACGTTAGGGGAACGGGCTGCTGAACGAGTGACAGAGATACTGAAGGAGCATCAACCCGACCCTCTGCCAAAGGACGCCCAAGCAGAGCTCTTGAGAATCGTACGTCGGACGGAAGGTCAAGTTCACTGACCCACTCTCGAAAAAAGCAGCCCAGACAGGATCCGGTGTTTCCATCCCCTGTTTCGGACATACACCTGCTGGTCGGCAAAGAACCAGTGATTGCCCTTTTCTCACCGCGGACACAGAGAAAAAGAGAAAATGGCCTAACTCAGCGCTCTCTGTGGCTCAGCGGTGAAGACAATTGGCAATCCGAGTGCCCCCGAACACATATGTGTAATCACTGGGCAAAGAAGGTTTGACACACGGGTGGACTCGTGATAGAATCTCTGCCGGGCCAAAGCCAGCCTCTCCCAACGCTGGCCACCATAGAGTAGGGACAGCAGGTCTATCGTTCGCCAGGAGCAGCACAGATGTTTACGGCTTCAGGGTGGCCCTGCCTCGCCAGTGGGCTGTGATCAGAGCCTCAAGTCTATGCGGATGAAGGTTCCCTGCCGCACGTTTGAGCGTTCGGCAAAACCCTCGGGCAGGAAAAACGGGGAACGCCGGTGGTTGTGTTCTACTTCAGAGCTAGGACGGAACGTCAGTCCGGGGCTGTCCCGCAACTGTGAATCTGGGGAAAACGGCTAGCCTCAGATAAGCCAGATACCCACCCTTCATCACCGTGTTTCGTGACCTTCGAGGAAAGGGAACGAGTTGTTTGTTGCGCTTGTTCCCTGTTTTTGTCTCACTTAGCCGGCATATGAATCTAGTCTATAGGAGGCACCATTATGCGACCCAAGATGAACATCCTCAGTGAAGAACTGGTCGACCAGATCATCGCTGAAGGATTCGAACTCTTGATGGACCCGGGCGTGCGGGTCCACAACGAGGAGGCGCTGCGATTGCTGGCCGACGCAGGCGCCAGAGTAGATATGGAGACCCAGATCGCCTATATCCCTGAATCGATTGTCAGACAGGCGCTGAAAACCCGGCCATCCGAGTTCTATCTCTACAACCTGGACGGTGACCCGGTGGTTCATTATGGCGGCGACAGCGTCCAGTTCGACCCCGGCTCGGCCGCCATCACCATCCTCGACAGCGAGACTCAGGAGCAACGGAAGCCGGTCACGGAGGACTTTGTCAAGTTTGTCAAGCTGGTCGAGACTATCCCGCAACTGGACGCTCAAAGCACCGCAATGATATGTGCAGATGTGCCGGAAGAGATAGGTGATCTCTATCGTCTCTACCTGGCACTGAACTATATGCGCAAGCCGATCATCACCGGCGCGTTTCGCAAAGATACCTGGTGGACAATGAAGGACATGTTGGTAGCTATGGTGGGCAGTGAAGAAGCGCTGGCCGCCAAGCCCATCGCTGTATTTGACGTCTGTCCTTCACCGCCGCTGCTATGGAGCGATCTGACGTGCCAGAACATGATCGACTGCGCGCGCTACCGCATCCCGTCTGAGCTGGTCTCCATGCCACTGGCGGGCGCCACGGCGCCGGTCACGCTGGCCGGGGCTGTCGTACAACACACAGCGGAGTGCCTGAGCGGCGTGACGATCTGTCAGTTGGCCCAGGAAGGCGCGCCCATCGTCTGGGGTGGCTCGCCGGCGGCTTTTGACATGCGTGAAGGCACAACGCCTATGGGTGCCGTCGGGACATGGATGATCGACTGCGCCTACACACAGGTCGGCAAGGCACTAGGCATGCCCACACACGCCTACCTGGGGATGAGCGACGCCAAGATCGTCGATGCTCAGTGTGGGTTGGAATCATCCGGCGGGACGCTGATGGCGGCGCTGGCCGGGGTTAACATGGTCTCGGGCGCTGGCATGATGGACTTTGAGAGCTGCCAGAGCTATGAGAAGCTGGTCATCGACGCCGAGATCATTGGCATGGCCAAGCGGCTTGTCGCTGGCATCGAGAGGCGTGATGACCCGATCGCTCTGACCCTGATGCGCAAGCTCGGCCATCGGGCAGACTACTTGGCCCAGCCACACACGCTCAAGTGGTTCAACAAGGAGCTGTACATCCCGTCCGCCGTGATCGACCGGGGATCGATGGAGGGCTGGAAGCGGAAAGGGGCCAAGACCACCTGGGAGCGAGCTCAGGACCGCGTGGCCGAGCTATTGGCTACCTACGAGCCGTCACCCATCTCGGGCGAACTGCGGGGCGAGCTGCATGATATCGCCACCACAGCGGCGCGCAAGTTTGGCATGGACGAACTGCCGCCGTTACCACAAGACTGATACAGGAGAAGGGAAAATGGTAGACAAGCTTCTGACAGGGATAACAACAAGCATCGTGGAAGGCGAGCCAGATAAGACGGTTGATCTCACCCGGCAGGCCATCGAGGCCAAGGTAGAACCCTTGACGATCATCGATGAGGGATTGGTACCAGGGATGAACGTCGTCGGCGCCAAGTTCCAGAGCGGTGAGTATTTCTTACCACACCTGATCATCGCGGCCAGTGGTATGCAGCAAGCGATGGAACTGCTCGAACCAGAACTGAAAGCCCGGCAAGAAGCAGTAGAGCGGGCCGGGACGGTGGTCATTGGCTCGGTAGCGGGCGACATTCACGAGATCGGCAAATCGCTCGTGGGCACGATGATGGCGGCCAACGGTTTCCAGGTGTATGACCTGGGGGTGGACGTGGCGACGGAGACCTTTGTCGCCAAGGTGCAAGAGACAAACGCTGACATCCTGGGATTATCGGCCTTGCTGACGACAACGATGACCGTACAACGCGAGATCATTGAGGCATTGGAAGAGGCAGGCATCCGTGATCAGGTCAAGGTGATCATCGGCGGCGCTCCTGTGAACCAGGAGTGGGCCAATACGATCGGAGCCGACGGATATGCCGACGACGCGGTGGGAGCCATCGAACTGGCCAAGCAGTTGGTCGGCTGAGCGTCCACCCCATTCATCAGCGAAAAAGCAATAAGCGAGCCACTTGCGCCATCAAGCGTAGAGTAGATGGCGCAAGTGGTGTCAGGAGTGGAGATTGGAGCATGGTTAGCCAACCGATCAACCCATCTGCCCACGGGGCGAATCAGCAATACAGCTACGCCGTTCTCGGTGCAGGCCGTCAGGGCACGGCTGCCACCTACGATATGGTTCGTTGGGGCTGCGCCCGCCGCGTCATCGTGGCGGACCGGGATATAGAGATCGCCCGACAGGCCTCAGAACGGGTCAACGGCTTGCTGGGTCAGGCAATCGTTGAGCCGGCTCAGGTGGACGTCAGCGACCTGAAGGCTGTGGAGCAACTGTTGACAGGTGTGGACGCCTGTCTGAGCGCCGTCCCCTACGTCTACAACCTGGACGTGACCCGGGCAGCCCTCCGAGCCGGAGCGCATATCTGTGACCTGGGTGGCAACACCGACATCGCCCGGCAGCAACACCAGTTCGACGCCGATGCCCGCGCCGCCGGCCTCAGCGTCATCCCCAACTGCGGCCAGGTGCCGGGGATGGGCACTTCTCTGATGGTATATGCCATCGAATTGCTGGACGAGGCGGTGGACGTCTACATGTGGGACGGCGGGCTGCCTCAGCATCCACGCCCGCCGTTCAACTACTTTCTGACGTTCCACATCGCTGGACTGACCAACGAGTATGCCGAGCCGGCTGTTTTCCTTCGGGACGGCAAGGTGACCGAAGTCGAGCCCATGACAGAATTGGAGACAGTCGAGTTTCCAGAGCCCATCGGCACGCTAGAGGCCTTTGTCACCGCGGGAGGCACGGACACGATGCCATGGACCTACGAGGGACGCTTGCAAACGCTGCAAAACCTGACGCTTCGCTACTCTGGCCACTTTGCCCAATTGCGGGCCTTCTACGACCTGGGTCTATGGGACCTGACGCCCATCCAGGTGGGGGACGTGCAGATCCCGGTAGTGCCCCGTGACGTCTTTCACGCGTTGTTTGCGCCCAAAGTCACCTTCCCTGGCGACAGGGACCTGGTCATCGTGCGTATCAAAGCCCTGGGCAACAAGGATGGTCAGGATGCCCAAGTGCTGGTCGAGATGATTGACTATTTCGACGAGGTTACTGGTTTCACGGCCATGGAACGTGGCACCGGCTGGAGCGCAGCCATCGTGGCCGAGATGATGGCCCGGGGCCAGACCCCTCGAGGCGCAGGCGGCGTTGAGAGCATGGTGCCGGCGCGGCTCTTTGTCGAAGAACTCGCACGTCGCGGGTTCAAGATCACCGAGCGAGTGACCTTTAGAAGCTAAAGGGACACCTTCAAGCTGGCAAGCATCGGGTGAGTTGACCGCTTGCCTGAGATATCGGACAGACGGTGCAGTGAGTGCAGCGGGCAGCGCGTTGCCTCACGAATAAAGTGTACCCAAGTGGATTCGTTGACTCACGAAAAAAAGATACCAACCGATAGGAGGTGAGCGAACGGTAT
>CAYUIS010000150.1:2362-13169 GCA_964444825.1 uncultured Anaerolineales bacterium | reverse complement strand
CCACCGCCTACGTCGCCGAGCAGTGGGGCCGGCGCTGGATCACGATCGATACCTCCCGCGTGGCGCTGGCGCTGGCCCGCGCCCGTATCATGGGCGCCCGCTACCCCTACTACCTCCTGAAGGACAGCCGCGAGGGCCAGCAGAAGGAAGCCGAACTTTTACGCACCTTTCCTTCCGAAGAACCAACCTATGGCAATATCCGCCAGGGTTTTGTTTACGAGCGTGTTCCCCACATTATGCTCAGAGATATTGCCAACAACGCCGAGATCGACGTCATCTGGGAGACCTTTCAGGAGGAACTAGAACCCCTGCGTAAAGCACTGAATGACGCGCTGGGCAAAAACTGGGAGGAATGGGAGATCCCCCGCGAGTTGGAAGGCAATCTAAAATCTGAAATCCGCAATCTACATTCCAAATGGTGGGAGCAGCGTATCGCCCGTCAAAAAGAGATCGACGGGTCCATCGCCGCCAAAGCCGATCACGAATATCTCTACGACAAACCCTACGTGGATCCAAAAACGGTGCGCGTGGCCGGGCCGTTCACCGTCGAAAGCCTCTCCCCACACCGCGTGCTGGGCGTGGACGAGGACGACGAGCTGATCGACCTGGTGGCGGAGGGCAAGGCCGGTTATGGCAAGGGACAGAGCTTTGCCCAGATGATCCTCGAAAACCTCAGGATGGCCGGCGTGCAGCAGGCCCACAAGGAGGACCGGATCACGTTTAGCTCGCTCACGCCCTGGCCCGGTCATTACGTCTGCGCCGAAGGGCGTTATTTCGAGGGCGGAGAAGAGAGCGGCAGGCAGAAACGGGCGGGGGTCTTTATCGGCCCCGAGTTTGGCACCGTGGCGCGCCCCGACCTGGTGGCGGCGGCGCGGGAGGCGGGGGAGGCGGATTTCGACGTGCTGATCGCCTGCGCCTTTAACTATGACGCCCGCTCCACCGAGTTCGACCGGCTGGGCCGCGTCCCCATCCTCAAGGCGCGTATGAACGCCGACCTGCACATGGGGGACGATCTCAAGACCACCGGCAAGGGCAATCTTTTTGTCATCTTTGGCGAGCCGGATATCGAGGTGCTGGAGGCCGGGGAGGGGCAGATCCAGGTCAAGATCAACGGGGTGGACGTCTTTCATCCCAGCACCGGCGAGGTGCGCAGCGACGGCGCGGAGGGTATCGCCATGTGGTTCGTGGATACCGACTATAACGAGGAGAGCTTTTTCGTGCGGCAGGCCTATTTCCTGGGCGCTGACGATCCATACAGGGCGCTCAAGACCACCCTCAAGGCCGAGATCAACCACCAGGCCTGGGAGACGCTCCACAGCGATACCTCCCGGCCATTTGACAAACCCGCCGGGGGGCGCATCGCCGTCAAGGCGATCAACCATTTGGGGGATGAGGTGATGAAAGTATTTAGATTGGTCCAATCTTAAAGATTGGACCAATCTTGGGAGACACACGATGCCCAACGAACCTCTCCAATTCGGCCAATACTATCATATCTACAATCGCGGCAACAACCGCGAGAATCTCTTTGTCGAACCTCGCAACTATACTTACTTCTTGCGGCTTTTTGCCAAACATATCCAACCTGTGGCCGAGACTTTTGCCTATTGTCTCCTGCCCAATCACTTTCACTTTTTCATCCGCACACGGTCGGAAGAGGAACAGGAATCGTATCACCGCGCGCAGATAAAGATTGGTTCAATCTCCAAGATTGAACCAATCAAGTTACGCCAACCACGCGCGCAGATTGGTCCAATCTCCAAGATTGGACCAATCTTCAAGTTGCGCCAACCGAGCCGGGCTTTTAATAACATGTTCATCGCCTATGCCCGCGCCTTGAACAAGGCAACCAACAGAACGGGGGTATTGTTTGAGACCCCTTTCGGTCGTAGATTGGTGGATAGCGATGCCTATTTCATCACGCTGATCGCTTACATTCACCGCAATCCCCAAAAGCACGGGCTTGTGCAGGATTTTCGCGAATGGAAATGGTCGTCGTTTGGGGCGTTTGCATCTACCAGGCCCACAAAGATACAGCGGGATGAGGTGTTGGCGTGGTTTGGCGGCCTGGATGCGTTTTTGGATGGGCATGTAAGGGATGTTGATGAGGCAAGCATCTCGTCTTTGTTGCTAGACTGACGGAGATTGGTCCAATCTCCAAGATTGGACCAATCTGGAGCAGTCAGTGACGGAGATTGGACCAATCTGGAGAGAGCCAATGGAATTTCGTATCGCAGACACCTTTGTAGACAGCCTGGCTAGACTGAGTAACCAGGAGCAAAAAGCGGTCAAGACCACCGTCTTTGATCTGCAAGTCAACCCGGCAAATCCGGGGCTGAATTTCCACAGGCTGGAGCGCGCCCGAGACCCCAACTTCGCCTCTGTACGGGTGAGCCGTGACGTCCGCCTGATCGTGCATCGCAGCCAGGGCAGCCTGCTGGTCTGTTACGTGGGTCACCACGACAAAGCCTACCAATGGGCGCAGCGCCGCAAACTGGAGACCCACCCCAGGACCGGGGCGGCCCAGGTGGTCGAGATCCGCGAAACGGTCCAAGAGATCCTCATTCCCACGTATACCACCGTGGAAAAACCCAAGCCGCCCCTGTTTGCGGATATATCGGATGACGACTTGCTGGGCTATGGCGTACCGGCAGAATGGTTAGCCGACGTACGGGCTGCCAACGAGGACAATGTGCTGGATCTGGCCGATCACCTCCCCGGCGAGGCTGCCGAGGCCTTGCTGGAATTGGCGACCGGCGGCACGCCGCAGATCTCCCCGGTGGCCGCGCCGTCTGGCGACCCGTTCGACCACCCCGATGCCCAACGCCGCTTCCGCGTGATGAGCGACGTGGACGAATTGGCCCGCGCTCTGGAATATCCCTGGGAAAAGTGGACGGTCTTTCTCCACCCGGAGCAGCGGCAGATCGTGGAAAAGGATTACAATGGCCCGGCGCGGGTCTCTGGTTCCGCCGGGACCGGGAAGACGGTGGTCGCCCTGCACCGCGCCGTTCATCTGGCAAAGACGAATCCCCATAGCCGGGTGTTGCTGGCGACCTTTTCAGATACGCTGGCCAACGCCCTGAGAACCAAGCTGATACGGCTGATCTACCAAAAGCCGGTGCTGGGCGAGCAGATAGAAGTCTATGCTATGAACGGTATTGCTGAACGGCTGTACCGGTTCAATATCGCCAAGCCCCGCCTCGCCTCGAAGGACGTCATCCAGGATTTGTTGGCACAAGCCGCCGGGAAAATCAGCGAGCATTCCTTCAGCCCCTATTTTTTGACCACCGAGTGGGAGCAGGTCGTGGATGCCTGGCAGTTGGACTCCTGGGAAGCCTACCGGGACGTGGCCCGGCTGGGCAGAAAAACTCGCCTGCCCGAAAGCCACAGAGTGGCGCTGTGGGCTATCTTTGAGCAAGTTCAGGCTGGTCTCAAGGAACAGGGGTTGATCACCTATCCGGCTCTGTACGCCAGATTGGTTCAATCTTGGAGATTGAACCAATCTAGGTCACCTTTTGATTTTATCGTGGTGGACGAGTCTCAGGATATCAGCATCCCCCAGTTAAAGTTCCTGGCTGCTTTATCGGGAAACCGTCCAAACAGCCTCTTTTTTGCCGGGGATTTGGGGCAGCGTATCTTCCAGCAGCCCTTCTCGTGGCAATCGCTCGGCGTCGACATCCGTGGTCGCTCGAAAACGCTGCACATCAATTACCGCACGTCCCATCAGATCCGCATACAGGCAGATAAACTCCTGGACCCAGAACTATCCGACGTGGATGGCATCACGGAAAAACGGGGCGGCACGATCTCGGTGTTCAATGGGCCGTCGCCGGTGATCGATACCTTTGATACGCCTGAATCGGAGATCAAAGCGGTCGGTCAGTGGCTCCAAGACCGGATCAGCGCCGGGGTCGAACCAGAGGAGATTGGCATTTTCGTGCGCTCTGCGGCTGAACTGCCAAGAGGCAAAGCCGCCATTGAGGCCGCTGGACTTGTGCACAAAGTGCTGGACGAGAAAATCACGACGACTGTTGGAAACGTTTCCCTTTGCACCATGCATCTGGCAAAAGGACTGGAATTTCGGGCCGTGGCCGTGATCGCCTGTGACGATGAGGTCATCCCCTTACAGGGCCGCATCGACAGGGTAACGGACGTTTCAGACCTGGAAGAGGTTTATAACACCGAACGCCACCTGCTGTACGTCGCTTGCACGCGCGCCCGCGATCACCTGCTCGTTACGAGCGTCAAGCCGACTTCCGAGTTTTTGGATGATCTGACGATGTAAGGAGACAAGATTGAACCAATCTTATGCCCGGATCAGTAGGTATTCGACATTGGAGGTGTGAGGTTGGACATTGTCATTGATCAGGAAAGGTGTACCCGCTGTGATGCTTGCCGGGCGCTGTGCATAGTGCGCGTGTTTGAGCGACTGGATGGGCGGGTCGAGGTAGTCGCGGCGGAGCGATGCTGGCTGTGCGGGCACTGTGTCGCCGTCTGCCCGGCTGACGCCATCGTCCACAGCGAGTATCCCATACAGGAGTGCCCAGCGCTGGACCCTGCCGAGCTGCCTTCCCTCGATGGTTTGGTGGGTGTGCTCCGCGAGCGTCGCTCGTCCCGCGTCTTCCGTGACCGGCCCGTGGAGCGGCAGGTGGTGCGGGAATTGGTGGACGTCGCCCGGTGGGGGCCCAGCGCCAGCAATGAGCAGCCGGTCGAGTGGCTGGCGTTCGACGACCCGGACCGCATCGCTGCGCTGCGCGGGCAGGCGGTGGCGGTGCTGGCCCAGACGGTCCGGCTGTTGCGCAGTCGGCTGCTGCGTCCCTTTCTGCGGTTGGCGCTCGGGTCTGAGCAGGTGGAGAAGGGGCTGGAGAGCGCGGATAGTTTCGAGGGCTTGGCGGAGTGCCACGCCCAGGGAGAGGACCTCATCTTCTTCCACGCCCCGGTCGTGCTCATGGCCCACGTCCCCGATGCAGATTACTTTGCCCGTGACGACGCGGTTTACGCTGCCTACAACCTGATGCTGGCGGCCCAGCGGATGGCGTTGGGTACCTGCCAGATCGGGTTCTTTATCGTCGCCCTTGACCGCAGCCGCGGATTGCGCCGCGCGCTCGGGCTGCCTGAGGATCGCCGGGTCGAGGTCGTCCTGGTCCTCGGCTACCCGAAATACCGTTTCCACCGTGTCCCTTCGCGCCGCCGGCCCGCCATAGTCTGGGATGGGAACCACTGATATCCGTGCATGGGAATCTATAGACAAACACCCGGATAGACTTGATGGATGAAGCCTATGTGCAGGCGCTTGGCGGCCTAAACTCCAACGATCAGTCTCGTACTCGGGTTGAACAACGTGCAGAATGACCTTACATCATCATCGTTCTCCTGTCAATTATCCACATCCTGATGGGCCAGTACCTGTGCTGGCCGAAAAGTACATCCGTTCGGAAGTTCGCCAGCACACCAGGGTCAAACCCCCTTGACACGAATGGTCGCATTTGTTATATTGGACAGTGCACAGATAACGCAACGTGACGGCCCTGAGCCTGCAAGGTCCAGGGTGAAAAACGGCAATCCCAGGCTCCGCCTGAATTGCCAGCCGCATACAACGGCACACTCAAATTGAGACGCCCCGTCTGACACAGACGGGTCAGAGACGCCCTTCCAAGCCTTCCCACCGTAGGGAAACGGGGCGTCGTTTTGTTTGCCATAGCGGCACAGAATTGCAACCCCAATCCAGGGTCCACGTCTGAGAACAGATAGGACAGAAAGGAGTCGTGCAATGAGAAAAAAGAAAGGCCTACGGCCGATGACGTCGAGCGCATCTTGGCCGCTTTTTCCAGATCACAGCCGCCAGGCGCAACGAGCGGCGAGCAACCTGCTCCGCATCTGCCGGCCGGGACCGGGCCGGTGGCTCTGATTGAGCCATTGACCGACCGGGAACTGGACGTGCTGCGCTTGATGGCCAAGGGGCTGAAATACAAAGAAATCGCCGCCAGGCTATTCATCTCCCTGAACACGGTGCGTTTCCACGTCAAGGCCATTTATGGCAAGCTCAACGTGAACAACCGCACCAAAGCCGTCGAGAGGGCACGCCAACTCCGGATACTCCAAGTACAGCGATTTGAGAGATTGGCGAGTCTGAAGGATGAAACGCTCCCATAGTGCAAGATACCTTAAGCTTGTCATAGCACTGAAAGCGCCTATACTTGTCTGCAACAGAGCGGGCACAGGGGTCGCAGGATGGGACGCAAGAGGATAGAAAGGCGTCCGGTAGAAAGTCAAGTCGCCTTTGACATCTGAATAGGCTCAATCCGGCTATTGGAAAGGAGAACAACGATGAAAATCTCGAGACGCACACTCAAGTACGTGGCTCTCGTCGTCACCGTGGTGACCGGGCTGATCCTGACGCCCGTCTCGAGGGTCCAGGCGGGGCAGACCGATATCGTCGGCCCGCCTGGCAGCGAGGCCTTTGGCACATCGGTGACTGCGCTTTCCAACGGCAACATCGTCGTCACCGACCCCCTTTTCGACGCCGGAGTCACGGTTGATGCGGGCGCCGTGTACCTGTACGACGGCGCCACCGGCGTGCTCATCAGCGTCCTCATCGGCAGCACAATCAACGATCAGATCGGCTCCGGCGGCGTGGTTCCGTTGAGCAACGGCAACTACGTGGTGATCAGTCCTCAATGGCAAGGCGTCGGGGCAGTGACGTGGGGGGGCGGGACGAGCGGCATCAGCGGAGTGGTCTCCTCCAGCAACAGCCTGGTGGGTAGCACGTGGGATGATCAGGTTGGCTACGGGCCTTTCACCACGGGCGTGATGGCGTTGAGCAACGGTAACTATGTGGTACACAGCCCGTACTGGGACAATGGTGGGGCGATAGACACCGGGGCGGTGACGTGGGGGAACGGGACGAGCGGCACCAGCGGCGTGGTCTCCGCCGCCAATAGCCTGGTGGGCAGCTCGACCGATGACCATGTCGGCCGTTACGATGTGGTGGAGTTGAGCAATGGTCACTACGTGGTAAGGAGCCGGAGTTGGGACAACGGCGGGGCGACGGACGCCGGGGCGGTGACGTGGGGAAACGGGACGAGCGGCGTCAGCGGCGAGATTTCCGCTGCCAACAGCCTGGTGGGCAGCTCAAACAACGATCAGGTTGGCAGCTATAGCTTGGTCGAGTTGAGTAATGGCAACTATGTGATAAGCAGCCCGGACTGGGACAACGGCGGGGCGACAAATGCCGGGGCGGTGACGTGGGCAAATGGGACGAGCGGCGTCAGCGGCGAGGTTTCCGCCGCCAACAGTTTGGTGGGCAGTACGACCTACGATGGGGTCGGCGCCTTCATCTACAACTATGTGGTGGCATTGAGCAACGGCAATTATGTGGTGGTCAGCCGGGACTGGGACAACGGTGGGGTGGAGGATGCCGGGGCGGTGACGTGGGCGGACGGAACGAGCGGCATCACCGGCGAAGTTTCTATTGCCAACAGCCTGGTCGGCAGTTCGGCCGGCGATCAGGTCGGCATCGTGGTGGCGTTGGACAACGGTGACTATGTGGTGAGTAGTCCGTACTGGGACACCGGCGTGGTGACGGACACCGGTGCGGTAACGTGGGTGGACGGGATGAGTGGCATCACCGGCGCGATCCCCACCGCGAACAGTCTGGTGGGCAGCTCGGCTGGCGACCAGGTCGGCTTCGGCGGGGTGACGAAGTTGAGCAACGGCAACTATGTGGTGAGGAGCCCGTACTGGGACAACGGCGGGGTAACAGACGCCGGGGCGGTGACGTGGGTGGACGGGACGAGTGGTACCAGCGGCATAGTCTCCACCGCCAACAGCCTGGTGGGCAGCTCGGCTGATGACCGGGTTGGCGGCGTGATACCGCTGAGTAACGGCCACTACCTGGTGCTAAACTCGTACTGGGACAACGGCGGGGCGATGGACGCCGGGGCGGTGACGTGGGGGGACGGGACGAGCGGCGTCAGCGGCGTGGTCTCCGCCGCCAACAGCCTGGTGGGCAGTACAGCCTACGATCAAGTCGGCTGGGGTATGGTGGAATTGAGCAATGGCAACTACGTGGTGAAGAGCCGGAGTTGGGATAACGGTACGGCAACGGATGCCGGAGCCGTGACGTGGGGGGATGGAACGAGCGGCGTCAGCGGCGAGGTCTCCGCTGCCAACAGCCTGGTGGGCAGTTCAACTGACGACCGGGTCGGCTCCCTCATCAGCGGCGGCGTTGTGGCATTGGCCAATGGCAACTATGTGGTGAGCAGCCCAGACTGGGACAACGGTGGAGTGACAGATGCCGGGGCGGTGACGTGGGGGGATGGGACGAGCGGCGTCAGCGGCGAGATCTCCGCTGCCAACAGCCTGGTGGGCAGTTCAGCTGACAACCGGGTCGGCTCCAATGCAAGTGGCGTGATCGAGCTGAATACCGGCCATTATGTGGTGAGGAGCCAGGGCTGGGACAACGGTGGCGCGACGAATGCCGGGGCGGTGACGTGGGGGGATGGGACAAGTGGTATCACCGGCGAGGTCTCCGCCGCCAACAGCCTGGTTGGCAGCACAACTAACGATGAGGTCGGCGACGTCGTGGGGTTGAGCAACGGCAACTATGTGGTGAGCAGCCAGAGCTGGGATGACGGTTGGGCCATGGATGCCGGTGCAGTGACGTGGGGGAACGGGACGAGCGGCGTCACCGGCGTGGTCTCCTCGACCAACAGCCTGGTGGGCAGCTCTGCCGCCGATGTGGTCGGCGAAGGCGGCGTGGTGGAGTTGAGCAACGGCCATTATGTGGTGAGTAGCCCGAGGTGGGACAACGGCGGCACGACGGACGCCGGGGCGGTGACGATGGGCTGGGGCACAATCGGCGCCAGGGGACCGATCACCAGCACGCACAGTGTTCGTGGGACAACGGCCGACGGTGGGGGCTCAATGGTCTTTGACTATGACTATGTCAACAACCAACTCGTCGTGGGGCGGCCAGCCGATAACATCGTCACCCTCTTGCGTTTCACTCGAGTTTATCTGCCTCTCGTGGTGCGCAACGATAGCACGCGATAGTCTGGTCGGAATGGCCTTTCGGCGAAAGCTGAGATTAGGGAGAGGAAAGTGCTGATTGATGCTCATTCGCACCTGGACAGGTATGATCTCCTGGGTGAAGGACTGTTGGAATCTGCCCTGGAAGAGATCGTTCAACACAGGATCTTTACCATCAGCAATTCGATGGACTTTCCGGCATACAGGCGAAACCTGGAAATAGGGGAGATGTGCGATCTGGTGTTGCCGACCTTTGGCGTACATCCTTGGAACGCTCCCCAGTATGCGCATCGCCTAAATGATCTGAGCGAGGCCGTCGAGCAAAGCCCGATGATCGGCGAGATCGGGCTTGACTTCTTTTTTGTAAAAGACGGTTCCGAGTATCCAGATCAGAGGAAGGTGTTCGAGTTCTTTCTTGCTGCGGCCAGCGAGCAAGGGAAGATCGTCACCCTCCACACCAAGGGAGCGGAGGAAGCGGTCTTGGAGTCGCTCGACCGCTACGACATTCCACGGGCCATCGTGCACTGGTATTCAGGGCCTATGGACATCTTTCGCGAGCTGGTGGCCAGGGGCGTGACCTTTACGGTCGGGGTCGAGGTACTGTACTCCGAGCACATACAGGCCATTGCACAGGAGATACCATCGCGGCAGCTTTTGACAGAGACGGACAATCCTGGCGGGCCGAAAGGGTTCATAGGCGGACCTGGGATGCCGATACTGGTCAGGGATGTCGTTCAGGCGTTGGGAGAGCTGAGAAAGACCACGGTTGAGGTCATCACGCAGACCGTCCAGTCAAACCTGATAGATCTCATTCAAGACGATCCGTGGTTGGTCGATACGAACGCTCGAGTTCTGGGAGAACAACTGATCTGGGGGGAGAGAATCGTCTGATTGAGATTGGTCCAATCTTTTAGATTGGACCAATCTAGGGCCCGCCCCCCGTCGAGTTGATCACCTGTCCCGTGATCCAGCGCGCCTCGTCGGTGCACAGCCAGCCGATCAGCCGCGCCGCGTCGTCCGGTCTGCTCCACCGGCCCTGCGGCTCCAGCGCCAGCACCTCCTCGTATAGCTCCGGCGAGGCATACCCCGTGTCGGTCGCGCCCGGGTTGACCGTGTTCACCGTGATCGACCGGCCGGCCAGGTAGGCCGACAGGCTGCGCGTCAGCGGGTGCAGCGCTCCCTTGGACGCGATGTAGGCCAGCTCCCCCGGCATCGGCCCCAGGTGCTGGCCCGAGGTCAAGAATATGATCCTCCCCCCGGGCCGGTCATCGTGTTGGGCCGCAAACTCGCGCACCAACAGCAACGTGGCGCGCACGTTGACGTGCAGGTGTCTGTCGATCTCGGCCGCCGTCACCTCCTCCAGCGCGCCCATCGTGCTATAGGTGTGGTTGGCCACCAGGATATCGACGTGCCCGAGGGCCTCGACTGCCGTCTCCATCACCCGCGCCGGGGCTGCGGGGTCCAGGAAATCCGCCTCGACGTGCGTCACCTTACCGCCGTGCGCCCGCAGGTCCTCCAACAGCGCCGCCACCCCATCTGGATCGCTCCCCCAGGGCTGGCCCGCGTCGTAGGGTGCGTAGGAGTGCACGCACAGATCCGCCCCCAGCTCGGCCAGCCGGGTCGCGATGGCAAATCCGATGCCGATCCGCCGGCTGCACCCGGTCACCAACGCCCCACGCCCTTCAAGTGGTTTCCCGTTCATCTGTCTCCTCCCTCCACGCAAATGGATACGTGCAGGTTAGTATACTCGGCTTCTCGCGCCGCGCAAGCGCTCAGC
>CAYUIS010000150.1:0-2262 GCA_964444825.1 uncultured Anaerolineales bacterium | reverse complement strand
AATGGATACGTGCAGGTTAGTATACTCGGCTTCTCGCGCCGCGCAAGCGCTCAGCACGCGAGGGCCAGGTGCAACGCACCAAAAGCAGGTGCGTCGCACCGAGAGCGGGGGGCGCTTGCCCGGTGGGGACGAGGTGGTATACTTGTGCCGGTATCCTCCTCCCGAAAGGACCATCTTTATGAAAACCATCGTCATCACCGGCAGCACCCGTGGCATCGGCTACGGCCTGGCCGATGCCTTCCTCGACCTGGGCTGCGCCGTCACCGTCAGCGGCCGCACCGCTGCCGCCGTCGAAGGGGCGGTCGTCGCGCTATCTGCCAAGCATCCGCCCGAGAATGTCTTTGGCCACCCCTGCGACGTGACCCACTTTGATCAGGTGCAGGGTTTGTGGGACGCCGCCAGCGCTTGCTTTGGACGGATCGACGTGTGGATCAATAACGCCGGCATCAGCAACTTTCAGATGCCGGTCTGGGAGTACCCGCCCGAGCTGATCGAGGCGGTGATCGGCACCAACCTGGTGGGCGCGATGTACGGGGCCAGGGTGGCGCTCAAGGGGATGCTGGCCCAGGGCAGCGGTAGCCTCTACAATATGGAGGGCCTGGGCAGCGATGGCCGCCGGGTGCCGGGGCTCACGCTCTATGGAACCACCAAGAGCGGTCTGCGCTATCTCACCGACGCCCTCGTCGAGGAGACGAAAGACACGCCCATCCTGGTCGGCGCCCTGCGGCCCGGGATGGTGATGACCGAGCTGGTGACCCGCCAATACGGGGACCGGCCGGAGGACTGGGAGCGGGTCAAGCGTATCTTTAACATCCTGGCCGATCGTGTGGAGACGGTAGCGCCCTGGTTGGCCCGCCGGGTGCTGGATAACGAGCGCACCGGGGTGCGCTTCAACTGGTTGAGCCGCACCAAGCTGATGATGCGTTTCCTCACTGCTCCTTTCGCCAAGCGCACGCTGTTCGAGTAGCACGGGGAACCCAGGCTCTGGCCTGACAGCCGAACGGCTCTGGCTGGGTTCTGGCCTGCCAGCGATCCGTATCTGCCGTTGGTGCTGAGAAGCCTTTGCCTACTCATTTGTGGTGGGCTGTGGTATAGTATCCAGCATGCGGCTGTGCTCGAGCCGAGTGGAGAAACCGCGCGGAGGTGAGTCTCGTGAGCACACGGTCGAAACGATTGCTGTTCTGGACACCCCGGGTCCTGTGTATCCTGTTCGCAGGTTTTGTCAGCCTGTTCGCCCTCGACGTGTTCGGCGAGGGTTATGGCTTCTGGGAGACGATCCTGGCCCTGCTGATCCACCTGGTCCCCACGTATGTCATCCTGATCCTGCTCGCCATCGCCTGGCGATGGGAGTGGGTGGGGGCGATTCTGTTCGGCGTCCTGGGGGTGTGGTATATCCTGATGACGCGGGGGCGCGTTCCCTGGACGGCCTACTTGGCGATGTCCGGCCCGCTGTTCCTGATCGGCGTCCTCTTTTTGCTCAACTGGGTGTATAGGAGGGCCTGCCCCGAGCCTGGTCGAGGGGAGTTGCGGAGTGGGTAGGCTGCAATACAGGCGTCCGCGACCGAACGAGATCGTGGCGCCGGGACCGGGACTTCGTCCTGAGGCTCAGCCCGAAGGGCAGGAGTCGGTGTGGGACTATCCGCGGCCACCACGGGTGGAGCGCGTGGAGCGGCACGTGCGGGTCGAGTTTGGCGGCGCCGTTATCGCCGAGACCACCTGGGCGTATCGTGTGCTGGAGACGGCCAGCCCACCCACCTACTACTCGCTCTTCAAGGGCGAGCCCGGTACCGAGGGCTGGTGAGGAGGGGTATATGGCGTCCAATCTCCTGATCGACGTGATGGGATGGGTCGGTGTCGCGGGGCTTCTCCTTGCCTATGTGCTCGTCTCGACCAAGAGGATCGAGGGCGACTCGGCGCCCTATCAGGTGCTGAACCTGCTCGGGGCCGCGTTCTTGATCGTCAATTCGTTCTACTATGGGGCTTACCCATCGGTAGGGGTGAACGTGGTGTGGATCGGCATCGCCATCTACGCGTTGGTGAGAGTCAGGTTCCCCTCCCCCGGTGGGAAGGGACGCGCATAGTGCGCGAAGGGGAGGGCTATCGCATTTAGCGCTCCCAGCCCTTGTCCTGTCCGGTCAAGGACAGGGTCCTCGTCCTCGAGGACGGCCTTGACGAAATCGGGGCTACAACAGCGGATTCTCATCGCGCAAACCGCCCCGAGGACGGGGCTCAGAGCTTTGGCCGGCCAAATGTGATCGCCCT
>CAYUIS010000149.1:0-13236 GCA_964444825.1 uncultured Anaerolineales bacterium | reverse complement strand
GGGAGCGAAGGAGCAGAATGAGTGAATCGGCGTTTGGTATCGTAGCTATGTGCACCACGTGTCTTATGATGTTGGTGCTGGTCGCCTGTACGCTCGCGCCCTCGCCGGACCCGCTGCCCACCGCGACGGCGCCGCTCCAGGCGACGGAACCGGCGGCCGTAGCCTTCAGGCTGCCTGCACCCCTGTACTATCTGCGCGAGGGCCAGGTCTGGCGGCTGGCGCAGGATGGCGAGTCGCAGCAGCAGATCACCCACGAGGCCGCGCCGGTCGACAGTTTCGACATCTCCCCGATCGATTCCACGTTGGCCTATGTCACCGGCAATAGCCTGATCCACGCCGACGCGGACGGTGAGAACCGGCGTGTGCTCCTGGAGGGGCCGGACCTGCCGCCTGTGACGGATGAGCTGGCCAGGCTCAACGACAGGGCCACCATCGGAGGCCAGATCCGCACGCCCGTGTGGTCACCTGATGGCGGTCGCATCGCCTACGTGCAGAACGGCCTGAACGCGATGGTCGTGTCGAATGGCAAGGTGAGGGTGATCCACCCCAACGACTTTATTCCGGAGGAGGGGGAGGCGAGCGACCGGCTTGTGATAGACTCGGTGGTATCCTGGGCGCCCGACGGCCAGCATCTGTTGGTGATGGTCTACACCTACCCACTGGGCAGCATCTATTATCGAGACGTCGCCCTGAAGACCCTCTCCGACTATCTGTCGATAAAGGGAGAGTGCTACCAATGCACCTTTGCGTGGTCCGGGGATAGCCAGCACTTTTTCCTGGGAAATCCGTTCGAGGGGGGACAGGGGGCCCTCACGCGCTGCGACATTGCCGACGGGCGCTGCGCGTTGATCGCGCTGGATATCCCGGCCCGGAAAGCCTATTTCTACGCCTACCCCCATTCCCTCAACCCGGACGAGGCGCTCGTCTTTATGGCGTCGAGTCCCTCTCCGGAGGAGTCACCAGAGTTGTTCAAGATGTTCCGGGTCCAATCGACCGGCTACGGCACGACTCAACTGCGGGAGGACGAATGGTCGATCCAGACGGCGCTCTGGGCGCGGGATAGCCGTGGGGCCCTGATCGTGACGGGGTCCGCGGGCGGCGACGTACCCCCAGATACGCTGGTGTGGGCGCCGGTGGATGCGGGTCCGGCGATTCCGCTGCCGGTCACGGGAGCGCGGGTCTTGCGCTGGGGAGTCAGTGGTCGTGAGTAGCAGGTAGGGCCGCCCGCTCGTGTCGCGGCCCTAAAAGGGAGGAAAGAAGGGAGGAAACCGATGGGATACGTCTGTTTTGGCCTGATGGTCGTTCTGTGGCTCGGCGTGGGGGTGTGGCTGCTGGTACAGAAGCGGCGGCGCAAGGCCGAGGAGCGCTTTGACCCCGAGACCGGGATCGGTATCCTGGCCGGTTCGATCACCCCCCTGGTGATACTGTTCTACCTGCTCTCCTGTATGGGAGGCCCGATCCTGGCCTACGTGGTGCAGACCGGGTCGGATGAAGGGTTCTCTCCCCTGGTGGTGGGGTTGGTGCTGTGCTTTGGTACGTTCACCGTAGTGCTGCCCCTGCTGGTGCTGGTGCTGAAATGGCGCGAGCGGACCGTCATCGACGAAGGGTCCATCCAGTTCCCGCTGTTCCCGTTCCGGCTGGTCCGCCTGGACTGGTCCGAGATCACCGAGATGACGATGGCGGAGCACAAGGGTCCCAGCGCCCGGGGGACCCGAATCGTCCGCTACATCACCGAGGTGAGCATCCACGCTGGAGACAGGGTGTACAGACCGACGTGGGATGCGGCGACGTGGAAGCGGCGGGGGAAGGGAATTCTGCGCGCGATCGCTGCCCACGCTCACCTGAGCGAGGTGGAGCCGAACCACTGGGTGCGCGAGACGGGCTAGCACCTGCAAGGACGGAGGAACTAGGCTGGACTTTCAAGCTTGGCCGGCAGGATGCCGGCGGTCCGATGTCCGATGCTGCAAGAAACGGAGGGATTATGCTGGACTTTCAAGCAGTGCGTGATGGGACGGTCACCTTCGCCGAGTTGGTCGACGGGCTGACGCAGGACGACCTGCGCGATCTGACCCGCGAGATGATCGACACTATTCTGAACTTGATCGTCGATTGCCTCGACGCTGACGTCGTGTTCGAGCCGGACGATCCGGTGGCGGACGATCCGTTCGCCGCTACGCCCGAGGAGGTACATATGCCCTGGACGCTGGGCCACGTGGTGGTGCACACGACGGCGTCGGCTGAGGAATCGGCGGTGATCGCGGCCGAGTTGGCGCGGGGCGTGGAATACCACGGGCGCTCCCGGTACGAGGTGCCGTGGCAGGAGGCGCGCACGGTCGAGGGATGCCGCCACCGCCTGGAGGAGAGCCGGCGTATGCGGCTGGCCAGCCTGGAGATGTGGCCGGACGAGCCGCACCTGGACAATGTCTGCGAGGTGTGGCCCGATAGCCCCGGCGTGAACGCGGTGGGACGCTTTGCCCTAGGGCTGATGCACGAGGAGAGCCACCTGGGCCAGATCGCCGACATCGTGCGGCAGGCCCGGCTGTCGCGTGCAGCGACCTCCTGAATCGGGCTGGTAATCCGGCCTTTATGGTCATAGCCTTGTCAACCTGGTAGAGCGGATGTATACTGCGGAAGGATTTAGGGGAACGAAGGATGACAGTTGCGTACGTGTCCATTGGTTTCCTGGATCCTTCGATTGATCGGATAGATTGAACTTGAGGGGGGAGATAGGAATTCGTGATGTCTCGCTCGTTTTTCCGTTGTGGAGATAGGTTATTCAAGCTCCAGTGGCGTCAATACTTGCCACGGTGGCTCACCCGGTACAAGATGCCTGAGTCGGGCACGATTGTGCTCACGGCCCTGGTTGTAGGCGTTGGGGCAGGTCTGGGCGCCGTCGTCTTCCGGCGGCTCATCGCGGGCGTGCAGGTGCTGGCCTTCGATCGATTGGGTGGGCTGCTAGCGAGCATTTCCCCCTTTCACTTGCTCATCATCCCTGCCATAGGCGGGGCAATCTATGGGCCACTCATCTATCGTTTCGCCCGTGAGGCCAAGGGACACGGCGTGCCCGAGGTGATGGAGGCAGTGGCGGTACGCGGCGGGCGTATCCGGCCGCGGGTAGCTGTGGTCAAAGCGCTGGCCTCGGCCATCTGCATCGGCACCGGCGGGTCGGTAGGGCGCGAAGGCCCGATCGCCCAAATCGGCTCAGCGTTGGGTTCGGCAATCGGACAAGCGCTGAATCTCTCCGACGAGCGGGTGTCCAACCTGGTCGCCTGCGGCGCCGCCGGAGGCATCGCCGCTACCTTCAACGCCCCTATCGCTGGCTCGATCTTTGCCCTGGAGGTGATCCTGGGCCAGTTCCACGCCGTCTACTTTGGTGCGGTGGTCATCTCTGCCGTCACTGCCGATGTCATCGCTCACACCTTTGATGGAGACTTGCGGGCCTTTACTGTGCCCAATTATGGGCTGGTCAGCCCGTGGGAATTGGTGTTATACGTCTTGTTGGGTGTGTTGGCGACTCTGGCTGCCATTGCCTTTGTCCGCTTGCTTTATCTATCCGAGGATTTGTGGAACCAGATGCGCTTTCCTGAGTACTTCAAACCGGTGCTTGGCGGTCTCGTGCTGGGATGTCTGGGTATCCTTACCTTCAAGATCGATGGATTTCCGCGAGTCTTTGGCGTGGGCTACGACAGCATCACACAGACATTGTTCGGCGAACTGACGATGCAGATGGCGCTGATCCTCCTCCTCACAAAGTTGTTCGCCACGATTCTCACGCTTGGCTCTGGCGGCTCCGGCGGCGTGTTTGCCCCGTCGCTCTTTATGGGGGCGATGTTGGGCGCGGCTTTTGGCCAGATAGCGCACCGGGTGTTCCCAGCTATCACCGCTCCTGTGGGTGCTTACGCGTTGGTAGGGATGGCCGCCTTTTTCAGCGCTGCGGCCCACGCGCCGATTACGGCAATCCTCATCATGTTTGAGATGACGGGCAACTATTCGATCATCTTGCCGCTCATGCTCGCGACCGTGGTGAGCACCTTGATCTCCCGAGCCATTCAGCCCGAATCGGTTTATACCCTCAAGCTAGTTCGGCGCGGTATCCACCTGGAACGAGGACAAGAGATTGATGTGATGCAAGGCGTGACGGTCGGCGAAGCCATGACCACCGACGTGGACGTGGTTCCTCTGAGCATGCCCTTGGAAGAATTGGCAGAGGAGTTTGCACACACCCATCACCACGGCTTCCCTGTTGTGGATGCTGCGGGTGAATTGGCTGGCGTGGTTAGCATTCAAGATCTGGAGCAGTCGTTGGAGGAAGGCCCAGCGGAAGGAAGGACGGTGGCCGACATCGCTACTACCGAGGATGTGGTAGTGGTCTATCCCCACGAGATGATGTGGGCGGCGCTGCGGTGGCTGGGAACCCATGATATGAGCCGGCTGCCGGTGGTCGAGAGAGAGGGATCGCGCCGTCTGGTGGGCGTGGTACGGCGCGGCGATATCATCCGCGCTTACAACCAAGCTATCACGGACCGGGCTCATCGGAAGCACCGGGCTGAGGTGTTGCGCCTGGGCCGGTTGGACAGCGCGTCCTTCGTACACATCGACATTCCTTTCGATTCGCCGGTGGCCGGACACCGGATCAGCGATCTCAAGTTGCCCAAGAAGTGTCTGATTGTCTCGGTGCGACAGGAACGCAAGCTACTTGTACCCCGTGGCGACACGGTCTTGCACGGTGGCGACAGGCTGACGATCTTTGCTGATAGTGACTGTGTACCGGCGGCGCGCCAGTGCTTGATGGGTGAGTCGGTAGGGAACGAAGATACGGGATAGCACCCAGCAAGGAAGTGGTGGTGTCGGGCATCCCCAGCGATAACCGGGAGGAAGCAGTGAGCGAACAATCCGTGCTTGAACTGATGAAGAACTGGGGGTATTATTCCCTGGCCAAACCCCATCCCGACAGTCCGGGGCATAGCGGTCTGCTGGTTGCTATCCGCGAGGAGCCAACCGGCAAGCACTTTGACGTGCAGAAACTGCACCTGCGCCTGCGGGACGAAAACGGCGGGGCCAAGTGGAGAACATTCATTTGGTTATCGCCGCTGGAAGGCGCCGGGCACGTATGTCCAGGAACAGTAACCTTGGAAGATCGATCGGACAAGCAGGTCGAATTCTTCACCTTCGGTGGTTCTCTGGAGATAACATCGGGATCAGGAGAAGTGGTCTACTCGCTCCGCTCGCCGGCCCCGGTGTTGGAACTGACTTCGCCAGAGGAGACGGTTCCCGATCGATTAGCCGTCGAGACGGAGGGGCTGTTGGGAAGGATCGAGGTCAAGTGGGGAGAGGACAAAAAAGACGGATTCGGCCAGCGCCTGGCCGAGGTTGACTCCCTCCAGTTCTACCTCGCCGCTCTGGGGTCCATCCTGCGCCATTATGAGCAAGTCCACACCACGGAGGAAGCTCATCACGAGTTCTTCGATGTGCTCCGCCGGGAAAGGGAGTGGCTGATCGAGAAAGGCCTGTGGCCCGCCAAGCCGTTGATGCTTGAGGATTTGCTTGCCCCCCGTTGACGTGCGTCTATCTCTGGATTCGGGTCACGTCAAATCGCCAATCCGCCCTCTGGCCTCAGGCTAGAGCGCCAGGCAGGCGTCCGCTGCCAACCAGAACAACCGCTCTCGTACGTCCATCTGGGACTGCCAGTCTCGGTTGTCCCATTCTGCGCCGGTGAGGTCGTCTCCGCCATATAGCACCTGGCCAAAGAGGACGTCCCGAAAGGCCGCCACCGCCATCATGCCGGCGGCCTCCATCTCGACGACGAGACATCCCTCGGCCCTGCGGCGCGCTATCTTGTCCGGCGTCTCGCGATATGGAGCGTCGGTCGTCCAGGCCTTGCCCACGCGGTGTGGGATACCCTGGCTCTCCAGCGTATCGACCAGCGCGGTCACGCCCAACTCGTGGGCGACGACCTCGCGGGCCGGGGGGAGATAATGGTACGAGACCCCCTCGTCCCGCACAGCCGCTGAGACGACGACCAGGCCGCCGAGGGCGATGTTCTGTTCGAGCACGCCACATCCGCCACAGGCGATGAATTTGCGACAGCCCCAGGCGATCACCTCCTCGAGGATGCCGGCGGCGTGCGCGGCGCCCACCCCGGGATGGCAGAAGGCCAACCGCTGCTCCTTGTACGAGATCTCGTACAGCGGCCACGGGCCAGATTCCCAGCCATGATCAACCAGCGTGGTGGCGCTGTGTTCGGCCGCGACCTTGTCGATCACCTCTTGGAAGAAACACAGGACACAGTGTTCCGGCACGTCCTGAGGCTGGATTAACCGGGAAGGCTCGATAAATGCTTCGCGCGTTGGATCGTGTTCCAGAATGGGATACGCCATGAAACCACCTTCTCACTCCCCGGTGAACCGGGGGCGGCGTTGCTCAACAAAACTCTCTATGGCTTCCCGCAGGTCGGGGCTGTTCATCATCTTGACCTGAGCGTCGATCTCCATCCTCTGGCTCTCCTGTGAGGTCAGGTTAAGAGCCTCGTTGATGAAACGTTTGGCAAGCCCCACCGTGCGCGGCGGCAGCGCCAGGAACCGCTCTGCCAGCGCCGCGACGGCCGCGTCGAGCTCGCCCGGCGGCACGACGTCGTGGATCAGCCGGATGGCCAGGGCGTCGTCGGCCCTGATCCGCTTACCCAGCAGGATCATTTCCCTTGCCGCTGCTACACCTACCACGCGGATCAGGCGTTGGGTGCCCATAATCACGCCCAGGCCCAGGCGCACCTCGGGCAGGTGCAGGACTGTGCGCTGGCTGGCGATACGAAAGTCACAGCATAGCGCCAGGATCAGGCCACCGCCGATACAGAACCCGGTCAGCTTGGCGATGGTTGGCTTTTCCAGCGCCTCGAAATCGTCGAGACAGCGCTGAAGGCCCACCAGGAACTCGCGATTGGCCGCCTCTGGCTGGTCGATCCGCCCCTGGATGACGTCGAGGTCTATGCCGGCCGAAAAGTGTTTGCCGGCACCCTGAACGACGACCACCCAGACGTCTTTTCTGGTCCGCAGATAGGCGGTGATGTCGTGTAGTTCGTAGAACGTCTGCGGCGCCAGGGTGTTCTGCGCCTCTGGGCGATTGAGCGTCAGCGTGACGGCGCGGTCCTGCTCTTCGATGAGCCAATGTTCGTATTCAGACATCCGGTTATCCCCGTTGTATGCTGGCTTTGAGTTGGCGGACGACCTCGCCATCCACGACGTTGAGGCTGAAATCCTCCCCGTCTCCCATCCTGGCGTCTGAGCGCACGTATGCCATATGGCTCCTGCGGCGCGTGGCGGCGGCGGAATGAACCTCGTCGACGCCGGTCCTCTCTATGATCTCCCGGACGTCCGCGGGTGTCACTCCTGCGGCCATGATCATGATCCTCCGCCGGGCGTGACGGACGATCTCGCTCAGGGTTGCCATACCTTGATATGGATCGGCCGCCTGGCCGGAGGTCAGTATTCGTTTCACGCCCAGTTCGACCAGCGTCTCGATGGCGGCGTGGACGTCGCCTACCTGGTCGAAGGCGCGATGGCAGGTGACGTCCATACCGGAGGCCTCCCGGACCAGAGACCTCATCGCAACGGCGTCGATCTCGCCCCGCGGGTTCAGGACGCCCAAGACCACGCCGGGCGCGCCCAGGTTTTTTGCTACGTAGATATCCTCGTGCATCATGTCGATCTCTTCGCCGGTGTACAGGAAATCGCAACTGCGAGGCCTGATCATCACGAACACGGGCACGGGTCCCCTCAGCGCGGCCTGTATGAACGAGTAGGGCGGGGTCAGGCCGCCCTCCAGCAGGCTGGCGCAGAGCTCTATTCGATCGGCCCCGTTCTCGACCGCCGTGACGAGCGATTCTTGGTTGTCAACGCATATCTCGAGGTTCATAATCCTCCTCATCGCCGGGCGGCTAACGCACTCAAGTGCGTTGCACCTATTCCCACACCTCGGGGTTGGCAGGGTAGTGAGGGCGCTCGCCCTGCAGGACCCGCAGGACGTCCTCCACAACCGTCAGGCCCATCAGCCGCCGCCCTTCGTCGGTAAAGCTCCCCACGTGGGGCGTCAGCACCACGTTGTCCATCCCGAGGAGGGGGTTGTCGGGGGACGGCGGCTCCGGGTCAAAGACGTCGAGTCCTGCGCCGTAGAGGTGGCCGTCCTGCAGCGCCTCGATCAGCGCCTGCTCGTCGACGACCGGTCCCCGGGCGATGCTGATGAGGATGCCGCCGGGCCGCATCGCGCGGATCACTTCCCGGTCGATGAGGTGAAAGGTCTCCTTGGATAGAGGGACGTGGATGGTGAGGACGTCCACCCCGCGGGCTAGCTCGACCAGGTTGTCCACACAGATCGCACCGCAGCCCGCCACGTCGGCGGGGTCACGGAAGGGGTCGTAGACGGCGACCTCCATCTCCAGCGCAGCCCTGCACATCTCGGCCACGCGCTGCCCGATGCGGCCCAGGCCCACCACGCCCAGCGCCTTGCCCCGGAGCTCCCGGCCAAAAAACTCGAACTGGCGCTGGATGGAAAAGTTGTCGTCGCGCACCGCCCGGTCGAACTGGGGCAGGCGGCGGGCGACGGCCAGCATCAGCATAAGCGCGTGTTCGGCCGTCGACTCGGTCGGGCCGTCGGGTGTATACACGACCGGGATCGAGCGCTCGGAGGCGGCCTCCAGGTCGACGTTGTCGATGCCCACACCGTGCCGCCCGATGACGCGCAGCCGCTGGCCCAGGTCCATCTCGGCCGGGCCGAGCCGCTGCTCGCCCACGACGACGCCATCCGCCTCGGGCAGCAGGCCCAGGAAATCACCGCCCGAGCCGGCGCCCGAGAGCACCTGGGCGTGCTCGTGCAGACGTTCGGACGCCGCGGTGTGCAGGAGGCATCCAACCAGGATTCTGTGCATAGTGCGTGACTCCAAGGAAGACATTGTATCAAACGACGATCCATCATCTTTACATTGATGGGGTACCAGTCGCCTGGACTAGCTCTGGGGATACCTCAGGATGCTTGGCTGGCTGACTTGAGTTGTAGGGCCTCGTCAGCCAGGGGCAACCAGATGGTGAACGTGGATCCGGTACCTTCCTCGCTGTCCACCGTAATGTGCCCGCCGTGGGCGCGTACGATCTCCTCGGCGATGCTCAGCCCCAGGCCGGTGCCGGGGATGTTACCCGCCTCGACCAGGCTGCCCCGGAAGAAGCGGTCGAACACGCGCGCCTGCTCTTCCAGTGGAATGCCGGGACCGGTATCGCGCACGGCGATGGCTAACCACGATCTCTCCTCGTTCTCCTTTTGGGCGACCTGGACCGACAGTCCTACCTGTCCGCCCGAGGGGGTGTAGGCGATACTGTTCTCCACGATCTCGCTCAGCGCCTGGGCCAGCCGTCTCTCGTCCGCCTGTATTGGCGGCAGGTCGGATGGCAGCGCGTCGATCATCAGGGTTAGGCCCGACTCGGTGGCACGCCCCTGGTAGCGGGTGATGGTGTTCTGGATCAGCATCAGCAGGTTGACGGGTCTCCGGGAACTCGCCGCCTTGCCGCTGTCCAGCGCCGTCATCTCCAGGGTGTCCTCGATCATTCGGGCGAGCCAGGCGATCTGCTCCTCCATCGCCTGCAGGTGGTGCTGGCTGCCCTCCGGTTGTTCTACCTGCTGCATCAGATGCAAGTTCAGTTGGAGCGTGGTGACCGGTGTGCGCAGTTGATGCGAGACGTTGGTGATGAACTGGCTGCGCGCCCGCTCCAGGTCTTTGCTCTGGCTGATGTCGCGGTGGCTGGCGACGTGCCCGACCAGGTGGCCCTCGGCGTCGTGCACGGGGGCTAGGGTCAACGCCGCGTCGTACGTGCGACCGTCCTTTCGATGGCCGATGACTTCTCCCTGCCACGTCCTTCCCTCGGCCATAGCGGCCGATACGGCCTTCCAAGTCTGCTCCGATCCAGCCCCCGCTCCGACCGAACTGGCGGGGGCGCCGATGATCTCTTCAGCCGCGTAGCCGGTGGCGGCTGTGTAGGCTGGGTTGACGTAGCGAATGTGCATATCCTGGTCGGCCATCAGGATGGCATCGTCGACGCTGCGCAGGATGGCGTCCAGGTTGGCGTATTGGGCCTCGAGTTCGGCCGTCCGCTCCTCTACCCGCTGTTGAAGCTGTTCGGCATAGCCCCGCAGTTCCTGGTACAGGCGGGCATTCTCAATGGCGATGCCCACGTGGTCGGCAAAGGCGTGCAGTCGCTGGGCGTCGGCCTGGGTAAAGCGCCCGGCGCGGGCGCTGTCCACGTTGAGCAACCCGACCGCCACACCGACGGTACAAATGGGGGCGGCGACGTAGGAGCGTTGCCACTCCCAGCGCTCCGCCTCGACCCAATCGGGGTCGGCGGCCGTATCGGGGATGAGGATGGGCTGTCCGCTGTGGACCATTTGCGCCAGGTTGGGGTAGTCGGAGAGCCGGACAACAAAGCTGGAGATGAGCTCCTCCACACCTATCTGGTCGTACCCCCGCGAGCGAACTACTCGGGCGATGCCCTGGTCCACCAGCATGATGTTGAATGCATCCCCGGCGACGACGCCCGCTACCTGTTCCAGGATGAGGTCGAGCACGAGGTCGATATCCAGCGCGTTACTGATGGCCGCGGCTGCCTTCTCCAGCGCCTGGGTCAGTTTCCGTTGTTCCTGCTCCGCCTGTAGCAGCCGCCCGTTTTCGACGGCGATGGCTGCGTGCTCGGCGAACAGGGTCAGCAGCTCCAGATCGGGCTGGGTGAAACGCCGCTTCTCGACGTCGTCGAGCAGGTCGATCACCCCAATGACCTCACTCTGCCATACCATTGGCGCGCTCAGTACAGTGGTAAAGGGTTGCTCCTCCTCAAAGGCGGTCGCCCGTCCAGGCCAGGTGCGGTAATCATCGATGATGAGCGGTTCACCGGTCAGCGCGACGGCGCCGGAGGCTCCCTCGCCATAGCTGAGCACGGTACCAGTATAGTCGCGGGGTGCGTTGTAGCTCACGACACAGCGCAGCTCCTCCCGCGTAGGGTCGCACAGGTACATGCCGCCGCCTGAAGCGTGCAGCAGCCGCGCTGCCCGCTCGACGATGGTCTGGAGCAGGGCGGGGAGTTCGTGGGGGGCGGTGACGTCGAGCAGCGTATCTTGGAGTGCGGCCAACTCCTCGGCCCGGCGGCGGAGCGCTGCTTCCGCTTGCTTGTGCTCGGTGACGTCGCGCAAGACGATCAGGTGGCTGGCCGAGTCGCCGGGTTCATCGCCGAAAGGCGAGATGCGGATGTCGCAGGTGCGCTGAGCGTCACGCGCACACGTGACGATCTCGGTGTGTACGCCTGGCTTGCCCCGGTGACGTAGAAAGAGCTCGTGCAGCGGAGGTGACAACTGGGCTAGCGGCTGCCCGATCCCATCGTCAGCCGCCCAGCGGACGATGGTCCGGGCGGCAGGGTTGAGGTCCACGATCCGATCGTTACCGTCCAGCACGATCACGCCGTCGCTCATCCCTTCGAAAACGGCCTCCCGTGCCACGGGGCCGATGTCGAACAGACGGTAGCGGAACAGACCCCAGCCGACGATCAGGCCCGTCAGACTGAAAGCGGAGGGGGTCCAGTCCATATTGGGAAGTGGATTGAGGTCAAAGATGTACATCATGTTCCCTATCCACGGCACCGCCGCGCCAATCAACAGGGCGACTGCCTGCCCCCGGTAGAGAGGAGGCGAACGAAAAAGCCCCTGGATGAGCAATAGTGTGCCGAGCGCGAGCAGGCAGTAGGAGTAAACCACGTGGATCACCCACCACGCGCCGTAAGTGAGGTCAAGCATCGGGAATGGACCACTGGTGTCGAGCCTGATGCCGCTCCAGATCAGGTTGTGGGCTTGGTTGGTGCAGGCGAGCAGTGTAGTCAGCAGGGGCACGGCCAGAAGCAAAGCCCAGCGACGGCGCGTGAGCCACTGGCCGCGACCGGTGTACCGGAGCACAAAGGCCAGCCAAAGGACCGGCACGCTGCTCATGCCGGGGTACTCGGTCTTGACCCAGAAGAGCTTGGACCGCAGGCCGACGCTGCCGAGTTCAAGCGCATAGGTCAGCGACCACTCGACCACGGCCAGCATCAGCAGTCCGAACGGGAACGCGCCAGACACATAAGGGCGTCGCCACGCAAAGACCGCAAGTGCTGCCGACACGGCCGCCGCAAAGATCAGCGGTGGAACGTAAGGCATGTATTCCCAGACCATCACTTTCCCCATCCCAGCGCCGTTCCGATTCTCGAGGGCCTGACTCGGCGTGGTGTGAGGGGTATTCTAACATTGATTGTCTGTGGGGGCAATTGCGCCAGGCGCGGCGACAAGGGTATCGTTCTCGGCAAGCACCAGGTGCAACGCACCTGTAAGAGCCGGAAACAAAAGAGCCGCACGGTCTGCGGAGACACCGTGCGGCCCTGGGTTCTACGTGGTTCTAGGATTGCTTTGAGAGCGGAGCCCTACCAGCGGTCCCTACGCCCACTACCACCACCACCACCACCTCGATCGTCCCGCCTGGGGCGAGCTTCGTCGACCTTGATGGCGCGTCCATCCACTTCCGTGCCGTTGAGCTGGTTGATGGCCGCCAGGGCTTCGGCGTTATCTGCCATCTCGACGAATGCAAAGCCCTTCGATCGCCCGCTCATCCGATCTGTGATGAGGTTCACAGAGACGACTTCGCCGATCTCTCCGAACATCTCAGACAGTGCAGAGTGGGTGGTGGTGTAGCTCAGGTTGCCCACGTACAGTCTCTTTGCCATTGCTCCTCCTGTGTGTATTGCGCGTGGGGCACGCGGTTAGCGTGCGCCCAGCTAGGCGGCCCTCACTTGGACGGCCTGCAGTCCCTTGGGTCCCTGCTCAACTGAGAACTCGACCCTCTGGTCCTCGCGCAACGTGCGGAACCCCTCCCCCTCGATGGCGGAGAAATGGACGAACACGTCGTCCCCGCTCTCACGGGAGATGAAGCCATATCCTTTGGCGTCGTTGAACCATTTGACGGTTCCGATTTCCCTTTCACTCACTTTCTATACTCCTTAGTTTGGTTGATTCGGGGAGAAGCAGTGTGGGCAAGACACAAAAGGACCGCCCGGTCTCCGCAAGTCTGGGCAGTCCTTGATGATGCAGCCGAAACCTACTTCCTCCTCTGAGAACATTCTACCACGCTTGCACAGGATTGACAAGTGGGCTTGGGGCAATCGCATTTGGCTGACCATAGCTCTGAGC
>CAYUIS010000148.1:0-13260 GCA_964444825.1 uncultured Anaerolineales bacterium | reverse complement strand
GACAGAATAGACACTGCAGAGCTTTGTGGAGAGTATTGATGGACATTAAGCCAATAAAGACAGACAGGGAGTATCAAGCCGCCCTGAAAGAAATAGACCGGCTTTTTGATGCTGCGGTTGACACCCCTGATGGTGATCGACTGGAGGTGTTGGTGGCGCTTGTGGAAGCATACGAACGCCAACACTATCCTATTTCCCTGCCAGACCCGATTGAGGCCATTGAATACTACATGGAGAGCCGTGGCCTGTCGCGCCAGGACTTGGAACCCTACATCGGGAGTCGCCCACGCGTTTCCGAAATCCTAAACCGCAGACGCCCGCTCACGCTGAAGATGATACGGAATCTTGAGGCAGGGCTTGGTATTCCAGCGGAGATTCTGGTACAACCTTATGATGTGGAACCTTACGACCGCCCCGCTGCAAAGGAAGAAGAAGACCAAGCCACACCACAGGAAGAGGTGTCTGAGGCCAAGCAGTTACATCGAGCGACTGTCCAGCCTCTTTCCTATTATTGGCTAATAGACCAAACGGTGTCAATCGTTGATGTGGACAATACTGGCGCTCCACGTGTTGACTAGGAGAAAGCTGCACTATGATAGACCACGTATGGACTGTGGTTTGCTCAGACGCTGTGATTGACCAGTTCTCAAACAACGTGAGTCTCCACAACGTAATCGAGCAAGTCAATGTTCGACGGGAACCAGAACCCGGCAGGAGGCTCAGCGATCCCATCCACATCATGACATTATGGGTGAGAAGAAACCTGAAGGAACCGAGCCGAGGGCGTGCACGTTTAGCCTTTGTGTCTCCCTCTGGAGTGGTTGGCGATCCCATTGAGTACCCGGTTGATCTGTCCGAAAACCACCGGAATCGAATGCGCATAACTATGCGGGGGCTACCGATAGAAGAGCCTGGCCGCCATGCTTTTCGTGTGGAGCTTCAGAACGAAGATGAGGCCGAGTGGCACGAAGTCGCCGCTATCCCTTTAGAGGTAAACTTCGTGCCTCCAGAGGCGAGTGAGCAAGCGGAAGATCAACCAGAGCAGGACTGAGCCCTAAGCATATCCTACCAAGAAGCGCCCAGGTGCTGAGCCTGGGCGCTTCTGCTTGTGACTTCTCCCCAACTTGGGTCTATACTAACCCTCGCCAAACGAAGTAACGCCTCGCGGCTCTGATCAGCCCGAGGCGATGACCAGGACGGTAAGGGCATCCTGGTAGCCGACATCGTAGCACAAAGCCCGCTGGCCGTCAAGGTTGGCGGGCGGTTTCTTTCGGTGGTTTGTGTGCCCCAGCCCGCTTACCCCAACACTACCTTCGCCGCCTCTACCAGCAGTCTCGCGCTGGAAAACACCAAAAACACCCCACAGATCGCAAACACCACCTGCTGAAACCGCCGCCCAAAGAACGCCCCGCCCTTGAATGACAGAGCCGATAGGAAGTAATCCCACGCCAAGTCAGACAACCAATGCAGCGCCCCAAAGGCCACAAAACCCAACACGCCGAAACGAAACGAGCGCATGATCAGCGCCGCCCCCACCGTTGCCCACCAGACCAGGAAGTATGGATTCCCAATGCTCAACAGTATCCCTGCTACGATAGGAGAGCGGGTATCCTGGCCTGTCCCAACCTCCGCCTGCCTGATGGAGCGCAACATCCCCACCCCCATCACCAACAGCAACAGGCCTCCGAGAAGCGCTATCCCCGCTTTTACGTAGGAAAGCGCCATCAATCGTCCAACGCCGTAGAACACCGCCACCATCACGGGCGCCTCAACGATACCGTGCCCTATGGCAACTAATGCGCCGGCGTGCGGAGACTTGCCCCCCTTTCCCACCACCACGGCGGTGATCGGTCCAGGCGCCAGGACGCCCGATAGGGATATGAGTGTAGCTTCAACAAGAAATGCCGATAAAGACATACCATCTCCTGTGGCGCCGGACAACGCTGGCGGCACTACGGCAACATTCCCAAATCACGAATGGCTCAGAGTCCAACACCGGCAAGGTGACCGAAAACCCTGCGGGTGAGGGACGCCAGGAAATCGGCAGCGATCAGCGTGCGACGTTGCCCTCTGGTCACAGCGCTGGTGAGTATACCGCCGTCCCACAAACTGCACAAACGACTACGCCGACCCCGCCTGATCTGCTCCAGGCTGACGCAAGTATCGCGCTGCGACACGTAGGACCGCGGTTTGCCCAAGATCTGGGCCACCTGCGCTTGCGTCAGGCCAGCGGACCGCCTCGCTTGGCGGAGCCTCTGGCCAAGGATGTCGTAGAAATACGGTTTCCACTCCATCTCTGATCTCCTTTCTTGTCTGCCACTGCAAGCCCTTTCTACCACACCTTGGCAGTTACCCCAAAATCGGTTTGGGGTTATTCTCTGACCGTCCCAGGCTGGCAATGGGGCTGGGGGTGGCGAGTCTTCAAAACTAGCGCATAATACCATAGACGTGCACGCCGCCTTGTGCTATACTGTGGCAACTGGGGAACCGATCGAGGATACGCGACCCGTTCAGGAGAATAGCCAGTCAATGAACGAAGAAATCGAATTTGAAGAGTTGGCGCCCTGGTTCGTAATCTTTATCACATTGATTGGTGGTGGGCTGCGAGTTTTTCTACTCGATAGTAAAGGGATGTGGTTGGATGAAACGTTCAGCGTGTGGCTGGCCAACCACAGTGTTGTCGATATGCTGCAATGGATTGTCAAGATTGACCAACATCCACCCCTTTATTATCTCCTGCTCCATTACTGGATAGCACGCGTTGGAGATACGCCCTATTATGTCCGTCTGCTTTCTGCACTATTCGGCGCAGGCACAATCCCGATGATTTACCTGATCGGCAAGCGCATGTCTGGTGTGGTGATAGGATTGGCGGCGGCAGTGATCCTGGCGCTTTCGCCTTTCAACATCCGCTTCGCCCAGGAAACGCGCATGTACACCCTCCTGACGTTCAATGCAGCCGTGGCGATTTATGCCCTAGTCAGGCTGCTTACGGATTCACGCTCCGTCAGGCCCATCGGCAGCCAGTTTCAGGAGTATCTGCACGCCTGGCGCACATCTGGGCCGGTTGAACCAGACACCGGAGGAGGTTTCAGCTATAAGGATGAGACCCTCAATCAAAGCGGATGGAGAGCCTGGATATTCCGCCATCGTTGGTTACCCATCCAGACTATTGAGACTGACCTGGCCTGGGTTGCATTTATCGTGTTCTCGGCTGCGACCATGCTCAGCCACAATACGGCTGTCCTTTTCCCTTTAGCCACCAATATCTTCGTTCTTGGTCTGATGCTTTTTCAAAGGATAAAGAAATCGGGATCTCTGCCCGCCTTCCAGGCTCCTTCTTTTTGGAACTGGGTGAAGGCTCAGATTGGCATCTTCTTACTATGGAGTCCATGGATATTTGCCTTTATCAATCAAGCCAGCAGAGTCTATCAGGAGTTCTGGCTTCCTAAACCAAGTTGGGACACCGTTATCCAAGCGCTTGGATCCTTTTTGAGTGATTCTACGCTAGGTCAACCCAGCCAGATGCAGATGATCTGGATCCTGTACGCACTGGTGCTTTGCTTAGGGTTGTTGCATTACCGAAAAAAAATATCGCGATTCTTATTTCTGGCTGCCCTGTTCGCCATCCCCTTCCTGGGTGAGCTGATCGTGAGCATCCGCCGACCTATTTTTTACGATCGAACCCTGATCTGGACAACGATTCCATTGTTCCTGGTACTGGCAGCCGGTATCGCTCAATTAAGATTTCGCTTTCTCATTATCGTGGTGGTGGTGATTTTAGGCACAGACAACCTGTTTTCCGCCGGCGATTATTATAGGTTCATGCAAAAAGAGGATTGGAGCACTGCTGCCGGTTATGTCGCAAATTTCGCTCAAAAGGATGATTTGGTCCTTTTCAACGCCACCTGGGTGCAAATCCCGTTCGACTATTATTTTAGAACATATGAAAACCTGTATTTTATCCAGGTAGAGAAACAGGGGATTCCTGTAGATATGTTCGATAGCGGTATCCTGGAACCAAAAATGACGGATAGTGATATACCCAGGTTAATTTCATTGGTGAACGAGCATAACAGAGTCTGGCTGGTTTACAGCCATAACTGGTATACTGATCCAATGGGCCTAATCCCGCAAACGCTTGCATCGAAGATGGAATTAACCCGGAAGCGCGATTTTTATGGGGGGCAGGTTCAATTGTATGAAACTCCCTGAGCCTGATTTCTACTCATGAGGGTACTGGCAGGAGTTAAGCTTTAGGCAGGCGCTTTGTGGAGCGTACTGAAAGCTTGACACTTTGGTGTCTACTCTTCGAGGACTGGAGAGTGGCCCCGAACCGACCGCCCCGATCCGCCGAGGGTTGGGGCGATTTCTTTTGACTTCTCCCCAACTTGGGGCTATACTAACACTCACCCAACGAAAGACGCCTCGCGACTCCGACAAGTCCGAGACGATGACCAGGACGGCAGGCGTTTCCTGGCAGCAAACATCGTAGCAAAAAACCCGCTGGCCGTCAGGGTTGGCGGGTGTTCCGCTGTTTGGGTAGCAAGTGACTTTGCCAGAGGTGATGGTTATGCACAACAAACTGTCTCCGACGCTATGTACACTGACTTTGCTGTTGTTATGTGTCTCCGCTTCCCCGGTCGCCGGGAAACCTGGAGTCGATCTCCAGTGCGTCCCGTCCGGCACTGGGGCGCCTCCTCCCCCCTTCGAATTGCCTGCTAATCTGCCCACGGTGGAGGCTATTTACCCGCTCAGCGAAGCAGCTCGGGCGCAACTGCGCGCCCGAGGACTCGTCGCCCTGTCCGATCAGGACGTCGAGTATCTTTCCGCCGCTTACTTCCGCCTCTTTCCCGAAAAACAGGTGTCGGTCTTTATCACCACCGATGTAGCGCTGCACCTCTTCCACACCGTCTTCGATGACCTGCTGTCCGAGGTAGAAAAGACCTATCTGTACGATGACGTGGCGTGGCTGGTGCAACAACTCTATGCTGCCAGCGATACCCGCTACGCCGCCATACCTGGGTCGCAGCCGTTGAGCAAGGCGGCAGCGCGCCACAATGTGCTGGTCTTTGGCGTGGCCGCTCGCCTGCTCGACGACAGCTTTGTCTTCCCAGACTACATCGAGCCTGATGCTGGCCAATACGTGCACAAGGTGCTCGATCACGCCGTCACCGAGTTCTACCCTGGCGACGACTATACGCAGTACGAGCCCCGCGGCCACTATGCTGGCGATGAGGCTTTGGAGCGTTACTTCCGCGCCGTTAAGTGGCTCAGCCGTCGCATCTTCCGCATTGAGGATCATTATTACCCTGCCGATGCCGACGTGGAGCTGACCGCCGCAGCGCTGTTGGCCCAGCTTTTCACCGCCAACCCGGATGTCGAGGCCCGCTGGAACAAGGTCTACGACGTTACGCGGCTCCTGGCAGGTCCCGCCGACAGCATCACTCCGCCTATGGTACAGCAGGGCCTGGATAACGTCTTCGGCCCGACCTTCACATTAGATATGTTGGAGGACGCTGCTAACCGCGCCGCGCTGCGAGCCGAGTTCCAACGAGACATCTACCCTAGCAGCGAGATCATTCCTGTACCATTAGAGTTTCCAGACCAGATCCCGCAAAAGTACATCCAGTTCCTGGGGGAACGCTACCTGCCCGACGGTGAAGCGATGCAGCATACCACCTTTCCCCACGTGCCAGAGCGCTTGCTGCCCTCGGGGCTGGATGTGATGGCCACTGTGCTGGCTTCAGACCGGGCTGAGCACTGGTTAGCAGGCGACATCGCGGCATATCCCGAACTGACCGCACAGATTGCGGCACTGCGGGCGCAGTTCGACGCATACACCGTGGACGATTGGACAAAGTCCACATATAACAGATGGCTGTATGCCCTTCGACCACTGCTGCAACCTATGCCCACCGGCGCCCCGGCCTTTACACAAGGCCCGGCATGGCAAGACAAGGAGCTGAACACGGCGCTCGGTTCGTGGACGCAGTTGCGCCACGATTTTATCCTCTACGGCAAGCAGACCTACGTACCGTGTCCATGGGCATCTGGACCGGGATTGGTGGAGCCGGTGCCTGCGGCCTTCGATCGCCTGGCTGACCTGTGCGATCAGGTCCATAGCGCGCTCGATGGGTACGACATGCTTCCCGAGCTCCACGCGCGCAGCCTGCGCCAATTGGCCGCCGAGTTGCGCTCCTGGCGAGACTATGCCCAAACGGTCGCCGACGGAAATTGGCTCAGCCAAGAAGAGCAGGACGATATCCACCGCGTTGGCCTGTGGCTGTTAGAGTTCTTTGTGGAGGGCTGGGGCGTGGAGGAGAAATCCCCCATGCTGGTGGCCGACGTGGCAAGCGATTCCAACACCGGCCGCGTGCTGCACGAGGGAACGGGTCTCTTCAACCCCTTGATCGTGGTCTACACACCGCCGGACGATGAGCCCATTGCCGGCATCGGCTATGTCTTCAGCCACTACGAGTTTGCCGAGCCGGACTGGAACCGCCTGAACGACGCTGAGTGGGCGGACAGACTGCGGAAAGATCCACCGTCGCGCCCGGCGTGGACCTCTGCTTTTCTGTCGCCGTATTCGTCAGAGACCGCTCACTACCCGCTCAAGTCGGTCACGCCTACAGGCACCGTGGCATATGGCGACGAACTCACCTACACGTTGACCATCTCTGCCGCACCCGGCACACGGCTCAGGCTCTACGACCCGCTGACGGATACGATCTTTCTGCGCTTCGTCGAGCCCGTACAAGGCATCACCCACACCAATCGCACGATCACCGGCACACTGACAGTCACGCCCACCGACCAAATCACGCTCAGCTTCGTCGTGGAGGTGGGCGGTCCTGGCACCTTGGGGTGGACGGCGGACGTCACCAACCGCGCCTGCGTCTTTCCGTTGGGTGGCACGCTCGGCTACTGTATCTGGTCAAACGAGGTCACGAACCGTGTCTTCTGGCCCTACGACGTCTTCCTGCCGCTGCTGCTCCGCACCGGCTGAGTAGCCCACTGCCAACACTGGGATTCGTGAGCTGCGACCGGCCCTGGCTGGCGCGGGTACGCGCTGTGTTGGGCGCAGCGTAAGACAACTGACACAAGGAAGGTAGGATCTTGAGGCAGGGCTTGAAGATGCTTCTGATATTCACACTCTATGTGCTTGCGGTGATTCTCGTGTCCCTGCTGCCAAGCGGAGGGGTTTCGTCCTGGCACGTTGACAACATAGGGCATTTCCTAGCCTATACGGGAATGGCAGTGCTCGCGTGCTTGACTTTCAACTCGGGAATCGCTCGAGTCTCGGCCCTTTTCTTTGCCATTGCTCTGGGGGCTGTGCTAGAATGGGGACAATCCTTCGTACCGGGCCGTGACATGTCGCTTATCGATGGGATCGCGAACACACTTGGGGTCCTTTCCGGTACTGTGCTGTTTCGTCTTCGAGGTCGGCGCTTTGCTCGATACGTTGAGCGATTCATTGGGCAGTAGTGCGTTCAAGCTTCAAGTGGTTGGCAGATTGCATCCCGTATTGCTGCGCCTATGTGATCCGCTTCTGGCCCCTGCCGGTGAAACACCCGAGGTTTGAAGAAGCCTGACCGCCCAAGAGCCTGGCACGATACCGCGAGTAAAGTCGGAGCGACCGCCCCGATCCGCGATCGAGTTGGTGAATCTCCTTCACTAAAACAATCGCTGAATAGCGTAGGTGACAATGTCGATGAATGGTTCCTGGCCGTTGACCACAATAGCCGCTCCCATCACCACCAGAGCGATCCATACCTGGGGCAAGCGCATCATCAAGCGGACTGCCAACCCTATGGTCTTCATCGTTCACCTCCCATCTACTAGACGCATCTGATGTTGATTCTGTTCCCTTTCGACGATCGTGCCAGGGCTTCATCTCGAAGACTGGAACGAGCCCGGCACGGGCCACGACCAGGTCTGGCTGGAGGTTCAAGACTCAGGCGGCGGGAACATCGTGGTACCGCACCAGGGCGTCGAATAGCCATTCGGCCTTCATGCAGGACTGGCAGTGGCGGGAAAGTCCCATTGCACTGCCAGTTCCTATCATCCTCTCTCACTCCTGGATCGTCACTGGCTTGTTTGATGTCGATCCCGATCAGCGAGTTTAGTGATTTTCTGCTTTGCCTTTTACCTGCTTCATACCGCCGCTGGCTACAATGGTGCCATTGGCGGCCGAGGACGTATGGCGCTGGGTTCCGTGTTCCCCGGCCCCCTCTGCCACTTTAACCTTGAAGCAGGAGTTGGTATCGTGCGCAGTCCAAGAGAGCAATTGATGTCTATCGATCACCACTGTTCGTGTCCCAAACGGCTGTCCAGGATGATTGCCGTCGAATATCGGGCTGTTGCCCTCGATGATGGTATGACGGCGATCTACGAGTGCACCCGCTGCGGTAAACGTACGAGGGTCGTCCACGGATCAATGACTGGTGGTTAGGGGGTACGACTAACCCCTATCACCCGACCTCAGTCGTTACCTGCTGGCAAAGTCTCCGGGACTTTTAAGAAATGCAAGCACACACAGCGTGCATTGCAAGCACAGGGATGAAATAGCGTCTGAGGGCTGGAACACGGTTGCACCAGGAATAACCGACCCCACCCACACCGACCGCATCATAATCCAGGATTGCCCCCAGAGGTACAATCAGGGCGCTCTTGTTTTTGACTTCTGTATAGGTTGGGACTATACTACCATCCACCGAACGAAGAAACGCCTCGCGACTCGTGCGAGGCAACGACCAGGACGGTAGGCGCATCCTGGTAGCCGACATCGTAGCACAAGCCCGCCGCCCGTTAGGGTTGGCGGGTGTTCGTTACTGAGACAAACCATACCATGATGAAGGTTACAATGGCTGAGTACGATCCACAGATCATCCAAAAGTTCGCAGACCGTCTCTATGGGCGAGCCAGGACCGTGATTGTCATGACCACGATTCTTCTTGTTCTGATAGGAGGTAGTGCTGGCCTTGTCATCAACATTCCATTTGGGGGAGATGAGCCAAGTATCATTGGGGCCTCCGTCGGGGCAGTGCTCCTGGGTGCAGTCGGGTTTGTGCTAGGCCGGGAAGGTGCGTTCCGACTCAAACTACAGGCGCAGACCGCCTTGTGCCAAATGAAGATAGAGGAAAACACGCGCCGCCAGTTCGACACTGGCGAGAGCGGCCCCGATCTCACCTGAGTGATGCCTGCCGCTCTAGCCCCCGTCCTCGGAGGCGAAACAGACCCCCGAGACAGGGGGTTTGAGCGAGTTTACGGATAGATTCTAGGTCATGCCTGCCACTGCGCCTGCCCGCCCTACCGCGGCCGGAGGAGAAAAAGGACCATGCGAAAGACGAGTCTTACACATTTGAGATCCCACTTGATGCTGATGATCCCAATCGGACTGGTTCTGGCTTGCGGCCTCGGGCCACCCGTCGCCGATGGTGAACCCGTGGTGTCGACCCCATCTCCCCTTGATGCTGAACCGATAACCGAGACGGGGGTGCCAGAGTTTCCCGCCACAGCAGCAGCCACGACGACCGCCACCTGCACCCACTATGTGGCCCCCAATGGTGATGACGATAACTCTGGCACCACCACGACACAGTCCTGGGCCACCTTCCAGTACGCCGCTGACACCGCCCGACCCGGCGACACCGTCTGCTTCCTCGGTGGCACGTATCCTTTCACCGAGGAGGCTCACCTGACCCAGTCTGGTACAGCCGGCGCCACGATCACCTTCATCGCCTACCTCAACGAGACGCCCGTCCTGGACGGTGGAGGCAGCGTAGGAGAGCTGCTGATTCTGGATCAGTACACGTCCTACGTGCGCATCAGCGGCTTCACCCTGCGCAACTTCACTATCTGGGGAATGGAGCTTTCCGGGGAGAATCGCCACGTTCAATTGGATCACCTGGACATCGCGGGTGGCGAGGCCAGCATCCATTTCACTGTCGGCGAGACCGAAGCCCCCCCGGACTATGGGCCGGTCGAATACATCACCCTGGAGAATAGCGTTATTCACGGTAGCGAGTACTCAGCGGTGGACTGTACGCCTGGCCCGTGCAACCATATGGTCATCCGCCGGGTGGAGATTTACGATACCGGGGTGGGGGGCCAGTCTTTCTATGGCTCCGACGGCCTTGAGTTCGCCCGCGGCTATCCCGTCCTGGTAGAGGACTGCTATGTGCACGACAACGGAGGCGACGGGATCGACCTCAACTCCCGCGACCGACAGGGTAACGCAACCGGCGTCGTCGTACGGCGCAACCGGGTGGTCCGCAATCACCTGAACGGCATCAAGTTATGGGCTGGGGGACGGATGGAGAACAACGTCGTCTGGGGGCAGGGGAATAGCGCGGTGTGGGTAGGCACCTTCACGAGCACCCTGGAGATAATCAACAACACCATCGCCTACGACATGTGGGATACGACCTACAGCGAGCGCAACTGGGCTTTGGTTGCTGGCTATCCAGAGGAAATCCTTCCCTATCCGCCGGTGACACTGACGCTGGTGAACAACATCTTCGCCTTCAACGCCGACCCCACCGATGGCGGTTCTACGGGCATCTACCTGGGTGGAGGCGTGCAACTGACCGAGCACCACAACCTATACTACAGCCGGGCAGACGGCGAGATCACGGCCGAGTTCGTGAGTGGGCGCGACTCCGATTTTACCCGCGCTGAGATTGCCGGCGGTACCTGGACCACCTACACGGGGCAGGGTCAGAATGACGTGAGCGATGCCCCGCTTTTCGTGTCCGGCTGGCCAGGAGTAAACCTGCACTTGCAGGAGAGCAGCCCCGCCGTGGACAATGGTAGCATCGCCGATGCCCCTGCTGACGACGCTGAAGGCCGTCTCCGCGATGCCCAGCCCGACATCGGGGCATATGAGTGGTGGGAACCGATAGCATGGATATACGTGCCGGTGACGATAAGGAGTGGTTAACTATGGCTCGTGGGACTCCAGGCGGCGGCTGGGATCCTCAAAAATATCAGGCGTGCCTTCCTTGATCCTAAAGTCACAGGTGACACACAGTAAAGGAGAAAACAAGTTGCTTCAAAACAGACCAAGCAGATCCGGGTTGATCGTTGTTTCACTCTTATTCGTAGGTTTGCTCAGTGGCTGCATTGTTGTGAGAGACAGTCCGGCACCTGGTTGTGTGAAAACCATCGGGGTAGGTGTTATTGGAGGCTGTTTTGGGAAAACAGCCATATTGGATCTGATCGTCAAGCCGGAGATCGAGTGCCTTTCGATCGCGGTGAACAACTGTAATGGCGGGGTGCTGGAGGTGCAGAATCGGTGTGGGGAGGTGCTGGTTATTGAAGGGGTCGAGATGCCAGCAGAAGAGTACCTGATTTTGGATATCGCCAAGGACGACGGAGGATATGTGCCATTGGTGACGAACACGAATTTCTCGGATTATGTGCCAGAGGTGGACGAGCAGGTGGAAATGAGGGGAGAGCTCGGAGGCCAAGAGATAGAGCTGTCCTTTGTCAAAACTGCGGCCTTGTGCGAGTAGGGACGGAGTGGCACTCCGTCCAACTGGGGTGGATCAAGCCTTCAGTGATCTCACTGTCGTCAGTGGCCTCAGTGATTCCAGGGCGGGAGCCCCCTCAACAGCCCTTCGACGGGCTCAGGACGCGCCTCGGGGACGTCTCAGGACAGGCCGCTCGGAAGAGCAGCGGCCATGATCCGGTGGCATCACCACCGACCTAAGCCGTGACTGGAAGCACCTCCATCCAGGAGGGGCTCTGCGGCCAGGCATTGGTGCGCGTCCAGAAATCCAGGAACGCATTGATCAACACCGGCTGCTGGCTCAGGATCATTCTGGCCCGGCACCCCTGGCACCCCCCAGCCTGCTTGGCCATCTGGATCGCCAGCATACTGTGGAAGCGAATGAACGTCCCACATTCGGGACATGCCCACAAGTATTCTCCAGTTTGCGGATCTGTGTAGATAACCATCGCTCACCCCCTAACGCTGCTTTCTTTGCCTCTCCCTATGCTCGCCAACACCGACTGGGAAAAGAACCACGAGCTTCGGTGTTTGACCATATACTAACAGAAGGCCATTTCACAGGGTGTTTCACGAAGCGTGTCAAACAGCGTGTCAGAAATGAGGTTTGTCGTTCTGATTCGACCAACCGGCGATTGACACGCGAACCCTCACCCGGTATACTTTTCCCCAGCGGCGGGAAACCAAACGGGAGCCCGACGTGAGAAATCGGAGGGGGTTAGGTGTGCCTATTCGCGCTCAACCGGTGACTTTTTCCGCAGGGAACGAGGGGCCCCTCATAGAGGGCGTCCTGCACTCATCGAAAAGCGCCGGCCCTTTGCCGGCCGCCGTGGTCTGTCACCCCCACCCGCTGATGGGTGGCTCGATGAATGACGTCATCGTCGTGACCGTGTGTCACACGCTGGCCGAGCGAGGTTGGGCAGCGTTGCGCTTTAACTTCCGGGGAACCGGCCATAGCGAGGGTTCTTTCGACGACGGCCAAGGGGAGATGGACGACGTGGCTGGAGCATTCGATCTCTTGCGTGCCCAATCCACCATCAACGCGGATCGACTGGCGGTGGTTGGTTACTCATTCGGTGCGGGGGTGGGACTGCACCACGCCGCCCGTGACCCCCAAGTAGGTTATCTGGTCGGCATTGCGCTGACGCAAGCCCACTATGCCGATCCGTTTCTGGACGACGAAACCAGACCCAAGTTGTTTGTCGCCGGTGCGCGCGATCCGTGGGCGCCAGCCGACGATCTGCACCGATTCGTGGCCCGGCTGAGACCTCCCAAGACCCTCTACACTATCCCCCAGGCAGACCATTTCTTTGCCGGCAGCACCGCCGAGGTCGCCAGAGCGGTCGCCGATTTCCTCACCGCTCCAGGTTGGGAAAACGAACCCACGATCCGGTGAGCGAGGATCAAGATACAAGAATAGAGCAGCGGCCGTGTAAGCCGCTGCTCTCAATCGCCCCTCGCCTCTCCCCGGTGGAATCACCTCTCTGGACGGATGCTCCGTCTGCCCTCGCTCCCAACCAATACGTTGAGGCGTCTTTGGAAAGGCGACACCGTCAGGCTCTGGGGCGCTTGACTTGTCTCTAGTCCTATTTTATGCTAGATTCGGTCCAATGTCAAGAAACTCAACCTTAAAAATCTCTGTAAATCGGTGTCGAGAGCCTCAGACGGGGCAGCCGGCAGGGTTATCGCGTTTGGCGCTCCCAGCCCTTGTCCTGTCCGGTCAAGGACAGGGTCCTCGTCCCCGA
>CAYUIS010000147.1:0-13440 GCA_964444825.1 uncultured Anaerolineales bacterium | reverse complement strand
GAGCTGGTGGTGACCAACATCGTCGTCATACCTACTGAGCCGACCGCAGGACTATCTATGGTCGATATCGCGGTCACCATCCAGAATACGGGTACGTGGGCCACGGAAAGCTCCTCAGGCTTCTGGGTCGATCTGTACATCAACCCGACGGAGGAAGTCGAGGTCAACAAGGACTGGGCCAAACTCGGAGCTGAGGGAGGGCTGGTCTGGTGGTACTATGGAGCCCCGCTGGAGCCTGGTGAGTCACTCACCCTCCGCTTCGACGACTACTACTACATGGGCACGGGCTACAGTAGCTTCACGGGCACGCTTCCCATCCCAGGGACCAAGGACCTCTACGCTCTGGTCGATTCCTATGGCGGTGAGACGTGGGGTGCGGTGTTCGAGTCTGATGAGGAGAACAACGTGTACGGACCGCACGAGGTCACCGTCGTTGAACCGGGAAGCACACCGGACGCGCTCGACGCGAGCCACGCGCCTGCAGGGCCACTGCCACAACGGAGAAACAGGCCCATCGTGCAGCCGCCGCCGCGCCCGCTGCCCGAACGTCCGTAACGATAGGGCAGATAGATCGCAATTCCAACCAATCACTCCCTCCCGCTCCGCAAGGGGCGGGAGGGAATCAATTGGCGAACGGTTTGAATCCAGGCTCCTCTATCGGGAGTTTGACATAATCCAAGGATAGTGTATACTCAACCGGAGAATCAGCTAGCGCTCGCGAGTGGAGTGGATCTAATGAAGAGAAATCCAGAGCTTGGTTCTATCACCTGGGGATATGCGTTAATAGTCCTTGCGTTTTTTGCACTGGCCTCCACGCTGATGTTCCCCTATGCTCCTGTCTCTGTAGCCCAAGAGGCAACTCGCCCCGCTCCCCCACCCACCCGGCCGGGGACCGGCACGGAGCGTGCCACTCCGGAGCCGACAGCAGCGCCGCCGGAGCCCACGCTTATTCCCGAGCCAACTGGAACACCGGAGCCAGGGGGGCCTGCCGTTTCGACCCCCACACCTGGGCCTGTCGTAATGCCCGTGTCTGGTGGAGGAGGCGTCATCGCCGGTTTGGGGTTGTTGCTGGTAGGCCTGGTCTTTGCCCTGGCTGGATTCAGTATCACGGTGATCCGCCAGCGGGAAAAAGACCACGAATGACAGGGACGCGATGGTCAGGCACAAATCCGCGCGCCGCAGCCTGCTGGTCGCAGCGGGACTGCTGATCTACCTCGCAAGTACAACCAGCCCGCTGGGGAGCGCGTTCGCCCAACAGGCTACTCCCACTGCGCCGCCGCGCCCAACGACGCCACCGACGCTACAGCCGCGACCAACCGTCGTGCCGACACCGGTACCACGTCCAACTGTCTTGCTGTCACCCACGCCACGTCCAACCGTCGGGCCGACGTCGTTGCCAACTGCTCAGCCCACGCAGGCACCGTCCAGCACACCCCGACCTCGCCCACAGCCTGGGAGTCCCACACCCACACCCCAACCCGATTTTATCCTACCTGTCACTGGACACTCTGCGAGCAACGTTACGCTGGTGGCGCTCTGTGTTGGCGTTCTGAGTGTTCTGGCTGCCCTCGCGCTCCGGCAACGTAGCCTCTGGGATTGACGCCTTTCTGGAGCTGGCTTGCCTCGCCGTTCTTGCATGCTCCCTGACCGCCTGTGCCCGACTCCAATCCCCGTTCCACGGCAGAGGGGCCAGTCGTCGATCCTGTCGCTGTCGTCCCAAAACTCTCAGCGTGTCGTCTCTGTCTCGTCTGGCGCTCCCCCGACCACTGTGAAGCGGGGTTGCCCGGACTCGCTCATCGCTGCGGGGGGCCGATTCCAGGCATCAGACACCTGCCTGCCAGTTGGTGGAGTGATCACGACCACGGGTGGATACTGGCTCTGCGGTCCGGTCACAGGTGACCGTGATCGAGGTTCATCGCGCCACCGGCTGACCACGATAAAAAGCAGGCTCGCAGGGATGGCCGCCCCCACACCACACACAGCACCCGCCAGCACCGCCAGTGCATCATCACTCAGTCGGCTTCCAATCACCGCTGCCAGTGTCGCGGCAAAGCTGGCGATCGCCAGCCCAACCAAGATCCTTAGCCATCTGCCGAGATTGCTACGTCCTTCTCGTCCATCCACAAGCCCCTCCTCAGACCACACCGGTTCCCTGGTCTGTCTGCCTGAGACTCCAGCTTTCAGCGCATATCTCTGGCTCCCACATGAATTACGGTCGAACAAATGTTCTATTTGATCATATGATACCAAAACTTGACCAGATGTCAAGCCCACGTTCTACCGGCGATAGCCTTTTCCAGCCGCGGAGACGTGGGTTTGAGCGGATCTGCGGAGGGGGTTAACCGCAAAGAACGCAAAGGACACCAAGGTTTGGGGGTCAAAGACACCCCCGAGACGGGGGTTTGAGCGAGTTTAGCGGAGATACTGAGGATACGTTTTTGTCATCCCCAAAAAAGGACGCAGAGGAAAAGAGAGAATGGCCTAATCAGGCCATTCCCACTCCCGGAACTCGTTGCGGCACGGCGCTCCGAGGCAGTAGGCAATCCGGCGGGCGCTCAGGTCGGCGACCAGAGACCAAAAGGTGGCCTGATTGGGCTGATGGTGACACATGGGCACCGAGTGATCGCGCAGGAGGCGCTGTGCCCAGGTCCAACCAGAGCGGGCGTTTTCCACCTGATCCTTGGCGATCCGCTCTTCGAGCCAGCGGACGCGCTGAAGCGGCCCTGTCAGGTTGCGACGGCCATGCAGCTTGCGCATACCAGGCGACTCGAAGAGGTTGGTGGCGATCATGTCCCTGTGGCCTGGTCGAGGCTGGCGGACTTGCACCTGGCCCGGATAGGCCTCCACGACCGCCATCTCTTTTGCATCGGCGATGAGGTAGCTGAACGGAAAGAGATGGTCCATCCTTTGAGCCTGCGAAACGGCCTCCCGCACCGTGCAGCAGGTTTCCAGGAGAATGCGAGGAATCAAGTAGGCTGGCACACCAGGGGCCACAGCTTCAGCCACTCGAACCCGTACGGTGTGCAGCGCGACAAAAAGCCCGTCACCGTTGACGCCGTCGTAGCAACTGCCGATAAAGCCCGACTGCGTGCCCAGGGAGGGCCGGTATCCACTGGGAGACAGCCGCCGCAGGTACCGCTCCTTCCGCGTGTAGAGGAAATCGTGGTTGCGGGCAACCAGCATATGCCCATCAGGCAGCCGTTGGACAAGAGTGGTACATCCACCTAGCGAGCCTTCCGGCAGGTTGTTTGAAAAATGCGGCAGCACCTCGTCCCAGCGGCGATCTTGTGCCGCTGCATAGCCCCTGAATTCGTCCAGCAGCGCGGGATGGAATTGGCCGACCACATCGGCGCAAGCACGAGCAAAAGCTAGCTCCGCCCCACGGTCGCGCCAGGTCTCAACCTGGCGCAGATCCGTCGCCAGCCCCATCTGATAGCCAATGGTATAGTGGTCGCCTGCCAGCTCAAAGACGCGGTAGTCGGCAGCCTGTTCCTGGCGCAGGTCTGCGGAAATCGTCACAGATCACCCGTCGACGGCCGTCCTCTCAATCGGACACTTGCACTCGATCCCCTCGCCCGGCCCGTCGGGCCAACACCGATTGGCCGAGATGCAGGACGATCGCTCCTGGACCCCTTCCCGCAGCCGGTTCGGTAGATCCGGCTCGCAGATGAGGGGGCGGCTCAAGGAGATAAAATCGGCGTCCCCGGACGTCAACACCTCCTCCATCACCCCTCGGGAACGGAATCCTCCGACCAGGATAATGGGAAGCCGGGTGGCTTGTCGTGCCTGTTGGGCCAGGTATCGGAAGTAGGCCTCGTCTGCCACGCCCTTGACTCCCTTGCGGACGTTCTGGACGCGCCCACCGCCAATACCCCCGCTGATCTCTACACCATCCAGGCCCATCTCCTCTAGCGCTGTCACGACCTGGGCGCCCTCCTCAACGGTCAGGCCCCCTTCCACACCATCCACCATGCCAAGTTTGATCAGCAAAGGGTATTCACGACCAACCTGCTCCTGCACAACCTGGCAGACAGCTCGCAGAAACCGCATCCGGTTCTCCAGATTGCCACCCCACTCGTCGGTGCGGTGATTGACAAAGGGAGATAGAAACTGGTTGATCAAGTATCCGTGGGCTCCGTGGATCTGCACGCCATCGAAACCCGCCTGCTTGACCCGTCGAGCAGCCTGCCCGTAGGCCTGTATCACGGAATCGATCTCGCTGGGCGCCATCGCCCGAGGGGAGCGCTTCAGAAAAGGTGCCTCCACTGCCGAAGGCGCGATTGTCTCCGGCACGACCTCGCGACTGCACTGCATCCCCCCGTGATTGATCTGCACCACCACCCGCCCTCCTGCCTGGTGAACGGCATCAGCCAATTCCGCCAGGTCAGGGATCAATTCGTCGGAGTAGATGCCCGTCATCTCGGCGTGGGCCTTGCCGGAAGGATGCACGTACATATGCCCGGTGATGATCAACCCCACGCCGCCACTGACCAGCTCCTGGTAAAGCTGCTTGAGTTGCGCGGTGGGCCGACCCTCGGCCGTCGCCATATCCTCGGCGGTCGCCGATCGGACCAGTCGATTGGGCAAGGTAAGCGACCCGATGTCTCCCGGTGTGAACAATTTCCCCTCGGTCATCCTGCTAGCCCCCCTCAACCGATCTGCCAGCCCGCGCCCAGGCTGCCTTGGCATCATCGTAGCCCATCTGGTACAACTCTTCGTGGGTCTCTAGGGTGTAGCGAATAATGTTGGCCAGCGGTATCGGGCGACGCGGAGAGACGATAACCGGAGAGGCAATCTCCTGGTGCTGGATATCGAGCCCCTTGGGCTCCATGGAAGTCGACTTTTGTCCAAGTAGTTGGGCCTGCAGTTCCGCGTTTTCCCGCCGCAGCCGCGCGTTCTCGATGCTTAACCGGACCACCTGATTGGTACGACGAAAGAGCTTGAGGTCGGCCTGGAAAGAAGCGAGCAATGCCCATTCGAAAGCGGCCTGGGCGGCTGCCAGCAACCCCTTGAGGCCGCCAACTGGGGTATATCGAGGATGGTTCCGCTCATCCTCCCAGGGTGTCATCAGCACCACCACGATATCTTCGGCCCCTGCGTCGATGGCAGGACCCAGCGGTGTGTTGGCCACAGTGCCCCCGTCCCAGAAATCCACGTCGTCGATCTTTGTCGGCGGATAGATCAATGGAATGCTGCAACTTGCCAGAATGTGGTCCAGACTAATCTCGACGTGCTCGCAATGGCTCCCCGAAGACGGGTCGGCGCTGTTGCCAAAGACCCTCAGCTTGCCCGTCTCCATCTCCACGACGGTGAGACGCAGATGCTTGACCACAGGCTGCGCGTTGACGCGGCCCAGGTCTATCCAGCCTTCCTCGACCAACGTTTTCCGCAAGGGAGCGGTATCGAGGATATGATCCCAGTTATCCAATGAGAACAGGTCCCACGCCTGACGCTGTACATCGTCCGTCCTCAGTCGCTGCCATAGCGCCCACAGTGAGTGTGCTGTGTGGCCTGATGCGAGAGCTGCCCCGTTCACAGCCCCAATAGATGTGCCAACGACAATCTCAGGAACCCATTCGTGCTCCTCAAGGAATCGAAGCACACCTACGTGGTAGGCTCCTCGCCCTCCACCGCCGGAAAGCACCAGAGCCCTCATACCGTTTGAATCAGTCATCGATCACCTCCTGCGTTGGATCTCCAAACCAAAAGCAGCCCCACCACGAACAGTCCTGCACAAAGCCAATAGACGCCGTCCAACCCCACCGCTGGCAACAGTGCATAGGCAACTGGTGGCCCAGTGGCGCTACCGATATCGCCAACCGTGTGCACCAGACCAATGGCGCGCCCGCGCTGCGTCTGATCTGCCAGGTCACCGGCGAGGGCAATGACCAGCGTCTGCACACTCGCGCTGGTCATAGCTCCCAAAGATATACCTATCAGGATCGCGAGCGGCGCTCTCAGTGTTATCAAAGACAGGCTCACTGCTCCAATCGCCAGTCCCCATCTCACCACTCCCCAACGGCTTCCCAACCAGTCCGACACTGTTCCCGCGAGCGGCGCTGATGCCATGCTGAACACCGTCCGGCCTGCTATGAGTATGCCGGTCGCCGTCGCTACACCGAGGCCCAGACCATCGAAGGGCAACCGATCCTGCACCAATAGCCCCATAGTGGCATAAAGAACACCGGCGATGACAAAACGGTTGATGCCGTGCAAGAACGCAGCAGTCCACAATCCACGCCGGGCGCGTAACTCAGAGCTATCCTGCCTGGCGTCGGAAGAAGCCACGTCTGTTGGCGAGATCCCGAGCGGGCCGGCCGACGAGTCAGGCCGCGTCTCCGGCAGCACGGCCGCCGCCACCAGACCACCCATGGCAGTCAACGAGGCGCCGATCCACATGGTCGTCGTGTAGCCTATCTTATCGGTCAATAAGCCACCAGCAAAGGCGCCCAACGCTGCCCCAAAGAAGAACCAGGTTTGATACAGGCCCGACCACCGCCCGCGGTCGGAGGCCGTCGTCACATCCATAATGACTGTCGCCCCACCGACCCAAATGCCGGACCAGGCCAGTCCCCACAGCAGCCGTCCAACCAGTAGCGGCCAAAAACCCCTCGTGGCAGCGTACACGGCCGTAGATAGCGCGCCCACAAACAACGCCGATACAAACAGCCGCCGGCGCGGCGATCTGTCGTATACGATCCCCGCCGGTCCGTTGAGAAGGACACGTATCGCTCGATTGACGCCCAAGATGATGCCAACCTCACCCAGAGCGACACCGACCTCGGCCGTGTGTGTCGGCAACACCGTGTACAGGGTCGCGTCGCCCATAAGTGAGAGAGCCGTACCCAGACCTAGAGGGAAAAGGATCCTGCCTGGGAGATGGGCCGATGGTTCAGTGGCTATCGATGGATGGGTGGATGGGCACATCGGTGAACTGGAAGGGCCTGCATCAGCCACTCATCGTCCGTCTGTGGCCGTTAACACAAAGGCCAAGACCTGCTCGTTAACCTCGTCCGGCGCTTCGTTCTGCACCCAGTGGCCGCAATGGGAAATATAGTGGACGGACATATGGGGCACCCATTCCTCCAGTCCGTAAGTCAGCGGCTTTCCCAGCGCCACGTCATCCTCGGCCCAGATGAGCAAGGTAGGCACCCCAATCACCTGCGTCCGCCGTGCCGATGGATAGCGGACGGCGGCCCGGTACCAGTTGATCATCGCCCGCATAGCGCCCGGTTGGGCCATGGCGGCAGCCATCACTTCCAGATCCTGGTCGGAGAATGCGTTGGCACGTACGGCCGTGCGACGGAAAAAGAGCCGTGCCGTAGACATCGGGGAGAGCGTCAACAATGTCTCTGGAAGCCACGGGATCTGAAAAAAGAGCGCATACCACGACTTGAGACGTTGGGACCAACCGGCCTTCAGCTCCCGCGCAAAGGCTGCTGGATGCGGGGCGTTCATCACGATCAGCTTTTGCACAATCTCGGGATGATCCATCGCCAATCGCCAGGCGACCACGCCACCCCAGTCGTGACCCACAATGACCGCCTTTTCCCTGCCAAAGGCACGGATCAGCTCCCGCACATCCGCGACGAGGTGATCGATCCCATAACTCTCAACACCAACGGGTTTCTGACTGAGATTGTAGCCGCGCTGATCAGGTACGACGACCCGGTAGCCCGCGTCGGCCAGGACGGCGACCTGCTGTCGCCACGAGTGCCAACACTCGGGGAAGCCATGCAGCAACACCGCCAGGGGCCCATCATCGGGTCCCATCACAACGACGTGCAGCTTTAGGCCATTCACATCCACAAACCGGGATTCAGCTCCCTTCTCTAGCCCCACCACCGCACGCTCGGTGATGCCGCCCACGCGACGCGCCAGGGCCAGCCGTGCCGCTTGTGCCCGCCGCCCCATTAGGGCACCCGCCGAAGCTGCCGCACCGGCCGCAAGGCCAAAGATCAGCCATCTTTTTCGTTGACGATCCATTGTGGTGACCCTTCCTCCGAGTGATAGAGGCAGTATACACCACGCCCGACGCCTTGCCAAATGACACATTCTGACCCTATCACAACTGAGCTTGCGAACACAGGAAAACGCATGGGACCAGCGCTTCAGACGCTGGCCCCACTGGGCAGCATACCCTGTCCCTATCAACCTACCGTCGACCTATTTACTCCACGAATATCTCTACCCGCTCGCCGTCCTCCTCATCAACCACTTCTACCATCTTGCCCACAGCGCCGCTGGCGAGCAGTCCTTCCAGCTCCTGCATATCAAAGCCATCAAACTCGGGGGCGAATCGCTCCGCCATACGCAACCCCACGTTCACCAGACCGATGGGAATCGTCACATTCACCTTTGCCTTTCCCGAGTCCAGATCGGTTACCTGGATGCGGAGGAAACGCCTCTCGCCACCGGGAACAGGCCCGCCGGCGGAAGCTCCTCTTCCCCCATCCAGGGCGCGCAGCAGTGTGGTTGCCTCGTCCGCCGTGATCTTGCCCTCCTCCAGCATTTGGAGGATCTTGATTCGTTCATCGCTTACAGACGCCATCTTATCCCTCCTAACCAAAATAGACCTGTACCTGCTCTCCGCCCTCTCCCTCATCCACCTCTACAACGAAAGGACGGCCCGCCTTTATCTCGTCTCGCAGGGCCAGGATTACCTCGTCCGCGCCCGTCTCTTCAAGCTGGGGAACGAAAGGACGCACAACGCGCAGCACCCAGGCGACGGGACCCAAGGGCAGTGGCAGGGCTATTAGAACATTGGGCGCGTGGGGCTGCCGCACCCGTACCGAGAGCCAGTGAGCCCGCTGAAGCCACCACCCCACCGAAACCGCCAGCACACCGAGGACAAACACAATCCAACCCCAGACCAGCCATCCGGCCACGATGTTCTCAGCATACACAGAGGCCACCAAAAGCCCGCCGACCGCTACCAACGCAACCCCGGTCCAGAACACCGCCTGCCAAAGCCATTCCACCATGGCTGGACGGGGGACAGTGACAGAGGGTGAGCCTAAAGCCCCGGATGTCGCTGTTTCTCCCGTTATCGCCTCCAGTCGTCGCACCCCCTCCTCGGCACTGATCTCGCCTGCTTCGATCATCTCCAATACCTGCATTGATTCATTCATAGACTCGATCCCTCCCGTTATGTTGCCACCGCACACCAGTGTCGGGGCTGCCACCATCCACCCTGACGAAGCAAGGCGGTAGATCTACTCCACGCTGACCTCAACTCGGTGGTCATCCCCTGTGTCCAACATCTCCGCCTGGGCGCCGGCTTCGCTGTTGGCAACCATGTCTGCCAGCACCCCTAGATCGAGGGCTCCCAGATCGTCGGATAGCCGCCCGCCCGTATAAAAGACGGTGTGCACCAATCCCATCGGGAGAATCACATCCGCCTTCGTCGTGCCCGACGCCAGGTCGCTCAAACGTACGCGGACTCGCCGCACCTCACCACTCGACTGAGACCCCGCCGTCGCGCCGCTCCACCGGCTCACGCCTATCACCTGCAGCAAGCCAGCTGCTTCCTGTGCCGATACCTTGCCCTCTTCCAGCATCTGCAGGATCTTTATCCGCTCGTCAACCGCTGCCCAGGTTGATCGTCCGACCCTGCGCTCCAATAGGGCAAAGGCCCCAGTGGCGACCAGGCCCAATAGACCGGCCGCGTACCAGACCAAGCGGGGGTCAGTGTTATCCATAATCAGCCCCGCCAACAGCGGTCCCACAGCCGATGGGATCACCCAGGTGAACCCAAAGACCGCCATATACCGCCCTCGCATATCCTCAGGAGCCAGCCGTGCCACCAGGCCCTCAGAGGTTGGCACGACTAACATCTCACCGATAGTGATAATGACCATCGCTACGATAAAGAAAACATACACTGAGACAAAGCCGTACATCGCGAATCCTATCGCATATAACAGTGTGCCAACAGCCATCACGATCAATGGTCTGTACTGAGCGATCCAGCGCGTGACGGCGAATTGGAACAGCACGACTATGCCTGCGTTAATGCTCAGCATGAGCCCAAAGCCCTGCTCTGGTACGCCGTGTGTATCCCGCAAGTAGACGGACAGAGTCGTGTTCATCTGCATATACACCAGGGTCATCAGCACACAGGCTCCCAAGAAGAGGACGTAGGTAGCATCACGCAGCACGTCCGCGTAGCCACCAAAGGTCTGCGCCATCGTCTCCTCGGCCTCGCCCTCCTGGGGGGAGGGTTTGGTCTCTCGTATGGCCACCAGCACGATGGCGGCGGTGATCGTGCTGGTCACCGCATCACAGATGAACAGGAGCAGATACGATTGGGCAGCCAGCAATCCCCCAATCGCCGGGCCGATGGTGACGGCGAGATTGGCTACGACGCGGAGGATGCCGAAACCTTGCGTGCGCTTCCCTTCCGGCAGCAGATCGGCGACCATCGCCTGTCTGGCTGGACCACCCACGTTAGCCACCAATCCCACAAGCACTGCAGCGCCAAAGAAAAACTGGATTGAGCCGACCAAGCCCATCATCAGACTGGTCAGCGCGCTGGCAATCAGACCAAAGACGATCATTCCCTTCCGACCCAGGCGATCGGTCAGAGCGCCGCCAAACATGCTGCCCACGATGCTCGATATCGAGAACAGACCAAACAGCACGCCAACCTCCGTCATGCCCACGTCGAACTTTCGAGTGACGTAGAGCGTAAAGAAGGGGAACATGAGCGCCCCGCCTAGTTGATCAATGAACGTGCCCAACATGAGGACCCAGAACTGCCGCGGATACTCGTTGTAGACACTGCGCGCGCGTTCTAGCGATCTCTGAACAACCATCTGCTCACCCCGATCCGCGGCAACTATTCCACCTCCACATAGACAGGCACACTGGACATTGGAGGTATGTCTCCGACCATCGTGCGCCCGTTGCGGTTGTTCTCTTCCAGATGTACAACTGCTGGCATAAAAAAGCCCCCCACTCCCATCAGCAGACAGGCCACACCCGCCACCACGTACCAGATGCGCACGCCCACTAGATCAGCAATAGGGCCAGCGATGACGAGGCTCAATGGTGACGCTACCTTGACCGCACTGATAAGCAGCGTGAACACGCGCCCCTGCATTTCTGGAGCCACACTAGCCTGAATCACGGCCATCAGCGGGCCGTCTGTCATCGAAATCGCCACACCCACGATGAATATCCCCCCCAGGGCCAACCAATAGGAGGATGCAGGGGCCAGTCCCAGGATCAGGACTCCCACCCCGATCCCCGTAAACCCTGCTATGGTGGTCAGGATGCGCCGGCGGAATCCACCCCACGCGCTCAGGGTCAGTCCCCCCAGCACAATGCCGATTCCCAACGATGCTTCCATCCAGCCCAGCTCAAACGCCCGACCACCAAAATGATCTGTGACCAGGAGAGGCATAAGAGCGAACGCCGGGTTGAACAGCAAGTTACCCAATGCCCCCATGACAATGACAGCTAACAAACCAGGCCACTCCAATACATACTTGAAACCTTCACGCAGGTCCCTCCACACCGATGGCTTCTTAGAGCGATCCTGTGTGTCCTCTGATATCGAACGTTGTGGCTGTGGAATGTGAACGAAAAAGAGGGGCACGATAGCCAGCATCGCCGTCCCCACATCTATCGCCAGGATGGCCTGTAGCGGCATAAGCTGCATAAGAAAGGCTCCCAAGGGCGGCGACAGGATGTTTGAGATCCCGTTTAGCGCCTGATTGAGACCTGCCACACGGGACAAGTGCACCTCAGGCACCATCAATGAAGTGGAGGCCTGCATAGCAGGCCAATGAAACCCGCCGCCCAGCGCACGGATGAACATGATCACATAGATGTGCCAAATCTGCACCTCATCGACTGCAAACAGGTAGGCCAACACCAGCGTGGCCAGCGCAATGATCGTGTCCGCAACGAGCATCACGACTCGACGGTTCCACCTGTCCACCAACGCACCAAAGAGAGGTCCCAGGACGATTCCTGGAAGCAGACTGACCAGCGTTCCTATGGCCAACACGGTGGCGGAGCCTGTCTTCTCCGTCAGCCACCACACCAGTGCAAACTGTACCAACATACTGCCGAGCAAAGACACCGCCTGCCCGGTCCAAATAGTAAAGAACGGAATTTGCCATCTCGATTGCTCTTGTTGGGTGTGCTGCATTTCTGCTCTCCTCAAAACTCGACCACAAACTTTCCATCCCTGTACAACAGCTCATCATCGACCCAGATCTCACCACCTGCCCGCATATCGCAGATCATGTCCCAGTGGATCGCCGACTGGTTCTGGCTGCCAGTCTCTGGATAACCCCTGCCTACCGCGATATGGAAGCTACCGTGAATCTTTTCATCGAACAGGATTTGACCAGTGAAGCGCGTGATGCCTTCGTTTGTGCCGATGGCGAACTCGCCCAAGTACCGTGCACCCTCATCGGTGTCTAGGGTTTCGAGCAAAAAGTCCTCGTTCTTTTCGGCAGTGGCTTTCACCACTTTACCATCCTTGAACCACAGCCGCACGCCGGTGACTTCGTGCCCGCGGTAGATAGCCGGATAGGAGAAACAAACGTGTCCTGCGGCACTGTCCTCCACCGGGCCGGTGAAAACCTCACCGCTGGGCATATTTCTCTTCCCGTCGCTGTTGATGAAAGAGCGTCCGCCTATATTCAAGCGCAGATCTGTCTCTGGACCCACGATGTGCACTCGCTCTTTCCCTTTGAGCCAGTCCACGATCTTTTGCTGCCAGGCCGAAAAGCGCCGCCAATACCCACCGGGATCATCCTGATCCGGCATACACGCCCCGTAGACGAAATCCTCGTACTCGCTCAGGCTCATCTCGGCATCTTGGGCATAGGCGTTGGTGGGAAACAACGTGACAACCCAACGCAACTCGCCGGAGGCGGCACGTTGCATATAGGTTTTCGTAAGCTCAGATTGTGCCTGGCTCGATAACACGATCTTGGCCGAGTCCACGTTGCTCAACGCCTTGGTGTTCTCCACTCCTCGGATGTTGATAATGACATCGTAGGTCTCTACGACCAGCTTGATCGGGTCGGGCACGTGCTGCAACTGATCGTCCGACGCATAACGGTACAATAGCTCCTCAACATCGGGGAGGCTAGCCATCATCAGTGGATGCCCGCCTGCCTGCAGCACTTTGGTGTAGGCCGCCTGAAGCAGCGGAGCAGCAAGTGTGCTCCCCTGTATCACTACTCTCTCATCCCGTTGAACGGCGGTTGAGTAGTTGACCAGCACGTCGGCCAGTTTCTCAATGCGCGGATCTGTCATTTATGAACTCCTTATCTATTCTGTGGACGGCCGAGTCTGCCCTCTGCTCCGCTCAACTGTTTGTTGAGACTTCCCGTCTTGGCCGCCTATGTTTGATAGAGACTCTATCGCCCTTCCAAAGCAGCTAGGAGATCGGCCGCCTGTTCAGGGGAGAGCCTC
>CAYUIS010000146.1:0-13443 GCA_964444825.1 uncultured Anaerolineales bacterium | reverse complement strand
TTTTTGATCTAGACCAGGTAGGGGCGCAGCCTAGCTGCGCCCCCACCTTACCTCCCTGTACTGGCCCGATCGGTTGATGGATTATGTTACTGTTGGTTAATGTAGACGATATATCCGGCGAAGTGATCCCCCACCTCATTGAAGGACTGATGGCTCGGGGAGCTGAGAGCGTCCACGTGGTGCAGGCTATCACTAAGAAGGGACGGCTAGAGTTCTTGTTCTTTGTGGATGCCCCGGCAGAGCAGGTCGAGACACTGGGGGGATTTCTGGCAGGAGAGATAGGCACGTTGGGTGTGCGCGTCTTTGACCCACGCCACATTCGCTTCGAGTACCGACTGCGGCAAGTGCGCCTGACAGCCCAAAGCGACAAAGATCCGGTACAAGTGCCCGTGCGCGTGAAGGAAATCCTCGGCCAGAAAGGCCAGGTTGTCTCCGTCAAAGCGGAGTACGAGGACCTACGGGCTGCTGTGGCTCAGTTCGAGCAGGTGGGGTTGCAAGTCTCGTTCGGCGCCCTCAAGCGTTTCGTCGAGCAGGTAGCACTGAACCAAGAGAGTAACTGGCTCGGAGACATTGGCGGCGTGCACACCATCCAGGCAGAGGTCTCGTTTGACGAAGGAGAGGATACTGCCTCTGGCTAGCCAGGAGGGCGCGTGACCCTGGCTATATCTTTGTAGTAGGAGAGATCACCGATGAAAAATATTCTTTTGTATTTTGACATGGATAAACGCCCAAGTCCGTTCGACATTCTGTTCGCCTACGACCTGGGCTTTGATATCGTGCACCCGTTCGGCGGGGTATCGATGGACGAGATCACACCGCTGGTGCAGGATGCAATGTTCCCCCGCGGACCAAAGGGAGCGAAACACACCACCCTGTTCTTCGGCGGAAGCGACCTCGACGCAGTTGAAAAGATGGCAAAAAAGGCCAGCAAAGCAATGTTCCCACCGTTCCAACTCTCCATCGCCGTCGATCCCAAAGGCGCTCACACAACGTCGTCATCCATCGTCGCAAAGGTGATGGAGGCGTTGGCTATGAAAGGCGAGACCCTGGAGGGAAAGAAAGCCGCCGTGTTGGGTGGTTGCGGGCGCGTGGGCCGGGTGACGAGCAGAATCCTGGCCAAGCAAGGCGTGACAGTCACAACTGTAGATATCGTCGAGGATGTGACCACCCTTGCGGAACAGATCGCCGAAAAGGTGGGCGGACAAGTACAAGGGATCGTGGCGACATCGCCGGAAGAGATCGTGGCTGCTGCGGCGGCGTGTGAGATCGTGGTCGCCGCAGGGCCGGCGGGCGTCGAGCTTGTGCCCGAGGAATTTATCCCCCGATTGGAAAAGTGCCTCGTTGCCGCTGACGTGAACGCCGTCCCGCCGGCGGGGATCGCCGGGATAAAGGCAAAGTATGACAAGCGGGAAAAGGATGGTATACTAGTCATAGGGGCTCTCGCCATCGGGAATCTGAGAAACAAGATCGAGTCCAAGATGCTAAAGACGGCGATGGAATCCGAGGGTCTGTTCCTGGACTATACCAATGCTTTCGAGTTCGCCAAGGAATTGGCGGAAATCTGATTCTGCCGTCTTTCTTTTGTCGGAGGCGGGGATAAAAGAAGAGACAGGTCAACCGGCCAATTGAGCATCCTAGTCACCGGCCTCAGCACCAGGGCCATCGCTGAATCAGCCGTGAACGGTCGACATGCCGTCATCACCCTCGACTACTTTGGCGACCGGGACCAGAAGGGGCTAGTGGAGAACTATTCACTGAAGCGCGACTTTCAGTTCCGTTTCAGTGCCGAAGGATTACTACAAGCCAGCCGGCGCCTGGATTTTCAGGCAGTAGTCTATATCTCGAACCTGGAAAACCATCCCGCCGTGGTAGCGGAACTGGCACGTGGGCGCGTTCTGCTTGGGAACGCGCCCACCGTGTTGAGCCGGGTGCGCGATTGGCGCACGCTGCGCCAGTTCTGCCAGGAAGCCAGCATTCCCCACCCCGTCACGCTCCTCCCCGGCGAGGAGAAAGAGGCTGATCCGACGGCGCGTTGGCTGCGCAAGCCGGTCTGCAGCGGTGGGGGACACGGCATCAAGAGGTGGATAGGCGACCCCCTCGACGAGGCACACGTCCTACAGGCCTATGTTGAGGGTCAGTCTGCCTCGGCAGCCTTTGTGGCCGATGGGCAGCGGAGCGTGCTTCTCGGCCTGACGGAGCAACTCATCGGGCAGGGTGAACTGGGTAGCCAGGGATTCGCCTGGTGTGGCAATATTCTGCCGCTGGAGCCCCAATCTCGAGACAGGCTCGTTGTACTGAAGGACGTGGAGAACATGGTGGCACAGCTCACCCAACAATTTGGCCTACGGGGAGTAAACGGCATAGATTTGGTGATGGCAGAGGGCCCGGATGGACGCCCTTTGCCAACTCTGGTGGAGATCAACCCGCGCTACACAGCTTCAATGGAGCTGGTGGAGCGGGCGTACGGAATCAACGTCTTTTCGGCGCACATAGAGGCGATGACTGGCAAACTGCCCGATTTCTCTCTGGCGGAACAGGTCGCCGGCCCATACTCTGGCAAAGGCATTGTCTACGCCAGGCAGGGAGTAACACTGCCGGAGACGGCAGAGTGGACGCAGCGGAACAGACGAGACATTCCCTTCCCCGGCGAGCAGATCGAGGCCGGCCACCCGGTGTGTACCGTATTGGCAGAGGGAAAAGACCGAGAGACCTGCTGGACCCATCTGCTGGAGAACGCAAAAGCTGTGCGCCACGAGATTGGCGACACCGATAGGTAGAGCGGAGGATGACCTTGAGCGAACATTTTACTCTGATCACCGGCCGGACCCCAGAACAGGGAAAAAGCCTACACCAGGGCAAGGATTCGGAGGCCTACCGCCGTGCGACGGTTTTGGTGGAGATGAACTCGGATGACATGGCCCATCTGGGTATCGAGGAAGGCCAGGTGGTCCAGGTACGGACCTCGACTGGACAGGTCGAGGTACCCGTGCGAACGGGGCAGCTTCCGCCTGGGCTGCTGTTTATGCCGATGGGACCCACGGCCAACGTCCTCATCGGATCGGACACAGAATGTACAGGTATGCCGCCCTCAAAGGGGTTGTTGGCGGAGGTGGAGCCGGCATGAGCACGATCCATGAACACGTGGTCTGTTCCTTCTGCGGCTGCCTGTGCGACGACATTGTCGTAGAGGTGGACGACGGTCACATCACCAAGGTGCGCAAGGCGTGCGCCAACGGTCGCGGGCTCTTTACCCACTACGATCCAGCGCCGCAACAGCCCACCGTGGACGGTCAAGAGGTGACCTGGGAAGAGGCGATTGCCGAGACAGCCCAAATTCTCAACCAGGCCGACAGCCCGCTGATCTATGGCCTCAGCTCCACGGCCACCGAAGCGCAGCGCAAGGTGGTTGAACTGGCCGATCGGCTGGGAGCGATGATTGACACCACCTCATCCGTCTGCCACGGCCCGACCGGCCTGGCGATGCAGGCGGTGGGTGAGCCGACCTGCACCCTGGGGGAAGTGCGGAACCGGGCCGACCTGCTCGTGTTCTGGGGCTGTAACCCGGCGGTATCCCACATCCGTCACTTTTCCCGATACTCGGCGACCGCCAAGGGCACGCTCACGCCGGGCGGCCGCCAGGATCGGACGGTGGTGGTCGTCGATGTGCGCCCCACGACAAGCGCAAGGAAGGCTGATCTGTTCCTGCAGATCCTCCCTGGGGCTGATTTCGAGGTATTGACGGCCCTGCGAGCGCTCGTACAGGGGATCGAGATCGAAACGGAAAGCGGCGTTTTAGGTGGCGTCCCAACAGCCCAGTTGAGAGAGCTGGCAGAGCAGATGAAGACGTGCCGCTATGGCGTGGTCTTTATGGGAATGGGGTTGACCCAGACCCAGGGGCGGGATCTCAACGTCAGCGAGCTCTTTACCCTGGTAGCGGAGCTGAACCAGTTCACCCGCTTCTCCGTTATCCCGATGCGGGGCCACGGCAACGTAGCTGGGGCGGATCAGGTGATGTCCTGGCAGAGTGGATATCCTTTCGCTGTCAGTTTTGCCCGTGGTTACCCCCGCTACGGGCCGGGTGAGTTCACGGCAGTGGACGTGCTGGCAAGGGGTGAGGCCGACGCCGCCTTGATCATCGCTTCCGACCCGGTGGCCCATTTCCCCACCGCGGCAGCCCAGGCATTGTCCCGCATCCCCACCATCGTGCTCGATCCGATGCCGACGCTGACGGGGCAGGAGGCACGGGTGGTCCTCCCGACCGCGTGCTACGGCGTGGATGCTGGCGGAACAGCCTATCGAATGGATAGCGTGCCCATCCGGCTTCGCCCGGTGCTCCCACCAAACCGGCCCACGGATGAAGACGTGCTGGACAAGATCATTCAGGCGGTGGCGTGATGAAGGCAATACTGAACGGTCAGGTGTACGACCCCCTGAACGGGGTGAACGGTGAGATTCGCGACATCTGGATGGAGGACGGACACATCATCCACCCGGCAGACGCAGACCGGCAAGGGACGGACGTGCTCGACGCCACCGGGCTGGTCGTTATGCCCGGTGGGGTCGATATCCACAGCCACATCGTCGGGGCAAAGGTGAACGCGGGACGCAAGTTCCGCCCCGAGGACCATCGCGATCACGTCCGCGCGCGCACGTCCATCAGCCGCTCTGGATCAGGTTACACGGTGCCCACGACCCACCTCACCGGCTACCTCTACGCCGAGATGGGCTACACCACGGTGATGGAGGCCGCAACCGCCCCGCTGGTCGCGCGCCACACCCACGAAGAACTGGACGATACCCCCATCCTCGACACAGGGGCCTACATCACGATGGGGAACAACCACTTTATCATGAACTGCATCCGCGATGGCGAACGGGAAAAGGCCCGCGACTATGTGGCTTGGCTGCTGGAGGCAACCAAGGGGTACGGGATCAAGATCGTCAATCCCGGCGGCGTGGAGAACTGGAAGTCAGGCCAGAACGTGGGTGAGTTAGACGACCAAGTCATCGGCTTCGGTGTCACCCCGCGCCAGATCCTCACCACACTCGCGTGGGCCAACGACGAACTGGCGCTGCCCCACGTCCCGCACATTCACACCATCAACCTGGGGCAATCCGGAAACGCCCGCACCACGGTGGAGACGATCGAGGCGCTCGAAGGCCGACGTGCGCACATCTGCCATTTACAGTTCTTTAGCTATGGGGGCGAGCCCGGAAAGCTGCCCCACTCAAGCGCCGCTCAAGTCGCCACCGCTGTCAACAAGCACCACAAGTTGACCGTCGATATCGGACAGGTGATCTTTGGCGAGGCGACGACCATGACATCGGATGGCCCGCTGCAGTACCGCCTGCACCAGTTGACGGGCCACAAGTGGCTGAACGACGACGTGGAGAACGAGACGGGCGGTGGGGTCGTGCCCGTGCTCTACAAACGTGGGAACCTGTTCAACGCCGCCCAGTGGATCACCGGGATGGAGCTATTTCTGCTGATCGAGGATCCGTGGCGGGTCTTTTTGACCACCGATCACCCCAACGGCGGCCCCTTCTTCCATTATCCGTACGTGATCAGGTTGTTGATGGATCGTGACTTTCGCGCTGAGGCATTGGCCCGCCTCCCATCTCGGGCGCGCAAAAACGCCCTGCTTCAGGAGCTGGATCGCGAATACTCACTGTACGAGATCGCCATCATCACCCGCGCGGGGACGGCCCGCGCCCTGGGCCTCAAGAACAAGGGACACCTGGGGGCGGGAGCTGATGCCGACGTAACCGTCTACGAACCCTCGGACGACAGGGAAGAGATGTTTGCCCACCCACGTTACGTCCTAAAGGATGGAGAAGTAGTTGTCCGCGATGGACAGCTCGTAACCGAACGTCCCGGACGCACGCTCTACGTCGAGCCACCATACGATCAAGCCATCAAGGCAGACCTCCGTACATATTTTGAGGAATGCTATACCATGTCTTTTGATAACTATCCAGTCTCGTCAGAAACCTTGTGCAACGGCGAGAGGATTCCCTGCGGGTGACGGTCGCCGAACACCCCCCCGTCTCCCTTGGGGTACGGACAGTCGATAAGGAAAGAGGAGGCTGAACTATGCAGAACAAGTACCGTATGAACCTACGTGACTGGCTCTCGCAGATCAGGGTGCGCCTGATTGGACTGATGCTTGCCGCAGTGTCTCTGCCCATCCTCAGTGGTCTCGCGTGGGACTATTGGGCTGACGACAGCGACTGGCGGGCCAGGTCGCTCATCAGCGCCCTGATAGGAGGACTGTGTCTAGTCGTCGCTGTCTGGGAGGCATTGCGCATAGGCCGGCAGGCAACGGCGGTTGGTTTTGCGGCGGACGCTTTTGCAGAGCGGGGCGAGTTGGACCAAAAGGTGTCATCCCGAGGACGGGACGAACTCGCGTGGACAGCCTATTCTTTCAACAGAATGATAAAACGCCTGAGCGCGATAACCAGCCTGGCAGAACAAGCAGCCACCGGCGACCTGACGACAGAGATCGAGGCAAAATCGGAACACGATCGGCTAGCTCACTCGCTAAACACGATGGTCTCCAACCTGCGCCACCTGATCGGACAGGTAGTCAGAAGCGCCAACGGCCTCAGCGTTGCGTCCGACCAACTGGCCTCCTCCGCTGATCAGGCCGGGGAGGCCGCACAGCAAATCGCCGTCGCCATCCAGCAGGTTGCGAGAGGCGCAGTACACCAGACAGAGGGTGCAACCGAGATTACGAGGTCGCAGGATCAGCTTTCGCGAGCCATTGACGACGTGGCGCAGGGCGCGCGGGAACAGGCCACCGCCATCACCAGAGTCTCCGAAATCGTGGCTCAGGTCACCGGCGACATCGAGCAACTGATGGACAATATCGATCATCTCGAAGCTGTCAAAGAGTCGGTCAAGTTCTCATCTGGAAAGGTCCGAGACATGGGCGAGCGCTCGATGCAGATTGGAGAAATCGTGGCGGTGATCGACGACATCACAGCCCAGACGAATCTGCTGGCGCTGAACGCGGCGGTAGAGGCCAAGCGGGCGGGGGAACACGGCAAGGGTTTCGGAGTGGTGGCGGCAGAGATACGCGCGTTGGCAAAGCGCTCAAGCACAGCGACCAAGGAGATCGCCGCATTGATCAGTGGCGTGCAGAGCGCAGTCGTTGATGCCGTGACCGCCATAGACGAGAGCGCTGCAGAGGTTGAGCTGCAGGTGGACCAGATCTCGGCAGCGGCCCAGCAGATGGATACCCTATCGAACGAATTGGTGGATGAGATGAACGCGGTGTCAGGGGTGGTGAAGAGGAATACGATGGCGACAGAGACGATGGCTACCAGTTCGGTGGAGGTATCGCAGGCGATCGGGAACGTAGCCAGCATATCGCAAGAGAACAGCACGGTGGTGGAGGAGGTGAGCGCGGCGATTGCGAAAATGAGCGCTCAGATGGAGGAAGTCACCGCCTCTGCACAGTCACTGGCAGAGATGGCGCAGACGATGCAAGAGACTGTGGCTCGGTTCAAGCTATCCGCCGACGACGTGCAGGCAAAGGCACTCTAGGCGTTGGAGGAAACAAAGAATGCACATTAACAGCACTGAGATTGAGGCCACCTTTGCCGAAGCGTTCAAGATGCGAGGCGCCCGGCTGATTATCACTGCTGTGAATGAGCACTGGGCAAAAACGGCGGCCAAGGTGGCCACAGGGTTTGCCACGTCCGTCATCGGATGTGGCTGCGAGGCGGGCATCGAGGGAATCATCCCAGCAGAGGAGACACCCGACGGTCGCCCAGGCGTGAGCGCCCTCCTATTCACAATGGGTCCCAAGGGGATGGAAGACCAGTTGATGCGGCGGGTGGGTCAATGCATCATGACCTGTCCCACCACAGCCTGCTTCAACGGCCTGGAGAGCGATACCATGGTCAAGATCGGTGGGACGCTCCGCTATTTTGGGGATGGCTTCCAGAGCAGCAAGCTCCTGGACGGGAGACGCTTCTGGCGCATACCGGTGATGGAGGGCGAGTTCCTGGTCGAGGAGCAGTTCGGCATCCAAAAGGCCGTTGGCGGCGGCAACTTTCTCATCCTGGGCGAGACTCCCGAGGCGACCCTCGACGCGGCAGAGAGGGCGGTCGAGGCGATGAAGCAGGTGAAGGGGGTGGTGATGCCCTTCCCTGGGGGTATCGTGCGCAGCGGGAGCAAGACGTCGTCCCAGTACAAGTTCCTACGCGCCTCAACCAACGACGCCTACTGCCCCACCCTCCGAAGCCAGACCGAGTCAGCGTTGCCACAGGGCGTCAACTCGGTGCTAGAGATCGTGATCGACGGCCTGGACGAGGAGTCGGTACGCCAGGCGACGCGCCTCGGCATCGAGGCGGCGTGCCAGCCCGGCATCGTCCGGATATCGGCGGGGAACTATGGCGGCACCTTGGGACAGTATCAGATACACCTGCGGGAGTTGTGGAAGTGAGTGTGACAAAACTATGCTTAAGAGACCCTGTCACCCTGCCAGTTGAAGCGGAGAACATCCGTCCTGACCGGTTTGCTGGACTCGGACAGCAGGAGGTAGCCGCGCTCCCCCTGCTCTTGGGACGTCGGCAGGTCACCATCGGCGACCTGTTTGTGGTCGAAGGGGATGGCGCAGAGAACATACTCATCGAAGGTGATCTGCGCCACGTAAAACGCATCGGTGAGAAAATGGGCTCTGGACAAATCACTATCAAGGGTGCCGCCGGGATGCATCTGGGAGCATACATGCACGGCGGCGAAATCGCCGTCTATGGGAACGCACAAGCCTGGGCTGGGGCGCACATGTCCGGCGGCACGATCCGGGTGTTTGGCGACGCCGGGCCGATGCTGGGAGCAGCCTATACCGGCGAGACGCGGGGTATGCGGGGCGGCATCATTTTCGTACAAGGAAACGCCGGACCGCGCGTCGGGGAGCATATGCGCCGCGGTCTCATCGCCATCCAGGGCAACGTGGGAGAATTCGCCGGCGCGCGAATGATCGCTGGTTCGATATTCGCTTTCGGCAAGCTGGGCGCGCGGGCTGGCGCGGGGATGAAGCGCGGCACTATCGTGGCTCTGGGCGGGCTGGAGAACGATCTCCTACCCGTGTTCCGCTACGCCTGCTCCTACAACCCGACCTTCCTGCGCACCTACCTGCTCCAATTGCGCGGGTGGGGAATGCCAGTCACGCAGGAACACATAGAAGGTGCTTTCCGTCGCTACACGGGCGACGTCACAACTTTGGGAAAAGGGGAAATTCTGGTCAATGATCAGCATCAATAAGCGAGCACTAGAGATCGTACGGCGAATGATCGCCGACGCAGAAGCACTGAGCCTGGCGGCGACAAGGCTCCCCAACGGGGCCACAGTCTTGGACGCCGGCCTGGAGGTGACCGGCTCGCTGGAGGCGGGACGTCTGTTTGCCGAGGTCTGCCTGGGCGGACTCGCCCAGGTCCGCTTCTGCGAACTCACTTTCGACGACCTGTGGCTGCCCGGCGTGGCTGTATCGGTGAGCCATCCGCCGGTAGCCTGTATGGCCGCTCAGTACGCGGGATGGGCCGTTGAGAGCGGAAAGTACTTTGCTATGGGCTCCGGGCCGGCCCGCGCCCAGCGCGGCGAGGAGCCACTCTTCGAGCGCCTAGCCTATCGTGACCAGGCGGATGTGGCGGTCCTGGCGCTGGAGGGGCACAAGCTACCACCTGAGGAGGTAGCCGCCAACGTCGCGACCACGTGCAACGTCGCTCCGGACCACCTCTACCTGTTGATCGCGCCTACGGCCAGCCTGGTCGGCTCGGTCCAGGTAGCAGCGCGGGTGGTAGAGACAGGTATGCACAAGATGCTGGAGGTAGGCTTCGACATCAACACGGTGCTCTCCGGCTTTGGCACTTGTCCTGTGGTCCCCATCGCAAAGGATGACCTAGGGGCCATCGGGCGTACCAACGACGCTGTCCTCTATGGCGGGCGGGTATGGTACACGGTGCGAGCGGACGACGTGCAGATTGAGGAGATTATCAAGTTACTTCCCTCATCGGCCTCACACGATAATGGGACCTCCTTTCTCGAACTCTTCCGGCGCTACGACGGTGACTTTTACAAGATCGATCCTCTGCTTTTTAGCCCGGCGGAGATTTATGTCAATAACGTGTCGACTGGCCGCACGTTCCACGTTGGCCAGGTCAACGTGGAGATGATTCGGAGGATGTTTCTGCCGTGAAAGTCGGTATCCTGGGACAGCGCGGGGGCTGGCACGTCACAGCCCTACAGAAGGCACTGGCCGCCAGGGGCATCACCGCCCCATCCTTCTCAATCACGCGGCTGACGGCCCGTCTGTCGGCGCGGCCCTGGCTCACGGCCAACGACGAAGCGCTCGACAGCTACGACGTCCTCTTTGTGCGAGCGATCCCCGGAGGCTCGTTGGAGCAGGTCATCTTCCGCGTTGATGCCCTTCACCGGCTGGAGAACGCCGGGGTGCACATCGTCAACTCACCGACCGTCATCGAGCGCACCGTGGACAAGTACTATACCTCGTCCCTCCTGGAGGATGCCGGAATTCCAACGCCCCGCACCGTCGTCACCGAGCACTTTGAAGAGGCGATGGCGGCGTTCGACGAACTGGGGGGTGACGTGGTGGTTAAACCGATCTTTGGTTCGGAAGGGCGAGGTATCGTGAGGGTCTGCGACCCCGACACCGCCTACCGGGTCTTTCGAGCTTTGGAGCTGGGTCGCTACGTCTACTACCTGCAAGAGTTCGTGCCCCACGGCAACGAGGATATCCGCGTTTTTGTCACCGGGCAGCAGGCGATTGCCGCGATGGTGCGCCGAGGCAAGACGTGGAAGACAAACGTGGCGCAGGGCGCCAAAGCCGAAGCACTGCAACCCGACCACGAACTCCGGCGCCTGGCCCTGCGTGCCAGCCAGGCCCTGGGAGCCGAGTATGCAGGAGTGGACATTCTACCCATCGAAGGTGGAGGATACACTGTGATTGAGGTCAACGGTATTCCTGGCTGGCGAGGGCTCAAGGCCGCGACCAGGGTCGACGCCGCCGAGCAGTTGGTAGACTATGTGCTGAGAGGATCGACGTGACGCCCGCAAAGTTGGACCGCATCGCGTGGGCGATCCACATCGCCTGTCTATTCGAGGTCTGCGCCGACAAGCCGGGCAACGTGACCTGGGGCAAGGACTTTTGGGACGCCCGGTTTGTGGATTTTATGGCCAGCGCGATCGCCGTTGGCCCTGCCCTGCGAGATGCGGCCCACACCCCTGTGGGGGAGACCATCTTGCGCGCGATGCAAGACACCTCTCAACTCGTGAACACCAATACCAACCTGGGGATGGTCCTCCTCCTGGCACCATTGGCGAAGGCTGCCGGCCAAGGCCATCCACAGGGGCTCCGGGCAGGCGTGAGCGAGGTGTTGAAAACACTGACCGTGGAGGACGCCCGCCACACGTTTGAGGCCATTCGCCTTGCGGCCCCTGGCGGTCTGGGCGACGCCAATCAGTACGACGTCCGAAAGGTGTCGCAGGTGGATATCACACTCCTGCAGGCAATGGAAATGGCCCAGGATCGGGACGCCATAGCCCGGGAATACGTCACCAACTTTGAGATCACTTTTGAGCTGGGTTACAAGAGCCTGCGTCGTATGTGGGACGAGGGACGCGACTTTTCGGACGCTATCGTCCAGACCTCCCTTATCCTGATGGCACAGGTACCGGATACACTGATCGCCCGCAAGGAAGGACCGGCTGTCGCTGAGAAAGTCTCACATCGGGCGCAGCGGGTACTCGATGCCGGAGGCGCGTTCTCCGACGAGGGCCGGGAGGCCCTTCGAGCCTTTGATCTCTCCATCCGGGATGCGAGGCACCGCCTGAACCCTGGCACGACGGCAGACCTGATAGCGGCCACGCTTTTTGTCTTTCTGACGGAGGGTGAAGGGTTAGAGGTCTTTCCAGATCTGCTCTCCCGCTGGTAAAGGCCATAGCCCAGCCACTGTTGACCTAACCGCCCCCAACGCCCCTTCCCTATGAACAACACGCCAGCATTTCGGACAACAGGAGCAATGTGTGCTTTGATGGCAATCGAGGGATACGCCGTAGAGACAACGGACGATCTGATTTTTACGGTCAAGGGGCTGATCCATCCCCCCGATCGATTGGTGGCCTACCTGCGCTATCTTCCTGATCCCAAGGGCGATCGGGAGCGGAAAGACCTCCGCTACCGGCGAGTATACCACTTTGACGAGCAGCAGGAAATCCTGGAGACCGACTATCCGGCCTATCTGGCATTCGAGCCGGTCTTTGGGCTCCGGCTACAGAGCGTGCCTAGACAGCTCGTCCGCACGGTCTACGATCCGTGTCACTACCTGGCAACCCTGCGTGATTTAGGCCCTTCCGATCTGGTCGAGGAACGTGCGCTAGGGCTGGCAGAATTGCTCCACACAGCCGGGGGCATCCCGTGGCAGCACCTGGGTATCTCTGGCTCAGTGATGCTCGGGATGCACCGCCAGGATTCGGATGTGGACCTGATCGTGTACGGCGAGGCGGCAGGAAGGACCGTCCACCAGGCGCTCCACCAGCTTTTGAACGATCCAGCCGCTCCCATACGCCGTCCCAGTCGAGCGGAGTTGGAGGCGCTGCACGCAGAACACCAGCCCGATACTCCGCTCTCCTCGGCCGACTTTTTCCGGCTCCAGCAGCGTAAAGTCAACGAGGTGCGCTTTCGAGATTGGGAGTGCTTTATCCGCTTTGTCAAGTATCCTGAAGAGATCCAGGATCAGTACGGCAGCCATCGCTTTGAGCCATTGGGGATTACCAGGATCCAGGCGCTTGTGACCGACGACCAGAATGCCATGTTCACGCCATGCCGTTACGCCGTCTCGGAGGTGACGTTCCCTCACGATCCACCCGTCACCGGCCTGCGGGAGATCGTCTCCTTCCGGGGACGCTTCACCGACCAGGCAGGGGTCGGGGAGCGGATCGTCGCCATGGGCAGCCTTGAACGCGTGATCCCACAGGGCCAACCGGCCTACCATCGTCTGGTCGTGGGAGGCCAAGCGGGGGACTACTTGCTGGCCAAGTCGCCGGTTGCACCTTTTTGCTGACCAGATTGGTTCAATCTTGAAGATTGAACCAATCCAACAAGGACACACACTGGATGAGAATAGCCTACTTTGACTGCTTCTCCGGCATCAGCGGCAACATGACGCTTGGCGCCCTCGTGGACGCCGGACTAGAGATAGATCGGCTGAGGACGGAACTGGCCCGCCTTTCTTTGTCTGGATATGAGTTGAGCCCGGAGAAGGTGCAACGAGGGAGACTGGGCGGTACCTTCGTATGGGTCAATGTTGCGGAGACAAGGACGGAACGGTATCTAGAGGACATCGAAAAGATCATCAATACCAGCGATCTGGCCGACCAGGTCAAGCACCTCAGCCTACAGATCTTTTACAACCTGG
>CAYUIS010000145.1:0-13637 GCA_964444825.1 uncultured Anaerolineales bacterium | reverse complement strand
GTAGGGTTCTTGGCGGCCCCTTCAGTGGCAGGTGTTTCCTGCCGGGACGCTCCCCGCCACACGGACGATTGGACTGGGCTCTCCCCAGTCGTAGCGGTTGACCAATGGTTCGGGCCAGATCGTGGGCAGGTCACCCTGTCCTTGCACTCTCCTGTACAGGACAGTACAGGGCCGCACAGGACAAGTGCCCTGTCCTTGCCGGACAGGACGAGGGCCCACTCGAACCGGTACTCCGGTGCTCGACTCATCTGGATCGTCGAGTCCTTGGAGATACTTGTGTAGGATATTCACCGCGCCGTTGACGTCGGCGTTGATGGTGGCACCACATTCCGAGCAGACGTAGAGACCACGATGAACACGATTGTTGGCATTCAGACAACCACAAACACTGCACGTTCGACTGGTGTTCCGTTCGCTCAGTTGGACGATTGTGATGCCCGCCAGATTTGCCTTGTAGGCGAGCAATTGAACGAACGTATCGAACGGCCAGGTGTGCAGCTTCAGGTTGCCGGCCCTACCGTGATTGCGGGCCCCTCCGTTCCTCTGCTGCCGGATACCCTTCAGGTCGCCCAGGACGATGGTGCCGATTCCCTTCTCGACACAAGTGTCCACGATACGCCGGGTAACGGCGTGCAAGAACTGCCGCCGTCTCTGAGTTCTCCTATGATGCCACCTCCTCTCTCGCTTCGACGCCGCCCTCTTCCGGCTGCCGGGCAGCCAACCCATCGGCTTGCATTTGGCGATCTCTTTGGCAACATAGTACTCCTGCGCCAGGAGCCCGCGCCCGCTGTACAGTTCAGTCGTACCATCGGAGTAGGCCACCGTGGCCAGGTTGATGATCCCCACGTCCACGCTCGCCATTCCCCTGCCGGGAGACTGGAGGGCCGTGGGCACCTCACACACCACGTGCGCTTCCCACTTTCCGTTGCGAGGCACCAGTCGCACCTGCCGCACATTGGACACGTTCGCTCCCGGTGGCAGGGCCAACTCCAGGTACAGGAACTGCTCTCCCGTTTCAGCCGCTACCGTCTTGCCCCGCGAGAGGCGGAGGATTGTCCCTTCAAGCTGGAAGCCGCTGCGCTTGAAAGTGATCGTGGAGGGAGGCACTTGCCCGTTTCGCTTGCGGTATCTGGGTGGCCGAGCCTTCGAGTTTCCGTTGCGGCGGTGACCGAACCAGCTCTTGTATGCCTGCCACAACTCCTGGGTGACTGCCTGGGCAGTGTGGGTTGGCAGTTGCTTGAACCAGTAATGCTCCTGCATCACCTTCTGGGTATCGAAGGCGCTCGGTATCTTGCCCATCTCGTCCCACGCCTGGCGGGTATGATACAGGGCCACGTTCCACAACCTGGAGCACGCCAGCCCCGTGCTGTCGAGAGCGTCGCCCACCCGCTCCAGGTTCTTGATCTTGCACACGTAGGTCAGGGATTGGGTAGACATGTTTCAGGCTCTTTCCCTTTGATTCTGCGTCGCGATGTAGTGACGAATGGTGTCGGCGGAGACGTTTCCTGCTGTGCCCACCAAGTAGGAGCGTGTCCACAGGGAGGGCCATCGTCGCAGGGGCAGGAACTCTGGTCGCAGTTTGCGGGACGAGTGCCCCTTGACGCGGGAAACGATCTGGCAAGGGGCCAGGGTCGGTGGACAGCTCAAGAACAGATGCCTGTGGTCTGCCATCACTTCCAGGGCCAGAATCGTGCAATCGAGATCTACTGCGACTTCCCTGATCAGCGTCTCCAGCCGCGTTTTGACTGGGCCGTCGAGCATCTTGCGTCGGTACTTGGGGCACCAGACGAAGTGGTAGTTGATCAGGGAGACCGAGGTTGTTTTGCGTCTGTACGCTTGTACCATGTCGCAAGTATAGCGCATATGTTCTATCCACGCAAGGGGAAAGGCGGGCGCGAGCTTCTCGTCAAAAAACTAGAGGCCAGCGCACAGGGAACACGCCGAACCCGGCAGACCCGGACGGGAGCGGCGGGTAGGTGGCCGCAGCCGCGGGCGGACTATCTCGGTTAGTTTCGCTATCTACTGGGTAGGGGCGTCATCGGCGCTGGACTCGGGCGATTGCTGGCGTTCCTCTTCCTCGATCAACAGGGCGCGGACGAAAGCGAGGAGCATCTCCTGTTGCCCGGGAGAAAGCCGGCTGAAGAGGTAGGCGGCCTCTTCCCAGAGCGCTTCCTCATCCCGCTCGGGAGCGAGATCAGGCGAGGCGAGGCCGGCGTGGCAGAACACCTCATCCTCCGAGACGCCAAAGGCGGCAGCGAGTCGCCGACACAGGTCAACGCTGGGCTCCAACTGGCCCTGAGCAACGCGGCCGAGATCGTCGGGGGAGATACCAATTCGGTGGGCAACAGTCTCGAGTGGCCAACGACGCGCCCTGGCCTCGGAGTTGAGCCAGGCACCAAACTCATCTGTAACAGGCACAGTCATCATCATTGAAATCGGCATAGCAGGGACACCTGTTCATGACATCTATCGCAAACAACATCAATATACCAGGACAATGTATATCCCAGGTGAACAAAAGCTGGGGTATTCTTGGGAATGCAGGAATGATGACGAGGGTTGGAACGAATAGGCCCCTCTACCGCCGCCCCTCACCCGGAACCGAGGCTGTCAATCCGGCCCTTATCTATCGCCAGCACGGCCATACGACCTAGGATCTGAACTCCATAGATCATGATGGCAAAACGTTGGTCGCTGGTGAAGCCAGCCTTGTAGCGGGCATATATCTGCTGGGCGATGACGGCGATCTTGAACAGGGCATAGACATAGGTGAACAGGACGTGGGAGAGATCGCGTCCGCTCTTTTCTGCATAGCGCTGGGCCAGTTGGCGGCGATTCAGGTTACCAGGCAGCGTCGTCAGGCCGAAGGGGAGGCCCTGGGCCTCGGGCGGATCGTCGGGATCTATCCAGTAGCCGAGGGTGGTGCCCAGGTCCATCAGCGGATCGCCGATGGTGGCCATCTCCCAGTCGAGCACGCCGACGATGCGGGAAAGATCGTCCGGGTCTAGCACAAGATTGTCGTACTTGTAGTCGTTGTGGATCAGCGAGGCCCCCGCTTCCGGCGGCACGTGATCGGCCAGCCACGCGGCCACCCGCTCAATGGCAGGGATATCGTCGGTACGGGCATTGCAGTAGCGAGTCATCCAGCCCTCGATCTGCCGGGTCACGTACCCGGCCGGGCGACCCAGATCGCCCAGTCCGACGGCGGTGTAGTCAAGGGCGTGGATGTCCACCAGGTTATCGACAAAGCTCTCCGACAGCGCGCGCATCAGGACTGGGGATAGGTCGAGTCCTTTCGGCACGGAGGCGCGCAGGACGACACCCTCCAGCCGCTCCATCAGGTAGAAGGGCGCGCCCAGCACAGATTCATCCTCGCAGTAGAGGAACGGGCGCGGCACCTTGGGGTATACGTCTACCAAGTGAGACAGGATATGGTACTCGCGCCCCATGTCGTGAGCGGTCTTGGCCGTGGCGCCAAAGGGCGGACGTCGCAGCACGAGCTCGAGTTGGCCGACACGCAGCAGGTAGGTCAAATTGGAATGACCGCTGGGGAACTGGGCCACCTCGACGGTGACAGGTTCACCGAGAGCAGGAACACGGTCCCGGTAAGCGTCAAGATAGGCGGCTAACCTCTCGGTATCCAGTTCCTCGCCCGTCCGAACGGCAGCCGGGCGGTCAAGCCAATCTGTGACCATGTCAATTTATCATTCGTACTCACGCAAAATGCGGCGGGCTACGACGAGTTTATGTACCTCGTCGGGTCCGTCGTAGATGCGGGCGGCTCGCTCGTGCCGATACCAGTAGGCCAGGGGTAGATCGTCGGTCATCCCCATACCGCCGTGGACCTGGATGGCCCGGTCGAGGACGCGCTGCAGGACCCCGGCGACGTAGAACTTTATCAGGGATATCTCCTCGCGGGCTGCGTAGGGGCCTTCCTGGTCGATCATCCAGGCGGTCTGCAGAACCATCAGACGAGCAGCGTTGATCTCGGCCCGGCTCTCGGCGATCCACGCCTGGACGATCTGGCGACTGCCCAGGGTGCGGTCGGGTGCGGTGCGGCGGGTGGCCGCCCAACGGCACATGAGGTCAAAGGCGCGTTCGCAGATGCCGATCCAGCGCATACAGTGGTGGATACGGCCAGGGCCGAGGCGTTCCTGGGCGATGGTAAAGCCGGCCCCTTCCGGGCCCAAGCGGTTGGCCTGGGGAACACGGCACTCGTCGAACAGGACCTCGCCGTGGCTGGCATAGTCGCTTCCGGTCTCACCCATAACAGAGGTATTGCGCACAAGCTTATAGCCAGGAGTGGAAGTGGGGACGATGACCATACTGGCGCGCAGGTAGCGGCTCTCGGCCTGGGGGTCGGTGACGGCCAAGACGATGGTAAAGGCGGCGCCATCCGCCCCGGTGGTGAACCACTTTTCCCCGTTGATGACGTAATCATCGCCCTCCTTAACGGCGGTGGCGCCCATCCAGGTGGGGTTTGAGCCAGGGTAGCCGGGCTCGGTCATAGAAAAGCAACTGCGAATCTCCCCCTGGACGAGGGGCAAGAGGTAGGCCTCCTTTTGCTCCTCCGTCCCGTGTTTGATCAGGATCTCCATGTTGCCAACGTCGGGGGCCTGGCAGTTGCAGATGTAGTGACCCAAGGGACTGCGGCCCAACTCCTCGCTGACGTGGGCGAACTCGAGCAGACTGAGGCCCTGGCCGCCGAGATGTTGCGGAATGTGGGGAGCCCACAATCCCATCTCCCGGGCTTGGCTGCGCTTTTCGGAGAGGACGGGCAGCATGTCGCGGAAGCTAGAAACGAGGAATTGACGCTCCAGAGGATAGACCTCGCGCCGCACAAAGTCGCGGATGACGCGGATCATGCTCTGTGTATTCTCGGAGATCGCAAAATCCATGGGGCTTGTGCCTGGTTCAGCGCCGGGGCGGGCACAGGCTGGCAGCCGCGACGCCGAACTGCACAAAATCGATCGGCTTGACAAGTAGCAAGTCGGCCTCGCCCCGAACAAAGTCGGCCGTCTCGGGCTCGACAGTGACGACGATCACACGGGTGTGCGCCAGGCGAGCGTCAGCCCGAATCTTGAGCAGGATACCGGTTCCAGAGACGCCCGGCAGGTGCATATCCAACACGACCAGATCGGGCACAACGGCATCCAATCGCGACATGGCGGTGTTGCCGTCGTTGATGGTTTCGGTCTTGAATCCAGCAGCCTCAAGTGACTTGGCCAGAATTTCGGCCTGGTCGACGTTGTCCTCGATGACGAGAGCCAGCAGTTTGCTCAAGGCGATTCCTCCTGTCCACAGGGAATTGGATCAAGATGGGCCAAGTCTAGATAACACCAGATCACTCTTCACCCCTGGTGCCATCGGGCAGGATGGCCCCTTGAAGCAAGTTGGCCTGGGCGAGTTGTTCAGAGGTCACCTGGGCTCCCCGTAGATTGGCCTCCCGCAGATCGGCCTTTTCCAGGTTGGCCCCAGCTAGATTGGCACCGGCCAGGTCGGCCCGGCCCAAGTCGGCGGTGCTCAAATTGGTCCTTCGTAGATCGGCCTCCCGGAGATCGGCTCCGAACAGAGCGGCACCGCTCAGATCGGCAGCGTCCAGGGAGGCGCCGCTCAGATTGGCGCCAATCAGGTTAGCGCCCTTGAGGTTGGCCCCCACAAGGTCAGCGCCGCTGAGGTTGGCAGACTCCAGGTCGATCCACCACAAATTGGCCTCGCGCAAGTCGGCGCCCTTGAGGTCGGCCCGGGAAAAGTCCCGGGTTCCGGCATTGTACATTTTGATCAGCGTCCTGGCATCCACGAGTCCACTCCGTCATTGGCCGGGATGGCGAGGCGGAACGTGCACCCCGGCCCCCGACCTCGTCGACAAGTATATCGCAAGGTGGCGACGTAGTCAACGCGAGCGACACGCGCGCACAGGCGAACAGCTACAACCCTATCAGGTGGGACGGATGGGCCATAGATTCTAATCCAAAAATAGAGTATAATAGACAAAGAACAGATTAGCAAGTACGAGAGACATCAGTTGGGAGCGTAGGTGCGCAGCGCATTCCGTGGCATGAGCGGGAGGGCTGCACATTCGAAGCCGACGGAGGAATACCATGAGTCACACTACCGATGAAACGGCTTGTGGCACGACACACAAGGGTTCCGTTCTCATTGTAGATGACGAACCCAGCACTCGCGACACGCTAGAAGCGCTCCTGTCTCGAGCGGGGTACGATCTCGCTTTCGCCTGCAGTGGCCCAGAGGCACTAGCAAAGGCGGCGGACCTTAGCCCTGATCTGATCCTCTTGGACGTGATGATGCCAGATATGGACGGCTTTGAAGTCTGCCGACGACTGCGCGACGACCCGCTCTTGGCCCAGGTCCCCGTCGTCATGGTCACCGCCCTAGATGATCGCGACTCTCGCCTGCAGAGTATCGAGGCTGGGGCCGACGACTTTGTGTCCAAGCCCATTGACAAAGCCGAGCTACTGGCCCGGGTCCGAACTATCGTTCGACTCAACCGCTATCGCAGGCTGATCATCGAGCAAGAGCATCGCCAGCGGGTGGAGAAAGCACTGTTAGAGTCGACGGTCCATTCACGCCGCCTCTTTGAAGACGTACCGCTAGGGCTCTATCGCACTACGCCAGAGGGACACATCCTTGATGCCAATCCCCCCATGGTCCAGATGCTGGGTTATCCAGACCGAGAGACCCTACTGAGGGTCAATGCAGGTGACACATATGTGGACACTGATCAACGCGAGCGGTGGCAGGCCCTAATGGAACGCGAGGGCATCATACGCGATTTTGAAGTGCAATTACGCCGCTATGACGGAACGATTATTTGGGTAAAAGAGGCAGCCCGGCCAGTACAAGATGATAAGGGGTGTGTGCTCTATTACGAAGGGAGCATGGAGGACATTACGACCCGCAAACGGGCAGAAGAAGCGCTCCGCCAGGTGGACCGGCTGCAAGTGCTCAACGAGTTGGATCAGGCATTGGTCGCCACTCTCAATCCAGAGGAAGTAGCAGAGATAACCTTGCAGCACATCGCTGCCGCCCTGGACGCGGCAGTGGGCATATTGTTTGTGCTGCCTCCACAAAGCGGTCCAGGCTTGGGAAAGATGTGTATCCTGAGTCAGGGTTGGATCGAGCCAGCAGCCTCTGAAGAAGCAAGACATCGCTCACAGGCTTTCATACAGCGCCTACAGAGCAGCCACGAAATCATCCCTTTCTCCAGTCAGGAGCTAGTCGCACTCAGTGGTCATCCCGATCTGGCACAGGAATGGCGTGCTGAAGGTATGGCCGTTCCCATCTGGGATAACGAGGAGTTGATGGCAGTCATGGCGTTGGGCGGGCGATCGGCCGATTGGCCGCTTGCTGATGAGGATCGGGCCCTGGCAAAGGCGGCCACGCACCGGGCCGGACAGGCTATCAAGAACGCGCGGCTCTATCAAGCTAGCCAGCAACAGTCTGCAAGGCTCGCCATTCTCAATGAAATCAGTGCCGCTGCAGTCTCCTCGCTGGAACTGGACACCGCCTTGAGCCAAGTTCTGCAACTGACCTGCCAGGCACTCAAGGCGGCTTCGGGCTCAATCTTGGTGCTTGATCCTGACACAGAGAGACTGGTATTTGTGCTGACTCTGGGGGACCAAATACGTGCTCTGCGCGGCCAGCACGTTGTGCTGGGGCAGGGCATTGCTGGCTGGGTGGCCCAACACGGCCAAGCAGTGCTAGTCAACAACGTCTACCATGACCCGCGATGGTACGACGGCATAGATGCAATCACTGGCTCCGAGACCCAGATGTTGCTGTGTGCGCCCCTGAAACATCGCGGGCGGATCACTGGTGCGATCGAGATCATCAACAAACAGGAAGGAGAATTCACTGACGAAGATTTGAGCCTGTTGGAAGCTGTATCATCTATCGCCGCCGCCGCCCTGGAGAACGCCCGCCTATATGAGTCTATGCGGGCGCATGCCAATGAACTGGGACTGCTGAACGAGATTGGTTTGGCATTGACCTCTACACTTGACTACTCCACGGTTGTGCATGCTGCGCTGAACCAGGTTCGACGTCTTTTCCAGGCCGAAAACGTTGCACTATTCCAACCAGACCCGCACACGGGTGCTCTGTATTTCGTACTGGCACTGGTACAAGGCACTCCAGCCGAGATTCCAGTTCGCGTGGCACCGGGAGAAGGTATCGTTGGCTGGGTGCTGGATCGCCGCCAGCCAGTATTGACCAAGGATGTGCAGGCCGACCCGCGCTTCCTGGAATGGATAGATCACCCGTTTGGCAACCAGGCGCGTGCATTGATGGCCGTCCCATTGCTGATGCGAGAGCGCGTCAGTGGTGTCGTTACGGTGACCAGCAGTCAAGCCGGGATCTACAGCCGCAAGGACTTGGGTACTCTGCAAGCTGTTGCCTCCACGCTGGCGGTGGCCCTGGGCAACGCAAGTCTCTACGACGAGCTCCGGACACTACTACGCGAGTGGGAGGAAACTCAGGCACAACTGATCCACGCCGAGAAGATGACGGCTCTGGGAAGATTGGCAGCCTCCATCGCTCACGAAATCAACAACCCGCTCCAGGCGGTGCGGACTTATCTGACGCTGGCGCAGGAGAACACGGGACTGGGAGGGCAACAACAGCGTGCAGATCAGATGGACCGCTATCTAGGGATTGTGGGTGAGGAGATCGAGCGCATCGCCATCATCGTACGGCGCATGCGCGACTTTTACCGCCCAGCGCGCGAGGGTTTGCAGCCCACCTACCTGCACGCTGTCTTGGAAAGCGTGCTCGAACTCACAAGCAAGCAGCTCCAACACAGCCAAGTCACCGTCGAGCGCGTGTGGGCCGACTACATTCCGGAGATCCAGGCCAACCCCGATCACCTCAAACAGGTCTTGCTGAATCTGGTGCTCAACGCCGTCGATGCAATGCCCACGGGTGGGACGTTGTACATATCTACTGGCCTGGATCAAACGCAGGGTGGCGATGACAAGCAATCTCTGCCAGCGGTGCGTATCGAGTTCAGTGACACAGGAGAGGGTATGCTACCAGAGGTAGTGTCCCGCCTCTTTGAGCCCTTCTATACCACCAAGGAAAGCGGCACAGGGTTAGGGCTGTCGATCAGCTACGGAATCATCCAAGCCCACAACGGACAGATCACAGTGGAGAGTCACCCAGGGATGGGAACAACCTTTACAATCCTGCTGCCGGTGGAACAACCACCGCCAAGTTGAAAGGTCGCATGAGGAACCCGTCAGAGCTACTGTCTTGGGCAGCTCACTCGTACTGAGGATGGAGTAGGAAACACCTTTGAGGCAGGTCAGAGGGAAAGGAGCGGCGATGCTTCCAACAGGCAAGATTCTGATTGTGGATGATGAGGCAAACATACGGGCATCTCTGAAGGAGATGCTCACACAAGACGGGCATCAGGTGGTGACGGCGGACTGCGGAGAGGCCGCACTGGAGCTCATCTCTGAAACAACCGAGAGATTCGATGTGGCACTGATTGACTTGAAGATGAGAGGCGTAGGGGGTATCGAGGTGCTGAAGGCACTGCGCCAGACTTCACCAGACACGGTCACCATCGTGCTCACCGCCCACGCCTCGCTGGAGACAGCGGTCGAAGCGCTACGGCAGGGCGCCCACGACTACCTATTCAAGCCCTGCAAACCGGCCGAGCTTCGCGAGAGCATACGTAGAGGCATCCTCGATCAACAGGAAACCCGGGACCGTGACCTGCTGGATCACATAGAGGAAATGGCCGGCAGCCTAGAGGATATTCGCACCACCCTTGCCAAGCGGGTTGAGAGACCGTTGTCCGCCGTCGTCCAACCTGCCGAGGCTGAGGAGCGCAAGCGTTTCTTGCAGCGAGAAGGGCTGGTCGTGGATTCTCTGCGCCATCTGATCACCTTGGACGACCACCTGCTCGATCTCAGTCCCACCGAATTCGGTCTGGTCTCTTACTTGATCAGCGAGGCTCCCCGGGTCGTCTCGTCCCAGGAACTGGTACGAGAGGTGCAGGGATACGAAAGCGAGCAGTGGGAGGCAAGCGAGACGGTGCGCCAACACGTCTATCGAATCCGACAAAAGATCAAAGAGGCGACTGGGCAAACCGGCATCATCCGCACAGTGCGAGGAGTCGGCTACACGATAGCTGAGTAGTGCAGAGCAGCCAGTAAAACGTTGGGCAACGGCAGAGGGTTGAACGTAGATGTTCAACCCTCTGCCGTTTTTCTCACTCACACGATTGTTACATACCTGTTACGGAACTTTAACGGCGTAAGTCTTGCTTTGTGCTATGATCATAGAAACATTCGCAGGTGACATGGACATCGGTACAGAGATGATAATGGAACACTTACTGACGCAGCGACGGATCCTAATTGTGGACGACGAGGAGAAACTGGTATTGGGCCTCCAGCTTGGGCTAGAGATGTTGCCCAACTGTGAGGTTGCCGTGGCAACTGACGCCCGCCAAGCGTTGCGACTTTGTGAACAGCGACCTTTCGATCTACTCATCACCGACTATCAGATGCCGGGAATGAACGGTATAGCACTAGCAAAGCATATCCGGCGATTGTGCCCACAGGCGGCCATCATTATGATCACGGGCTGCGGCGGCGAAATGGTGCAGGAACAGACCAAAGGCACTTCCATACAGCGCATTCTGGGCAAACCGGTAGGGCTCGTGGACATACGCAGGGCAGTATTGGAGGCATTGGAAAACCAGGCGGGAAATACACAAGAGCAGGGAGTTTAGGAGAGGCAACATGATCAAGGTCAATCGACTAAAGTGCAGTTTCCACCTATCGGACCTCGGTGATGTGACCGTGTCAGTCGTGTTGGGATTCGGGCTGACCGTTGCTCTGGCGTTGGTGCTAGTGCTGACGGTGGGGATGGGCGTGACGTTGGCAGACGACCAGCCGGATGGCAGCACCATCACGCCGAACCAGACGAACGACGGTACCTGGGGGCCGGGTGTCATCACGGCCACAGCAGACGTGACGATCCAGAGTGGTGTGATTATCACGATCGCCCCCAACACAACCGTTCTCGTCGAGGACGGGGTTGGTTTCACGGTACAGGGTGATCTACACAGCGACGGCCCGATAGCCTTTACCACGGTTGCTTCCCCAGCCGTTCCTGGGGCATGGAGAGGCATCACCTATGCCCCTGGCAGCAGCGGGCACCTGAGCGGGGCAACGATTGAATACGCCGAGCACGCCCTTACGTTAAACACCTCCAGCCCGATCGCTATCTCCAATAGCACCATCCGGTACAACCGGCACGAACCAGCATCGGGCCTGGATGCATACGGTGCAGGAATCGCCGTTGTGAGCGGTTCCCACCTGGTGACCAACACTCAAATCTATAGAAACGCCCTCGTCGCAATAGGCACCGGCGGCGACGCGTTGGGCGGCGGCATCGACATCCGGGGCCCGGGTTCCCAGATCATAGGCTCCGCCATCCACGACAATGTCATCACGTCCACACTCGGCTTTGCCGTGGGAGGGGGCGTCGCCATCCGAGGGGATGGCAACGATTCGTTGATCGAAGGCTCTGAGGTGACGACCAACACGCTCCACGCTCTCGCCGTGGATAGTGTCGCTACCTACGGGGAAGGCAGCGGCATTGGCTTCTCAGAGGGTAGCGATACGCAGGCCATCATCCGCGGTAACCTGATCGCGGGCAACGTCAACCGCTCAGTCGTGGCGAATGGCGGTGGCATCGGTCTGGCGAGCGATGCTGAAGCTGCTCTGATCGAGGGCAACGTGATCTACAACAATCTGTGTGAAAGCCCCGGCGGGACTGATGCAACAAAGAACAACTACTGGGCAGAAGGGGGTGGCATCGACACGTGGGGCGGAACCAATCAGATCGCCGTCACCAACAACCTGATCCTCACCAATACGGTGCGCTGCATCGGGCGCTGCTATGAGAACACAGGACCGGTCGGCGGCGCGATGATGGTGAACGGTACGCCTGCTGCTCCAACGCGCGTCATCAACAACACGGTGATCGGCAACCGAGCCCAGGGCCAGACCAGTGGTGGGTTCGGTGGTGCATTTGGCGCCCAGTCAAACGGCGTATTCGCTAACAACATCATTGTGAACAACAGTTGTTCCGCCGGCGGATGCGGTGGCGGCTTCTACTGGTGGGCGGGCGTTTCGGTTGGGTATGGTGATTTGTGGGGCAACACACCCAACGACTATGCCGGCAGCCCTCCCGCATCGCGCCCTGGCGACATTTTTGTGAATCCCCGGTTTGCCGATACTGGGCTGTGGGGCTACCATCTCGACGCGGCCTCCCCAGCTCGCGACGCTGGCACCAGCGCCAATGCACCGGACCACGACTTTGAGGGCGATCCCCGCCCAGAGAGCGCGGGCTACGATATGGGGTGGGACGAGAGCGGGCTAGCGTACACGAAGCACACCGATGCCGTCACCATCACCCCCGGCAGCACGGTTGAGTACACCATCCGCCTCGTCAACACCGACGCGTATACCGACACCGACGTGGTCGTCTCCGACACATTGGATGCCCACTTGGAGTGGATGTCGGGCGGCGTGGAGAGCGACGGCGTTGTCGTCTTCACAACCACTGTCCCTGCCCGCACCTCGGTCGATCTAACCATCACAGCAGCGGTCAAATGGAATGTATCCGACCGCACACCGATCACGAACTCGGCCTTCGTTTTTACCGCTGACTATGTCGGACAGACCAACGTCGCAACCACCACGGTCCAGAGGCCTGTTCTGACTGTGACCAAAGCGGCAGCAGACGTGGTCGTCGGCACCCCGCTGACCTACACCCTTCACGTCAGCAACACCGGCACAGGCGTGGCGACGAACGTCGTCGTGACGGACGAACTGCCTCTGAACGCGCAGTACGTCTCCGGTGGCACGGAAAGCGGCGGTGTCATCTCGTGGACGATCCCGACTATTGATCCCAGCGATGCTCAGGAGGTCTCCTTTGTCGTTACCACTTGCGAGGAGGGATTGACCAATCAGTATTACCGGGTCGTCACCAGCACCCAGCTTGTAGCCAGCCCGCTTGGATCCGTTCTTGTAACTGCCTTGACACCACCGGCGGTGGTTGCCAGCTTTGATCACACACCAACCACAGCAATCGCCGGTGACACTGTGTACTTTACCAGCACCAGTACCACCAATGGCACGCCGATCGTTGAGTGGTCGTGGGATTTCGACGGCGACACAAGCTCAGGCCCGACTGCAAACCGGATGTACAGCACACCCGGCACCCACACGGTGACCCTCGTCGTGACCGATGCTTGTGATTACACAGCCGCCATCACAATGCCCCTGGAAATCTACACTGAGCTTACCACGAGCATAGTCAGCAGCGGCTCGGTGACAAAGGATCCTGACCAGGCCACCTACCACTACGGCGACGTGGTCACCCTCACCGCCACCGCCGACACAGGCTGGACGTTCGATGGCTGGAGCGGCGACCTGGGCGGCTCCGCCAGCCCCGAGACCATCACGATGGACGGCGACAAGGCGGTCACCGCCACCTTCACCCAGGACGAGTACACCCTATCCGTCAACGTCATCGGTAGTGGCTCCGTGGTCAGCGATCCGGTCAAGTCCACCTACCACTATGGCGACGTGGTC